>JAQUMI010000053.1 GCA_028718225.1 Candidatus Omnitrophota bacterium | reverse complement strand
CGATAGTTACTAAGGAGTCCTCATCCTTAAAAGCCTTATGGATATTTTCCAGGTGTAAAATAAAATCCGCTACGGCGTTCTCGGCTTTCCAGCTGTGGTAAACAAAGCCGAACAGGTCCGAAAGGTTACGGTCGCGGAAGACGATTTTTAGCTCCCCTTCCCCCCTCTTTAGCGAATGCGGCTGATAAAGCAGGCGGGTATCCCTCTTTTTTAGTTTTAAGGATTTAAAAAGTATAGCTTCATCCGCGACTATCCATTTTATCCCGGCAGCGATTATCGCCGGAAGGACCTGCTCGCTCACTGATTCTTCCGAGGGCCACATGCCCAGGGGGGCTGTTTTAAACCTCTCTTGGTAAAATTCAACGCTGGAGTTGATCTGGGCCTGGGCATCCTGCGGATAACGGAATTCCTGATTGGGCAAGAGGCTCTGGCGGTTAGCTTCTTTAGCGCTGTTAGTGCTGCAAAGCAGCGGCAGTATCGGATGATAGTATGGGGTAACGCTCAATTCGATCTGGCCGCTCTCCCGGAATTTATTATAGTTGGGGATAATATCTTTTAAAATAGCCAGCTGTTTATCCAGCACTACTCTCTTCTCTTCTTCCGTGAAGAACCTTCCTTTGGCAATGAGCGCTTTTAATTCCGGGAATCTCAGGCGGAAAGATGGGTCGATCCAGGCCAGATTAAACCAGGTTTGCAGGTCCAGGTAATCCTGGGTATTGAACTCCTGGTGCCGGTGTTTTTTAAAGTATAATTCGTAATAACGCGGGAAAAGCGAGATTACCTTATCCTTGTTGATCGAGAAAAAATTGGCTAGAATGAAACTCTTATCTTCGGATGAAAGCTCCTGGGCTTTTTTAGCTGAAAGCTCAAAGAACCTGTCCTGGACTTTTCCGGAAACATAATCTTCTACCTGTTCCAATAAAGACGGGACAACATTAAAGGTCTTATGGATCTTAGGGTAAAGCTCGAGTATCTGCACCATATCCAGGTAATCTTTTACTCCGTGTAAACGCACCCAGGGCAGCTCCGTTTTATGGGTCAGGAGGTTCGGGTAATACGGCTGGTGCATATGAAAGATGAAGGCGAGATTAAGCATATTGATCTTAAAAAAAATCCTCGGGGGATTTCTCCCCCGAGGATTGGTATTTCTACATAAGTTGTCTTAGAATGCTACTTTCATTGACCCGATTAACTGGGTGGCATCTTTCTCTTTAACAGAAATTGCCTGGCCAGGTTTAAACCAACCACCAGTTAAAGCTAACTGTACATCTTCGGTATAGTCATAGGTAACCGTTAAGTCTAACGCGTCACCAAGGTGTCTCTTGCCCGTATAGGTAGTGTTCAAATACGAGTTAGTGCCATCAGCGGTAAATGGGCTGATGAGAGCTGCACCTGCGTTATTTTTCTCGGCTACGTCATAATACCCGTAAACAGCCGAGACAGTAACATCATCCATCGGTTTGAAACTGCCCTTTAAATTGATAACGCTCATATTCGTGAAAGGCAGAATCGCATAGGTGATACCGTTTAACTTCTGATCGTAGAACATCGGATCCCACCCTGCGTTCTGGGTATTTCCGGTTTTGCTCCCGGATAGATAAGTCCAGGAAGCGCCGATCTTAGGAGTAGTTTTGATTTTAGCAAAGGTATAATCCAACATAGCTTGGAAAGCCCAGGCCTTATGTTGATCCTGGCTGTTAGTAGAGTTCCTGCCAAATTGGTAGGCACCTTCTACGGAAGCAGTCAGGTTTTCAATAGGCGTACTGGAAATCAAAGCGCCGATTGTATTTACCTGATCAGATTTATTTCTTCCAGCAGGGGCATTATTATCTCTCTTATTGTAATAATAAGCTGAGAGATTGGTATTTTTGGTTATAGCGTAAGTAGCATTAATGCCAGCCAGAGCAATGTCATTCTTGTCTGAAATTAATGTAGTACCTGTACCGCTCACTGCCGTACTCAAAGTTTCCTGCTTTATCTTAGCATAGATAAAGTCAATCACGAGCGGGTCATAGTTTAAGGTTGCGCGGACAGCATCAAAAGCTTTTCTTTCGGTCAAGTCAGAAGGAATATTGGTTACACCATTTGCTACCTTGGCGTTGCCAATAATCAAGCCATTGCCAAAACGAATTTCCTGACGGCCAACCACAAAGCTTAAAGGAGAATACAGGAATTCCTTTAAAGTAACATAGGCTAAGTCCAGATCGATCTTGGAATTTCCGTCGCTCGATGTATCATTCTGGCCATTCCAAACGCGTTCGTTAATCAGCCTTACAGTTGCCATAACATTATCAGTAAGGTCAGCGTCAATACGAACCCTGGTTTGAGTCATAAAAAGATTCTGTTTTAATTGTCCCTTGTCTCCTGTCGGCGCAATCAGGCCGAAGTGATTTCTGGATAATCCGCTCACCAGGATATCTCCGGAAACCTTGACATTCTGTACTTCTGCGTAGGCAGCAAATGCTATGCCGACTACAAAAAGCAGCGTCAGTATTACGATTAAGCGTTTACTCATTTCTTTCTCCTCCTTTTTTAACTGCTTGGATTTTTATATTAACTAGGTTTTAAGAAATTATTGACCTAGATGATTTCTACTTACCCAAACACTTTGTTCTTTTTTAACATATAACTTGATATTTGTCAAGCATTTTCTTAAATTTTACTCATTTTACCACCGGCCTGGTTTTTTTAGGCAAAAGCGGGGCTTTAGGACCGAAAGCTATGCTGATAGTTACCTTGTCTCCTTTGGGGACTATGCCGATAATGCAGCTCTCCGCTTCCCGCTCAAAATTCATGATGCAATCGCCGTACTCGGTAATGTTCAGCAGGGTCCAGTTATACATAGGCATCTGCTCTTTATAAAAATTGACTACCTGGTCCAGGCTGGCCTTGCCCCGGTATCTTAATAAGCCTACGCGCATCCCGGAACTTTCAAAGGAGTAGGAATCCTTGGGTAGTATTTTAAATCCGTTAGGCGCAGGCAAATCGGAAAATTTCAGGATTGACTGGGCTTGCAAGGATTGGGCGCTGCCAGACTGTCCTTTATCGGAAAGCGAAGCGCAGCCCAGGAAGAAAACAGGTAGCAGGCAGCATATAATATATAGGAAAACTCCCTGGCTAAAAATTTTCATCTATCCCCCCTCTTTTTTAGAAGATTTGTTATATCCCCGTAAATTTTTTCGATCTCTTCCCCGGATAGCCCGGCCTGGACACCGATATTGGCTAATTCATCGGGAGAAATAATATCTTCCGGCGCGTGGCTGTCATTGTTCAGGATCAATTTGGCGCCGAATTTTCTGGCTTGTTTGGCTACGTGGCTGTTGGTATCGGCGTGGCCTGACCGGCTGGTCAGCTCAAGGGATATTCCTCTTTTTTTAGCCAGCAGAGTATCTTCATCGCTGATCAAGCCTGGGTGGGCCAGGATATCAATATCCGCTAAAAGCGCCAGGCGGTTGGTATCTTTGATTACGG
>JAQUMI010000052.1 GCA_028718225.1 Candidatus Omnitrophota bacterium | reverse complement strand
CCCACATCCCCCTGTAAAAGCCGCTGCATAGGACTGGAAGAGGCCATATCTAATTTTATCTCCTCTATTACTTTTTTCTGGGAGGCGGTAAATTGAAAAGGTAAACGGGAAATATAATCCTTAAGCAGCTCCCCCTCTGCTTTATGCGCTATGCCTATTTTATCTTTTCTCTTTAATTTACGTAAAATAATCGGGAGTTGGAACAAAAAGAATTCCTCAAAGCTAAGGCGCCGGTAAGCTTCTTTTTGCAGCTCAGGATTTTCCGGGAAATGGATATTTATTAAAGCCTTGGCTAAATTCAGCAGGTTATTCCTCTTCCTTATATCGTAAGGCAGGCACTCTTTGATTCTGGGAAGGTATTTATCCAGGGCATTCTTGACCAGGCGGCGCAGGGACCGCTGCGAAAATCCTGCGGGCAAAGAATAAATCGGGACCAGGCCGCCGGCAGCAAGCCGGGCATCAGCTTCATCAGCTAAAACCTCAAACTCCGGGTTGCTCATCTGGAGTTTTACGCCATAAAGCTCAACTTTTCCATATAAAATGACCTCTGTCCCCGGCTTAAAATAATTTGCCAGATACGGCTGGTTAAACCAGACGCAGTTTACTTTCCCTGTATTATCTCCCACTGCTACTTCAGTTATATTAAACCTGCGCCTGCGCCAGGAATCATGCTGGCCCAAAGCCAGGACTTTTACCTTGATCGTCTGGATCTCTCCCGGCTTTAGCCCTGCAACCGGAACAAAGTTAGTGCGATCTTCATAGCGCCGCGGAAAATAATAAAAGAGCTCCTCTACGGTATTAATACCGGCCTGGGCAAAAACCTTGGCCCTTTTTGGCCCGATGCCTTTTAAATATCGGATAGGGGTATCCTGCGGAGTATTCATATTTAGATATTATACTATACCCGGCCCAGGATTAAAGCAGCATTTTTTAGGAGGGACTTGAAATCCAGGAAAATATATGGCATACTATATGTGTAGGGAGAAACAGAAACACAGCAACAAGGAGGTTAGGACGATAGCGGGAGCTATTAGGCCTATCACCTACAAAAGAACCCCGAGAAGTAGCAGGAATCGGGGCTTTTTTGTTTATAGATCAGCGCAAAGTCTTAAACACTAATCCTGATCCCTGCCCTGTTTATATCCGCCTTTGCCCTAATACAATTTGTTAATTTTGTCTTTATCTATCCCGGGAGGGGCCTTCTTCCAGTTATAGCCTTCTTGAGCTTCCTTAAAACCAAGATCAAAAAGCTTCCGCATTTCAACAGGATCAAAAGGTTCTTTTGCTTTCGATATATGGGTTGCCGGAATATAAGCGAGATTAAAATCGCCCTTACCGTTTTCGGCGAAAACGTAGAGTTGATAAAGATCGCCTATGCTTTGAGCGTTAGTCATAGTGTCAACCGTGCGCTCAGCGATTGCCGAAAGCTTATCGGGGACTTCTTTATATAAAGGGTCAATATAGCCGTTTCTTATTACATAAATTTCGTATTTAATCTTAGAGATATTCACTCCCTTTTCTTTAAGGGCTTTATCAAATCCCTGCAAGACGCCATAAAGAAAGAACACTTGCTTGCTTATACCGCCGTCAACATGCATCTCGTCATATTTCTTATTATTGGCCTCTACGTTTAAATAGACCGGCGGGAAGGCAACCGGAATAGATGCCGATGCCAAGATGATTTTACGAAATAACTTTAAAGCCTTATCATCGCCTATAGAGGCAATCTTCCCCATATCCCAGATAACCAGACGCTGCGCATCCAGGTTAGTCGTTCCCACATAGAGCCTGCGGCCTTTGTTATGCTCAATAGCGATTTCCTTTAGCAACCTTGCGTCACAATACCGTTCAATAAGGCGCTCCAACGGACGAGTGCTGAGAAAGGAATTAATAAATGGGATACGCATCCGCATAACATCCTTTGTGGAATGTTTTGTGTAAAATTCCTTTAATTTATAATCATACTTACTTCCTAAGAAGGCAAATGGCGCGATTATTGCTCCCGTACTTATACCTGTAACGGCCTTAAAAACCGGGCGCGTTCCGGACTCTGACCACCCGCTAAGCAGCCCCGCTCCGTAAGCTCCATTGGCGGCTCCTCCCGAGATAACAAGCATAAAATAAGTCCGGCTGGCTTTAAAATTAAAGAAAGAAGGATCATTTTTTTCTTCTTGTTCCAATAACGCCACAAAATCCCGCTTAAAAACATCACTCGGTATCCCGCTAAATGCCCTTATATCCTGCATACCGGAGACCTGGGCGCCATTTAATAAATCTTCCGGAACGGCGTGCCGCACGCTTGCACACCCGGAAATAAGAAAAACACCAAGAATTAACCAATAACAACGTTTCAACATTACCTCTTGTTACTTATAAATGTTCTTTTCAGGGAATCCCCGAGCCTGCCGCGGTGGCTTTCTCTTGTGATTACGCTCAAAAAAATGCGTGGCGCTGCGGATAAGAAGAAGAGTATTTCTTTGGGGGTAAGAAACTTTACCACAAAAATATTCTTCCAGAGTATTTTTACGTATCTTGAGGGAGTATAAAAAGAAAATTTTATCCGCCGGCCTATTTTCTTTAAGGCGGCGTGGCTATATTTATCGGAATAGAGCTCGCCCCTATCCGTCACATGATAGCCGGAAGTTTTTTCCGCGAGTTCTCTTAAGGCGGAGAATTTCTCAATCCTTAACTTATTACAGGCAATGGAATCAACTCCGATCTCCTTGGCAAATTGCCCGATATAAAGCATTTCTTTTTCCGTCTCGCCGATATTCCCGTAGATGAAATAACCATTATAAAAAATAGGGTATTTTTTTAAGACCTTGAAATATTTTCGGATTGCCTCCTGGTCAAAGCCCTTATTGAGCTGCTTAAGTATCCAGTTATGCGGCGATTCGATGCCGATCAAGAGGGCCTTAAATCCAGCCTTGACCATTTTTTCAAGCAGCCACGGGTATTTAGCGATATCTATACGCGCCTGGGCCATAAAACGTTTCTTAATTTTTCGGGCAATAATTAAATCACAGATTTCTTCTGACCTTTTGGGATCGGCAAAAAAATCATCGTCGCTAAGGATGATCACCCCGGCTTTTAAGCTTTGTATTTCATCTACTACGGACTGGACGCTACGAGCGGAATAATTCCTTTTTTGGCCGAGAGGATTTAAGCCGAAAGTGCAGAATTTGCAGTTAAAAGGGCACCCGCGCGCGCTTAACACAGCGTCAAAGCTTATATTCGCTACTTTTATCCCGTTTAAGGCAAAAGAATATTCGGTACGCCGCATAGAGCGGTCAGGCGAGCCTAACATATCTACGCCGGGAAGCGGGCGGTTAAGGTTATGCACTATTAAGCCGTTTTCGCGGTAAGAGATACCCAGGATATCTTTAAGCGGTTCGTTTTTTAATATCTCTTTAATTGTTTCTTCGCCCTCACCCCGGACAATGATATCGATTGTGGGGCATTTATTAAAAAGTTCTTCCACTTTTTCGGTAGCTTTATAACCGCCTACGACCAGCGTTATATTGTCCGGCACGCGGCTGAGCATTTGACAGATTTCGTCAAACTGGCGCTCCCAACCGATACTTACGCAT
>JAQUMI010000051.1 GCA_028718225.1 Candidatus Omnitrophota bacterium | reverse complement strand
ATAAAAGCGAACACAATCCTTCTTTCCTGGCAATATCTTTATGCTTATATTCCTTTTCATTAGTCACATCTTTAACCGCTATGTACCGGCTTTCTTTGACCGCCCTCCCGGCAACCCCTTCGCCTATACTAAGCGGAGGTTTTTTATTGTATTCTTCGCTGATACTCTGCGAAGCCCGGATCAGGAGCTTTTTTTTCTTCTCATCAATCAGCATTAATGAACAGGTATTAAAACCCATCGTCTCCGCGGTAACGGAAACTACCAGGTCAAGGATATCTTCCAGGTAAATATCAGAAGCTATGGCCCGGCTTATTTTGGTTAAGGCGTTTATCTGTTCTTCATAAGGCATATTTTGCATAATAAAAAGCGTTCTTTCTTACCCTTTATCGGGCAGAGAAGAACGCTATCGTTCTTAAGATATCCTCTTTTTTAGCAAACTCTGCTAAAAAAGAAAGTCATTATGCGGAAAACAAAAAAAAGCGCTCCTTGTGAGAACGCTTCTCTGTTCTTTTCCGCCAGACACAAACTTTGTGCCTTGCTTAACTAAAGTTTACCATATTATTTAAATTTGTCAAGTCTTATCTTACTAGGCGTCAGCTTTTTTACCCTTAATATCCCTGGCCAGGATAATAGCTTCGGCGACTTCGCGCATGGACTTACGTGAATCCATGCTCTGCTTCTGGATTAACCTGTAAGCCTGCGAAGGCAGGATATTCGCTTCCTGCGAAAGGATATCCTTTGCCCGCTCCACGAGTTTACGGGTAGTTAAGGCCTCTTCGGCAGAACGCGCCCTTAAATCCAGTTCGGCATTTTCAATAGCAATCGCCGCCTGGTTGGCTAAAGCGCTAAGGAGACCTAATTCGTGCTTGGAAAATATATGCTTCTTGGAAGTATAGCAATTCAAAACGCCGATTACTCTTCTCTTTACCGCTAAAGGGACGCAGGCTAACGAACATAACCCTTCCTTCCTGGCGATATCGCGGTTCAAATAACGCTCATCTAACTTTATATCCGGCACAGAGATCGGTTTATTATCCCGGGCAACCATACCGGCAATTCCTTCGCCTAATTTTATATTCGACTTTTTATTGTAAGCCTCGGAGATCGACTGGGTAGCCCTGATCACCAGCTCTTTTTTATCAGGGTCAAGCAACATAAGCGAAGAAATCTTGGAATTCATAATCTCGGCAGTAACCTGCACAATTAAACGCAGCAACTCTTCCAGGTATAACCCGGAATTAATCAGGCTGGCCACCTTGGCTAGTCCCTCGATCTGTTTGGTATAAATCTCGTAATTGCCGGTTTTATTTTTTGGCATTCTTAATCCTACCCAAAAATCTCTTAATTCTCTCCAGCGCCTCTTTCAAACTTTCCATACTGGAAGCGTAAGAAATCCTGATATAGCCTTCGCCGGAGGCGCCGAAAGCTGTTCCCGGGACAACCGCAACTTTTTCTTCCTTAAGGAGCTTTTGTGAAAACTCCAGCGAACTCAAACCCGTTTTTTTTATTAACGGAAATACATAGAAAGCGCCTTGCGGATTATGACAAGACAAACCCATCTGGTTTAACTCCTCCACCACGAATGCGCGCCTGCGGCGGTATTCCCGTTTCATCTCCTCAACCGGTTTCTTTGCGCCAACCAGAGCCTCTGCCGCAGCCATCTGGCTGGTGATCGGCACACACATAATCGTATATTGATGGATCTTGGTCATGCCTGCAATGATATCTTTAGGACCGCAGGCAAACCCCACGCGCCAACCGGTCATCGCGAAAGACTTGGAGAACCCGTTTAAATAAATAGTATTTTCCTTTAACCCGTCTAAACCGGCAAAAGGAATGTGCTCAAAATCATAAGTCAAGTCGCCGTAAACTTCATCGCAGATACAGATAAGACGATGCTTTAGTATTACCCTGCCTAAAGCCACTAATTCTTTCTTGCGGTAAGAAATACCGGTAGGATTAGTCGGATAATTCAAGATTATGCCTCTGGTCCTCTTATCAATCGCCTTTTCCAACTTTTCAGGCGTCAACCTGAAATCATCTTTTGTCGTATCTATATATATAGGTAAGCCGCCGGCTAATTCCGTAACCGGACCGTAAGAAACATAACTTGGCTGGGGAACTACTATTTTATCCCCAGGGTTGATAATCGTCCTTAAAGCCAGGTCCAGGCCTTCGCTGACCCCCACTGTAATCAGCATTTCTTCATCGGGAGAATAATCCAGCTCATGTTTAGCCTTTAAATAACGGGATAGCCCCAGGCGTAATTTATACAAGCCCTTGTTTGAGGTATAGCTGGTAAAACCCTGTTCCAGGGAATAAATCCCTGCCTCACGGATTGCCCAGGGCGTGACAAAATCCGGCTCGCCAACGCCTAAAGATATGACATCCTTCATTCCAAGCACTAAGTCAAAAAAAGCCCGAATACCCGAAGGCTGCATCTGCTCTACTTTTTTAGAAGTAACGTTTTTCATTTTCTTAACCTAAACATTTGTTGTTTCAATAAGAAATCGCAATCCTCTTGTTTTCTTCCCTGTGTTTCAAAATTACCCCGTCTTCCTTGTATTTCTTAAGCAGAAAGTGGGTGGTTGTCCCGCGGACATTCTCTAAACAGGAAAGTTTCTCAGCGACAAAACTCGAAACTGTATGTATATTCTTGCCCTCTACAATGACTAGGAGGTCATATGTGCCCGAGATCAAATAACAGCTGGCGACCTCCGGGAATGAATAAATCCTCTCGGCGATCTTATCGAACCCGGCGTCTTTCTGCGGGATTATATTGACTTCAATGAGCGCGCGCAACCCCCTATCCTCATCCTTTACCAAATCTTTATTGATCACCGCTTTATACTTTAGGATCACGCCCTCTTTCTCATATTTCTTGATCGCGTTCCTGACCTCCTGGGGCTTTTTCTTTAACACCCTGGCTATCTCTTCAGGAGTAGCCCGGCCGTCTTTCTCCAACACTTCCAGTATTTCTTTCATCTAGCCCTCCGCTTTTGCGTTAAATATTGCAAATCTCGGGCATGTTTCTTTTATGCCCTGACTTGGCGATCATCCGTTCTACTTTAGCGACTTTCCCTTTTGCCGTTCTCTGTTTTTGCTTGTGTTCCAATCTATATAATATATCGTCTAATTCATTATAAGTTATGCCCATCTCTTTCTCGTCGGTTTGGCCAGGCCAAAGCCCGGCAGTAGGCGCTTTCGTAATTATCTGAACGGGGATACCCAACTCCTTGGCCAGCCTACGCACATCTTTTTTCAATAAACCGGCTATAGGCAATATATCTACGCCGCCATCCCCGTATTTAGTAAAATACCCGGCCATTAGTTCGGATTTATTTCCTGTGCCACAGACAAGGTAGTTGAATTTATTGGCAAAATAATACAAAGCAGCCATTCTTAACCGCGGCCGCAGGTTCGCCAGGGCTAAATTTGAGCCCTTAGGAAGGACCCTTAAAAAACTATCATAAACACCGGACAGATTCACAGACCTGGTTTTAATCTTAAGTTTTCCAGCCACTATTTTAGCGTCTTTTATGTCCCGGCTGTGGCTATGGCAAGGCATAAATAATCCCAGCACATTCTCTTTGCCTACTGCCTCTTTGGACAAAGCGCAGACCACCGCAGAATCTATGCCTCCGGATAAGCCTAAAATAATCCCTTTGGCTTTGGCGTCTTTGGCCTTTTTTCTTATCCAGGCTACGATTTTATCTTTCATGGGAAAGGAATTTCTGATTAATTTGTAATTTAAGGCTTATCTTACCTCAAATTGGGATGAGGGTCAAGGATAAATAGCCCTGAGAAATTACTCTCTGGATATCTTGAGAATTTGGTACTTGAGGAGGCCGGCGGGGACTTTAATTTCAGCTATTTCGTTTAATCTGTGGTTCAAAAGGCCGCTTCCGATCGGAGAAGAAACCGAGATTTTTCCCTGCTCGTAATCCGCTTCCTCTTCCGAAACCAGGGTATAGGTTAACTCCTCACCTGTATCCAGGTCCTTAAGCCGGACAGTAGCGCCGATTAGAACTTCATCCGTACGGATATCCCCATCCAGAATGCGCGCCGAAGCTAACTTCTGCTCTAATTCCGCGATTTTCTTCTCGTTAAGCCCCTGGGCGTCTTTAGCCGCGT
>JAQUMI010000050.1 GCA_028718225.1 Candidatus Omnitrophota bacterium | reverse complement strand
ATTTTTTGGGTAGAAACAAGCGGTTATTATAATTTTATGCGGGAACTTAAACGCAGGAAATAATGCCGGAAAATAAAAGGATCCTTATTTTTAACGTCAACTGGCTGGGGGATGTGCTTTTCTCCACGGCGGTAATCCGGAATGTCCGGCGTAACTTTCCGGGGAGTTTTGTCGCCTGCATCGTTCCCAGCAGGTGTTATCCGGTCCTGAAAGGAAACCCGTATCTGGATGAAATTATCATCTTTGACGAAAAAGACCGGCATAAAGGGATTTTCCAGCAATTGGATTTTGTGCGCGTGCTTAAAGAAAAAAAATTTGATGTAGTTTTCCTTTTGCACCGCTCCTTTAGCCGCGCGCTTATCTGCCGCCTCGCCGGCATACCCGAAAGGATAGGCCATCATACCAAGAAGAGAGGATTTTTGTTGACCAAAAAAATTATGCCTCCCCGGAGGGATTCGCTGCATCGCATAGACTATTATTTGAGCGTAATCGAAAAGGCCGGATTAAAAGTTGAAGACCGCTATACGGAATTTTTTGTCAGCGAGGAAGATACTGCTTACGTGGAAAATTTCCTGGATAAAAATTCGGTGGCCAGAGGCGATTTTATCGCGGTAATCAACCCCGGGGGGAACTGGATGCCCAAGCGCTGGCCCAAAGAATACTGGGCAGAGCTGGCGGATAAATTAATCGAGGAATTCGGCGCAAAAGTGATTATCAGTGGTTCGCATAATGACTTGTCGCTCTGTAGGGATATCCAGGGAAGAATGCTGCATAAACCGCTCATTGCCTGCGGCGTCTTTAACCTCAAGCAACTGGGGGCCTTGGCGAAAAGAGCGGATTTATTTATTACTGCCGATACCGGCCCTTTGCATATTGCTAATAGCCTAGGCGCTAAAAAAATAATCGCCCTCTTTGGCCCCACTACCCCCGAAATAACCGGGCCGTATCCAGCAAAGAACGTCAGGATTTTACAGAAAGATGTCGGTTGCGTTATCCCCTGTTATGCGGTGCACTGTAAAGATAACCGCTGTATGAAAGCCATTAAACCAACCGACGTGCTCAGAGAAATAAAAAACTAAATGGTCAATAAAATTTTATTTATTTCCTTAAGCAATATCGGCGACGCGCTGCTTAGCCTGCCGGTATTGGACCAGCTGCGCGCAAATTTTCCCGCAGCGCAGATCACGGTCTTATCCGGAGAGCGGCCCAGGGAGATATTTGAAAGCAACCCGGCCGTGCATAGATTTATCTTATTCGATAAAAAGAATACAGCGTGGGAAAATATCAAATTATTTAATAGTTTAAGGAAAGAAAAATTCGATTTAATCGTGGATCTGCGCAATAGTTTCCTGGGCGCGATCCTTCCGGCCAGGTATAGAACCTCGGCTTGCTTAAAAATCCCCGCTCACCTCAAGCACATGAAGGAGAGGCATCTTTACAGGATTAAAGATATAGCCAAGATCAAAACTTTGCCTGTCTCGGTTAAATCGCTCTATTCTGCCCCAAAGGACAATGAGCGGATGGAAAGGTTATTCAAGGAAAATAATATCGGCAAGGATGACAGGATCGTCGTGCTCTCGCCGGGCAGCCGCAGCCACACCAAGAGATGGCCGAAGCAAAGGTTCGCCGAGTTAGTTAGGAAGTTAAGGGAAGAATTCCCGGTAAAGATAATCCTGATTGGGGACAAGGGGGACGTAGAAACCAATAAATATATAACTAAAGCTGTGGGTCTGGCTATTTTAGATTTGGGCGGCAGGACGACATTAGGGGAGTTGGCTTGTTTATTAAGGAAGGCCAGTCTTTTAATTACCAATGATAGCGCGAACTTGCATATGGCCAGTTATCTGGATATTCCGGTAATCGCTATATTCGGGATAACCGATGAGGAGAAATACGGCCCCTGGTCAAAAGATTCTTATGTCGTAAAAAAAGAAATATCCTGCCGGCCCTGCCAAAAAGCACAATGTAAATTCGGGACATTAGAATGTATGTCTTTGGTCAAGGTAGATGATGTGTTCGGGGCAGCTAAGGGTATCTTAACGAGCTGTGGTTTGCCCCTTAAGGCTTACGCAAAGCAGAATTTTAAACGTATACTGATTGCGCGCACCGACAGGATAGGCGATGTGCTCCTCTCCACGCCGGTGATCAAGGCATTAAGGGATAAGTATCCGCAGGCCTATATCGCCATGATGGTCTCTCCTTATGCAAAAGATATTGTGGAAGGTAACCCTTATTTAGATAAAGTAATTATTTATGACAAAGACGGAGCGCATAAAAGCTGGCTGAATTCTCTTAAGTTTAGCCGGGGCTTAAAGAAAAAGAAATTTGACTTGGCGCTTATTCTGCACCCGGTTAACCGCGCGCACCTGGTTAGTTTTTTAGCCGGTATACCTAGAAGAGTGGGCTATGACCGTAAGCTCGGTTTTCTGCTTACCGACAGGATCAAGCATACCAAGCAGTTAGGCGAGAAACATGAACTGGAATATAATCTGGATTTATTAAAGCATCTGAATATTGAGGCGCAGGAAAAAGATTTATATATGCCGCTTAAACCCGAATCCGAGGAGTGGGTAAAAGAATTGTTTAAGCAGGAGAATATACATGAGGCAGATAAACTTTTGGCTATCCATCCTGCGGCAAGCTGCCCTTCTAAAGTTTGGCCGGTTGAACGTTTTGCCCAGGCAGCGGATAAGCTGGCCCAGAGTTACGGATTGAAAGTTTTTATTGTGGCCGGGCCCAGAGACTTAAAACTCGCCGAGGCTCTGGTTAAGCATATGCGCTCAAGCGTAATTAACCTGGCAGGAAAAACTTCTGTTTCGCAATTAGCCAGCCTGTTAAAAAGGTGCGCGTTATTTATCTCCAATGATTCCGGGCCGGTGCATATTGCTTGCGCCGTAGGCACGCCGGTAATTTCCATATTCGGACGGAACCAGGCAGGCCTTAGCCCCAGGCGCTGGGGGCCGGTCGGTCGCAAGGATAAAATCCTGCATAAAGAAGTTGGCTGTATTGAATGCCGGGCGCACAATTGCCAGAAACAATTCGCCTGCCTGAAGGCGATCACTGTTGAAGATGTAATCTCTGCCGCGGATACAATTTTAAAATGAATCTGCCCAGGAAAGCTTTCACCCTCATTGAATTGATCATTGTCGTAGTAGTTATCGGCATACTCGCTCTTGTTGCCATCCCGCGATATTTTGCTAACGTAGCCAAAGCCCAAAAAGCCCAGGTGTACGCTAACTTGGATGCAATTAGACAAGCACTGCTGGCTTACTACGCAGTTAATGGCGTTTATCCTACCCCCTGCACTTGGCCCATTATAGTTACTCTTGATGGAGATACTATTATAAATCTGGCTCGCCCCGGTACCAGCATTTGGCAATACGGCTATAATAATGATACCAACGCATGTACTGTAACCCCATGGATGTATGGTGAATATCACCCAAATGGTGGAGCCTACTCATGCCAGTATGGGTTATGTATGGATGGCACAATGCCATGTATGAATTGCTGTACAACATAGATCATCCATATGAGCCGATACAAAACTTGGTAATACATTCCATTCATGCGAAGGTTCATTAACTATAGGCTAACATCCTACCCCAAAACCCCTTGATAAAGCTGGGAGGGGTAGGAGAATAAACTAAATAGTCATGGCTATACCTTTTAAAAAAAGTCTATCACCAAAAGGACATGGTTTTACCTTAATTGAATTGATCATTGTCGTAGTAATCATCGGCATCCTTGCTCTTGTTGCTATCCCGCGATATTTTGCTAACGTAGGTAAAGCCCAGAAATCACAAGCGTATGGCACTCTAGATGTGATAAGACAGGCATTATTGGGTTATTATGCGGTTTATGGAACTTATCCTGTAAATAATGTCTGGCCCATTGTAGTAACTATTGATGGAGAGACTATTATGAGCGTAAGTAATCCTAGCACCGCATCGCGAAGTTATTATCACCAGAACGGCGTAGGAGGAGGCTCGAGTCCTGGTGATGGCTGTTGGGTGTACTTTTCAGACAGGACGCCCTCTTGTTTCTATCAACTATACATAAGCGGGAAAACATTGCAAACATGTACGCCGTAGCCTAAGAAATGGGGTCAGGTTTATTTTATATAAATATAATTCTGGCCTATCTTTTTATAAAATCTCCATCTGCGTAACTTGCTCGCGTCATTTATAAGCATAATTTATTGTTGTCCTTTAGCGGGTGATTTGGCTTGTTTCGGAGCAGGGCGTCTGCAGGCCGAGAGGCCGTCCTTGTGAAAAATAAGGCAAGGCAAAACCCGCACAAGGATATGTAAATATCTAGTTGATTTAGCGCCAGATTGTGCTAAAATTATTACTTCGCCATGATTAATCTAAATAAGGTTAAGACATATTCGGTGAGAGAGCGCAAAAGCCAGGAGAATATACATGAGGCAGATAAACTTTTGGCTATCCATCCTGCGGCAAGCTGCCCTTCTAAAGTTTGGCCGGTTGAACGTTTTGCCCAGGCAGCGGATAAGCTGGCCCAGAGTTACGGATTGA
>JAQUMI010000049.1 GCA_028718225.1 Candidatus Omnitrophota bacterium | reverse complement strand
GGGTTTTGCGGGTCAAGGCCTTGCGTTTGATGCGGATGCGCTGCGGGCCGGCTAACGCTAAAGGCCTAGAATTCAGAAAGGCTTTTAATATTCTGTACTTGCCGTAATCCAATCTCTTAGGGTTAGAGATATTTACCTGCACTTGAACGCCGCTAAAAGATCGGGTAATGCTGAGCGTGGATTTTCCTTCAAATTGCCCGGCCGTTAATTTCGGCTCAATTAATAAATCTCCGTCCTCTCCCCGCACGCCAAAGGCCTGCGTTATAAGAGTAAGGATAAACCAGCTGGCTGAACCGGTCAAATAGGCATACATGCCCTGCCCTTGAGCGTTAAAATATTCCGGCAGGCAGGGATAAATCCGGCTATTGGCGATATTAGCGCTAAGCCCATAAAGAGAGCTTAACACTTTCCACCCCTCCTGCACGAAAGAGCGGGCATAGAGAGCATAGGCATACATCACTACCATGTGGCTAAAAATCGCACCGTTTTCTTTATCGCCGTAAGCAAAGGAGAACGCGCGGCCAAGGTCAGGCTGGGAGGCCTTAAAATCAGTATTCAAATGATAGCCTTTAAGCTTCTTGTCCAGAAGATACCGGTTTACGCTCTTGATGATTTCACTAGCCTGTTGCTTATCGGCAACTCCGGACATAAGCGGAAAAACCTGGGAGGCCAGACACATCCTCAATAAACCGTTTACCTTTCCTTCTACGCGTTTCTGCTTATTGTCGTAATAACCGTTAAAAAACCCGGTATTGAGCCATTCGGTTTTCCGAATATGCTGCTGCATCCACAAGGATTTTATTTTAAGGTTGCGCGCTAACGCGGCCGTAGCTACGGATATCTTTTTGCCCGAAAGGCACTTTTCCGTTTTAGTAAAGTATTGCTCAAGGATTTTATGTTTTTCTTTTTTATTGCCGTAATCAAAATGCCTAAGGAGGATCTTCATCTCCTTGGCCAGAGTGATATTGGGCCTTCCTGTCTTTAACAGTAATTCGGCAAGTTTGCTTAAATTCCAGGCATACATCGCGCTGAAAGCCACGCTCTCGCCAAATTTCTGCGCCATATCCAGCCCGTCATTCCAATCCGCTCCCTCCAGGCGAATATGATTGTGCGGCCCGACATTAAAAAACTGGATCAGGTTCTGGAGTAAAAGATGCTCGTAAACCGAACCCCGATAAATTTTACCCGTTATAGTTTTTAACTTGTGCCCCTCGCCCGCGCACCAGCTGCGGTTGATCTTCGCGGAGCGCCAGGTATGCTGATCGCAAAAATAGCCTGCCTCTTTAAATAAAATACCCGCATCCCCTGTTTCGTTGATATAGAGATCCGTAGTTATCAACGGCCAAACTCCGTGGTCCATCCAGACCCGGCTGATCGCATTACGGTCAGCAATGAATTCTCCCGGCTTTTTACCCACGATCGTCGCGTTAGAGCCGTCTATCCTTACGCCGCAAAAATTATTCAGAAGAAGAGTGCGCGCCTCTTTCGGGTCGTTCAACAATAAACCCAGGCCATCCTGCCAGAGGTCCCGCCAGCCGCGGCCGCCTTTGCCGTAATCAAAATCCGGCAAGAACGAACAGCCGAAAGTTTTTCTTAAAACCGGCTGGATATTCACCCAGCTAAACCATCGGTCAAAATCAAAATTGGCGCTGGAAATATTTACGCTGCGGGATATGCTCTGCCAATAAGCCCTGGTTTGCTTAAGGCTGGCCTCTATTTTTGCGGCGGAATTAAATTTATTCAGGCAGCGCCTGATCTCCTGCGCCTCCCGGGTAATACCCATAATCAGGCCATAAGAATAGTTTGTCCCGGGTTTAAGGCTTGCTTCTCTAAAACGTAAAGCCCCCATCGGCTCCCGGCCCTGGATCGGCCTGGCAGAAGGTAAAAGATTTTTCAGAACCGCTTCCGGCGCTTCTAAATCCCCCGCCTCTCCGCAGAACATCTCCTGCGTCGGATAAATATACTGCGGAGAGTGCCCTTTAGCGTCAATACCCAAAACAAAATAATACTCTTGATTCGGCCTGTGCCCTGCTTCATCAAAAACAAGCGTAGGCCTGGAGACAACACCGTATTTATTCAAGGTTATGCGCTGCAGCAGAGAAGTTACCTGGCGGTGGTCGCGGATATTATCCGCGCTGCGGGCATAAAGGGGAATAGCTGCGCTAGGGATGAATTTTATTTTTTTAGCGCTGATGTTGGTAAACTTGACCTGCATTATTTCTACCGGCTCAGCCGAGGCCGGAATAAAAGAAAGGATCTCTGCTTTGAGGCCTATTTTTTTATTTTCCCGCGTAATCTTCTGCCAGAGAAGCCCGGCCCGGAGAGTAAAACTGTCTTCCTGGATTTGTTTTAAATTTTTGGAAACCCCGGTTGCCGACCAGACCTTATCGCGGCCAATATATACCCAGAAATTCCTTGAGGCGCGTAAAGAATTAAGATTTATGCGCGAGACGGGTTCTAGCAGAAAGGAATTTTGCCCGCTTTTAATATCGCCGTGTAAGTCCGGAGAGAGAGAAGACATTAGAGCCTGGTTACAAAGCGGAAAATAAAGGCTCCGGATTTTATCTGCTTCGGGAAACTCAAATGCGCCTAAAATATCTTTAAAATTCCAGGTTTTTCCCATGTGTTTTCCACTTTTTAATTATCTCAGTTACTTCCTCGTCAGGGACATCGTGCCAATCCTGATAACCTTGAGCAACTCCCCTGAAGAACGCTGGTTTTTCCAGGATTACGGCCTCATCAACAATATCCAGCAGCTCCTTATCCATCCCCTCTCCTGAAACAGGGCTGGCCGCGATGATCTTTTGCGCTTTTTTATTTTTACACAAGAGTATGGCTGCCCGCAAAGTAGAGCCCATGGCAATTCCGTCATCCACGAGTATGACCGTGCGGCCCGCAATTTCCGGCAGGCCTTCTCCTTTACGCAGGGCCAATATGCGCCGGGTAATTTCCGCTTTCTGTTCTTCAACTATCTTATCAAACAATACCCGCGGAAGCAATTCTTCGTATTCTCCGAGAATAAACAGGCTCCCGTCTTCGGCAAGCGCACCGAACCCGAATTCAGGGTTACCCGGAAAAGGCAATTTTCTGGATATGACAATTGAAAAGTCGGCATTAAGGTACCTGGCTACTTCATAGCCGACCACGGCCCCGCCCCTGGGTATGCCCAAGACAAGCGCGCCCTTATCCTTATAATTTTTTAAAGCCCTGGCCAGTTTTTTCCCTGCGTCTTCCCTATCTTTAAACATTTTAGTATCCTAGATTATACCATATTTAATAAAAAGCCCGCCAATTTTTTTGACGGGCTTTTTATTGGTTGCGGGGGACTGATTTGAACAGTCGACCTCAAGGTTATGAGCCTTGCGAGCTACCAGGCTGCTCCACCCCGCGAAACTTTTCAAATAACGATTTATATTATAACACACTAATCTGCCGGCAAAAGATAATATTTACCTCTTCTTTTTCTGCGGGACGATCTTAATGGGAATTTCGCCTTTCCTGACTACGCCCATCTTTTCCCGAGCAATCATCTCCTTATAAACCGGGTTATTCTCAATCTTGATTATTTCCTGCTGTAAAAGAGCGTTTTCTATATTCAGGCGCTTGATTTTGTCTTCTAGGTCGCGGTTCTTATCCTTTAGGCCCTGTAACCTAGTCAGGCCCGGAAGGAACAAAATCAAAATAAAAACTGCCAACCCAAAAATCCAGAACGCCTTTTTTAATGTGGCTAACATTTATTTCTTCCAGAGCGTGCCCGCGTAGACTGCCTTAGAGCCCAATTCTTCTTCAATCCTTAAGAGCTCATTGTATTTGCAGATCCTGTCGGTACGCGAAAGCGAACCGGTTTTAATCTGGCCGCAGGATGTGGCCACCGCCAAATGGGCAATCGTCGTATCCTCGGTCTCACCGCTACGGTGGGATATAACCGCTTTATATTTATTTCTCCTGGCGATGTTTATTGCTTCCAGCGTCTCAGAGAGCGAACCGATCTGGTTGACTTTTATCAGTATAGCATTGGCTAAATTTTGTGCAATCCCTTTTTTGAATATCCTGGGGTTAGTAACGAAGATATCATCGCCGACCAACTGCAATTTATCCCCTAAGCTCCGGGTCATCTCCTGCCAGCCGCTCCAGTCATGCTCGCCTAAACCGTCCTCAATAGAAATAATAGGGTATTTATTCAACCATGCAGTATAAATCTGGATCAGGTCGCTAGCAGTTTTCTCGGAATTTTCAAAATTATACTTACCGTCTTTCCAGAATGAACTGGCAGCGCAATCCAGGGCTAAAGCAACGTCCTTGCCGGGTTTATACCCTGCTTTTTCAATAGCCTGGATAATCAACTCCAGGGCCTCGTGGTTAGAGGTTAGATTCGGGGCAAACCCGCCTTCGTCTCCGACAGAAGTAGAGAGCTTCTTGGATTTAAGCAGTACCTTTAAATTATGGAAAACTTCAACAGCCATGCGCAGGGCCTCGCTAAAACGCTCAGCGCCTAGCGGCATAATCATAAACTCCTGGATATCCAGGTTATTATCCGCGTGCAAGCCGCCGTTTAAGATATTCATTAACGGAATAGGCAAGAGCCTGGCCTTTTCACCGCCTAAAAATCTATACAAGGGCTGCTTCTTGGATAATGCCGCAGCCTTGGCTACTGCCAAAGATACGCCGAGAATGGCGTTAGCGCCGAGCTTAGCCTTATTTTCCGTCCCGTCTAATTTAATGAGCAGGCTATCTACTTTCTTAAAATCAGGAATTAGGCCCTTTATTTTTGAGGCAATTATGGTATTGACGTTATTCACTG
>JAQUMI010000048.1 GCA_028718225.1 Candidatus Omnitrophota bacterium | reverse complement strand
TTAAGCGCGTAGTCATGCAGAACTTGAGCCCCTACCAGCAATCCGGTCTTATAGAAAAAAACATCGCAGGAGTGCGTAATAGCTTCCAGTAAATTTTGCTGCCCGTGAGTGCTCCAACACTTAAATTGCCGCCTACCCACAAGCGTAGCGCCCTGGCAAAGAAAAGACGTGCCCAGGTTAATCTTTTTATTTTCTAAAGCCGCAGCCGCCACCACAAGTTTAAATACCGAACCCGGAGGATACGCCCCGCTTATTGACCGGTTCATCAAAGGAGAGTTTGAGTTATTGAAAAGGCTGGAGATCGCGGAGTTATTTTTTTCCGCGAAAACCGACGGGCTAAACCCGGGAGCGCTGGCCATGGCAAAAATTTCTCCCGTATACGGGTCCATGATAACTACGCTTCCTTTTCGCCCGGAGAGATAATTCTCGGCTATCTTTTGGATTTTAATATCCAGGGTTAGCTGGATGTCTTTACCGTTAAGCGGAGGCCTGAATCCTAAAGTACGGATAAACTTTCCCCGGTGGTCTACTTCAAAAGAAGTCCCTCCCTCTTCCTGACGCAGGTAATAATCATACCTTTCCTCTACTCCGCCAAAACCAACGATATCTTTGGTTTTATAACCGTAATCCTCAAGCCTGGTCAGGCGCCAGCGGTCAATTTCACTGACATAACCTAAAACATGGCTGGCAAGCTTTGCCTGCGGATAATGCCTCACCGGGTTAGGCTGCACTATTATCGCCGGCAGGTCTACCTTAAGCTCATCCAGGGCAATAGCCTCTTTTATGCTGATATTTCTGGCGAGAGTTACCGGCATGGATGAAGAAATATAATTATTTTTGAAGGCGTCTTTTAAATCCTTTGTGCTCTTATGGAGTATGCGCGAAGCACTGGAGATTATCTTTTCCTGCTGGGCCTGGTCCTGGGGTAAAATCATGAAATCATAAGAAAGTTTGCTACCGGCAATAACACTGCCTCGGCGGTCAATTATCCTGCCCCGGCTGCCGTCCTGGCCGATTAACCTGATGCAATTCTTATTCCCCAGGTCACGATAGGCTCTGCCGTGGATAACTTCCAGGTTAAGCAGCCCGAAAATGAGCAGCAAAAACATTCCGGTCACCAACCAAGTAACAACCCTGATTCTCATGGTATCCTGACTTTAATTATTTTTAGAATTAACGGCAAAACCAGCGCCGTGTATAACCCGCCTAAAAAAACAACGCGCAGGAATATGCCCGGGGGAATAAAGCTCCCGGAGTAAACCAGCGCCAACCCGCTGATAATATTATGCAGCAACGCGATTATAAAAACCAGGAGCGTCCGGCTCAGGTTATCCTCCAGGGATACCTTACGGGTTATTTTTACGATCAGAAAACTCCAGAGTGAAAATAATAATATATCCAGGCCGAACGCGGAGAGAATAAAGGCATCTTTAAATATGCCTAGCGCTAGGCTGAAAATAATTGCCCGGCGCGCGGGAAGGAAAAAGCTGGCCAGGATAACGCCGAGCAGAAAAAGATCGGGCTGAACCCCGAAAACCTTAAAATAATGCAGGAAGGTTAACTGGAATAACCCCAGGGCTAAGGCAATAACCGCTAAAGTTGAAAGCTTCATGGAATAATAACCAGGACTTCTTCAATATTGGAGAGGTCAACTTCCGGTTTAACGACGGCGAACCGGCTTAAGCCGGAAAAATCCCTGCCGATATCCACCACTTTTCCGATAAGCAAACCCTTAGGGTAAGTAGCATTTAATCCGGAGCTGACTATGGTATCCCCTAATTTTATATCGGCGTCTTCGGGTAAATATTTCATAATCAGGTTAGCGCCCAGCGTCCCGCAAACCAGGCCTTCCTGGCGCGAACGCTGGACTAAACTGGAAATCCCGAGGTTCGGGTCGCAAAGCAGCATTACCTTAGCCGTTGAGTCTGTAGTTTCAACTACCCTGCCGGCTAAACCTGAAAATGTGGCTACTGCCAGGCCCTTCTTTATCCCCTGAGAGCTTCCTTTATCGATAATCAAACCTGACGACCAATTATCCGCGGGCCGGATAATTACCCTGGCGGCAATAATTCTGAACGCGGACTTTCGCTTAAAAGAAAGGCTCTCTTTCAGGCGTGTATTTTCCCGGGAGGCTTCCTCCAGAGCGTTAAGCCTGTACCTCAAAAGCTCATTTTCTTTTTTTAGCCTTTCGTTTGCAACGAGATTATGGTGGTAAAAAACTAAGCCGCCGAGTTCACGCTGTAAAAAAGTAAGCAGGCTAAACGGCTGGCGGGAAACAGCCAATACCGGGATCCTTAAAATTATTATGGAAATAGACAGGAAGATAAGCAGTAAAACGGCTGCTAAGAAGGGAATTAACTTTTTGTCTTTGAGATTAAACACATTTTATTTTTCTTGCCGGTATATCAGGTATTTAATTCGGGTTTTATGGAAACGGTCACTTTCTTAAGGTATTTAATTTCATTGAGCACTTTACCTGTGCCGTTGGCTACCGCCGTGACCGGATCATCGGCAACATGAACAGGCAGCCCGGTCTCTTCCGAGATAAGCTTATCCAGCCCCTTAAGCAATGAGCCGCCGCCGGCCATAACAATACCGTGTTCGATTAAATCCGCGGCTAACTCGGGAGGCGTGCGCTCAAGGGAAATCTTGGTTACTTCCAGGATCGCCCGCAGGGGTTCCTGCAAAGACTCTCTTATTTCTTCTGAAGTTACGGTGACTGTCTTGGGTAAACCGGCAATCAAATCCCGGCCCTTGACCTCTAAACTCATTTCTTCTTCTAAGGGGTAAGCTGAACCGATCTTTATTTTTATATCTTCGGAAGTGCGTTCTCCGACCATTAAATTATAAGTTTTTTTAAGGTATTCAACAATAGCATCATTCATCTCGTCTCCGCCAATACGGATAGATTTGGAAAAAACGATTCCCGCCAGCGAAATTACTGCGATTTCAGTGGTGCCGCCACCGACGTCTATAATCATATTGCCTACGGGTTCCTGGATGGGCAAACCCACGCCGATAGCTGCGGCGACCGGCTCTTCAATCAGGAATACATCTCTTGCTCCTGCCCGCTCTGCTGATTCCTTAACCGCTCTGCGCTCCACTTCGGTAATCCCTGAAGGTATGGCAATGACGATACGCGGCCTTATTTGAAAACGGCGGTGCCGGACTTTTCTAATGAAATGCCTAAGCATGGCTTCGGTCACTTCAAAATTCGTAATTACGCCGTCTCTCATCGGCCTTATAGCGACAATATTTCCGGGCGTGCGGCCTAACATGCGCTTGGCTTCTTCACCTACTGCCAGGACATGGCTCGTGCCGCGCTCAACTGCCACGACTGAAGGCTCACAGAGCACTACACCCTCTCCCTTGACATAAACCAGCGTGGTGGCTGTACCTAAATCAATACCTATATCGTTAGAGGCTAAATCCAATATATAATTAAAGATTTTTTGGAATATTTCCAGAATTTTACCCATTTTTTCTCCCTTAGCTCTCTTAAAGACAGGCTTTTAACACGTAAAAGGGATTTTAACAGAGATTGAACTATATGTCAAATAAAAAGTTAAGTATAAAATAGCGTCTTCCCCCCCCCTTTGTAATTTTCACAGCTTGTGATAATATAAAATAATATACTTATATGAAAAAAATAAAAGGATTTACCTTAATTGAACTGATTATTGTCGTAGTAATAATCGGCATCCTCGCCCTGATCGCCATCCCTCGCTATTTTGCTAACATAGAGAAAGCTCAGAAAAATACAATATTTGCCAACTTACACACTATATCTGAAGTAATGTTAGCTTATTATGCGGTAAACGGTATTTACCCTGCCAATAGTGTCTGGCCCATTACTGCGATTGTAGATGGAGAAACTATAAAAACTATAAATAATCCCTCTTCCTCGGCGTGGGAGTATAAAACCTACTCTACGCAGGTAGACTCCTGTCCTGCGGGTGCAGAAGCCGCTGTTGGAGCAAATGAAGCGCCATTCGGTTCAGCGTCTTGGTACACAGTCTGCCTGCCCTCTGGACAGGAATTTTCGGGAGAGTATTAAAGAACGGTTCTATTTTTCAGGCATAAGATTCAGAAAAAATAGAACCGTCCCCTTTATTTTAGACTATTTAAGGTTTTGAGGAATTCTGGAAAGGATTTATTGATACAGGATAGATCGTCTATGCGGGTTTTACCGCAAGAAACCAGACCCGCAATTACCATGCTCATCGCTGTACGGTGGTCGCCAAAGCTGCTGACCCTGGCCCCATAAAGCGTCTCAACTCCTTTAATAATAATATCCTCCTGCCTGCCGGATTTATTTATCCTTATGTTAGCTCCCATCTGGATCAAATTAACCAGCATGGATTTAATGCGGTCGGTTTCTTTAACCCGCAGTTCGCCTACTCCGGTAAAAACAGATTCTCCCTTGGCAAAACAGGCAGCAACCATTAAGATCGGAAGCTCGTCAATCAGAGAAGGAACTTCCTTGCTTCCTATTTTTATTCCCCGCAGGCAGCTGCTCTTAACCAGGATATCGCCAACCGGCTCATTGCCTTTGGTCTTTAAATTTGATCTCTGTATCTTGACCGCAGCGCCCATCCTCTTTAAAACCTTAAGGATACCGATACGGCCGGGATTAAGCCCTACATTCTTTATGAGGATTTTTGAACCCGGAATGATACTCGCGGCCACCATAAAAAATGCCGCTGAAGATATATCTCCGGGTAGATAAAGGACATTGGGAGAAACCAATTTTTTTGCGCCTTTTACAATAATGGTATTGCCTTGCGCTTTTAAATCCGCCTTAAATAGTTTAA
>JAQUMI010000047.1 GCA_028718225.1 Candidatus Omnitrophota bacterium | reverse complement strand
CGTCAAAGTGAATAACCTGCGGCGCAGCATCATTTTAAGCCGGCGGGAAGCAGTGCAGAAAGAAAGAGACGTGGCTAAAGACAGGATCTGGCAGGAATTAAAAATCGGCAGTGTCGCTACCGGCACAGTCAAGGCTATCACCGACTTTGGCGCTTTTATTGATCTGGGGGGGGTTGACGGGCTTTTGCATATCACGGATATGTCCTGGTCCAAGATCAGCCATCCTTCCGAGATAGTTGCCTTAAGCGATAAAATCGAAGTAGTTATTTTGAACCTGGACAGGGAAGCTGGTAAAATATCCCTGGGCTTAAAACAAAGAATGCCTGACCCCTGGGCGGATATCGTAAGCAAATTCAGCGTCGGCGCAAAAGTAAAAGGCAAGGTAGTCAACATACTCCCTTACGGCGTATTCGTGGAATTGGAAAAAGGTATTGAGGGTCTAGTCCATGTCTCCGAGATATCCTGGACTAAGCGGATTAACAACCCCGGGGAGATGTTTGCCGTCGGAGATATGCTGGAGACGCAGATTATCAGCGTGGACAAGGATTCGCGCCGGATATCGCTTAGCTTAAAACAACTGGAGCAGAATCCCTGGCTGGAAGCGGAAGCAAAATACCCGCAGGGCTCTACAGTCTCCGGCAAGGTCCGCGGATTCACTGATTACGGGGCATTTGTGGAGTTAGACAGTTCTTTAGAAGGAATGATCCACGTTTCGGATATGTCCTGGACCAAGAGAATCGGCCACCCGCAGGACATTTTAAAAAAGGGGCAGAAAATTGATGTAGCGGTGCTTTCGGTGGATGCCCAAAACAGGCGTATTGCTTTAGGGTTAAAGCAGATGCAGGATAACCCCTGGCCGAAGATCGCCGAGAAGTATCCTTTGGATACGGTTTTAGAGGCGGAAGTAGCCAGCCTTACGGATTTCGGCGTATTTGTGAAACTGGAAGATGAGTTGGAAGGATTGGTTTATTCCAGCGAGATTGATAAGGAGGCGGTTTCCAGCCTGAAACCCGGAGATAAAATCCAGGTGAAGGTGATAAAAGTAGATGTGGAACAGGCCAAGATCGGCTTAACCGCAAGGGTATAATCAATAGGGACCGTTTTGCTATTGAGAAAAGGAAACGGTCCCTGTATGAAATGAAAGGGAAACGGTCCCCTATGAAGAATATTGCCGAGCAGTTGAGTATTATTAAGCGTGGGGCAGTGGAGATAATTTCTGAGGATGAGTTACGTAAAAAACTCGGAGAAAATCGGCCACTTAGGATTAAAGCCGGTTTTGACCCCACAGCCCCGGATTTACATCTGGGACATACAGTGCTCCTGCGTAAAATGCGCCAGTTCCAGGACCTCGGTCATGAGGTCCATTTTCTTATCGGTGATTTTACCGGACAGATCGGCGACCCTACGGGCAGGTCCGAGGCCAGAAAGCAATTAACCAAGCAGGAGGTAGCGCTTAACGCCGAGACCTACAAGAAACAAGTTTCCAAAATCCTGGATATCCACAAACTTAAAATAGTCTTTAACAGCAAATGGTTTGATAAAATGTCCGTGGTAGATATGCTCAGGTTGACTACCCACGCTTCAGTCTCTCAGATGCTTAGCCGTGATGATTTTAAAAAGCGCCATGCCAATGGCGAGAATATCTCAATCTTGGAGTTTATGTATCCTTTGATGCAGGGGTATGATTCGGTTGTTCTGGAAGCAGACATAGAGCTGGGCGGGACAGACCAGATATTCAATCTTCTAGTCGGCCGCGATTTTCAGAAAGATTTTAGCCAACCCCAGCAGGTAATTATCACTATGCCGCTTTTGGTGGGCACTGACGGCGCGCAGAAGATGAGCAAGTCCTCGGGTAACTACATCGGCATAAATGAACCGGCTAAGGATATATTCGGGAAAATTATGTCTATCTCCGACGAGCTAATGCTTAAATACTACGAATTATTGACCGACCAAAATTTGGACGAAATTAAGAAGATGCATCCTAAGGAGGCCAAGATCGATTTGGCCAAGAGCATAATCGCGCAATACCATTCAAAAGCTGCTGCTGAAAAAGAAGCCCGGGAGTTCGAGCGGGTCTTCTCCCAGAAGGAAATCCCCCAGGATCTGCCGGAATATAAAACCGACGGCAAAAAGAATATCCTGATTATCCTTACCGAAGGCAAATTAGCGGCAAGCGGTAACGAGGCCCGCCGGTTAGTTAAGCAGGGCGCGGTGACCTTTGCTGACCAAAAAATAGAAAAGGAAGATTTTATCCCGAAAACATCCGGTATCCTCAAAGCCGGTTCCCGCAGATTTCTCAAGGTAATATTATGTTCTGGGTAATAATCGGCGTAAGCGCAGCTATCCTAACGACGTTTTCCTTTGTTCCGCAGATAGCCAGGTCTTTGCGGACCAAGTCCGTTAAAGACGTCAGCCCCATTACCCTGTTTCAACTCTCTACCGGCGTTTTTCTCTGGATAATTTACGGCATTTACCTTAAGGACGCGATCATAATAACTGCCAATTTCGTAACTTTCATAACCCTGGCAATAGTTTTATTCCTATATTTTAAATACCGCAAGTTTACTGCTAAGTAAGGAGGGCAGATGTCGATAGCCTTAATCACCGGTTCCTGTGGCCTGGTTGGTTCTGAAACAGTAAATTTCTTTGCCGAGAAAGGCTTTGATACCGTCGGGATTGACAATAATATGCGTAAGTCCTTCTTTGGCCAGGGCGGTTCAGTCGCCTGGAATCGAAAACGCCTCCAGAAGAAGCATAAAAACTACAGGCATTATTCCGCAGATATCCGTAACGTAAGTAAGGTCAATGGGATTTTCAAGAAATATGCTTCAGGTATTAGGTTAATTGTCCATTCCGCGGCCCAACCTTCCCATGACTGGGCAGCTAAAAGCCCGGTAACAGATTTTGGAATAAATGCTTCCGGAACCTTGATTTTACTCGAGGCTTTCCGCAAATACTGCCCCAAGGCGGTTTTTATTTTTAGCTCTACCAATAAAGTTTACGGCGACAAGCCGAATCTCCTTCCTTTTATTGAACTTGAAAAAAGATACGAATTGCCTCAGGAACATCAATATTATAAAGGCATTGATGAGTCAATGAGCATAGATAATTGCCTGCATTCGGTTTTTGGCGCTTCAAAATTAGCCGCGGACATAATGGCCCAGGAATACGGCCGTTATTTCGGCTTAAAAACCGGAATTTTCCGCGCTGGATGCCTGAGCGGCCCCTTGCACTCCGGAGTCGAGTTGCACGGATTTCTATCTTACCTGGTGAAATGCTCTTTAGCCGGAAGTAAATATACTATTTATGGCTATAAAGGAAAACAGGTGCGCGATAATATCCATTCCTATGATTTAGCAAATGCGTTTTATCATTTTTTTAAAGCCCCCCGCTGCGGCGAAGTCTATAACGTCGGCGGCAGCAGGCACGCTAATATCTCTGTCCTAGAGGCAATTGAGCTCTGCGAAAAAATAAGCGGCAGGAAAATCAACTTTGAATACCTGGACAGGAACCGCATCGGCGATCACCTTTGGTGGATCAGCGATGTTTCTAAATTCAAATCGCATTATCCCGAGTGGCAGTATAAATTTGGCATAGAGGATACAATTAAAGATATTTATGAATCTCAGCACTAACATCCGTAAACGTTTTATTTGCGCTGAATCCGACTCGCTTACCGTTGAAACTATCCAAACCCTATCCAAAACCCGGCGCCAGCGCCTGCGCGTGCTTAGGCTTCGGGGTACCTGGCGCGCCAACAGCCAGAATGAGCTTGTGTTTAATGTTGCTTTGCGTAAAGGCCCGCCTCAAACTTATACCCTTAAAGGTGCCTGGAAAATAAACAAGAACCAGCAGATCGAATATCAGTGCGGCCAGGGGCCGGACGTATTAACTTTTAAGGGCTACTGGGATATATCTTCAGCTAACAAGCTTGTTTACGTCCTGGAAGGAAGCTCAACTTCGCGTTTTGAATTCAAGGTCCAGCTTGAATCGCCTACGCTTTACCCTAAAAAAGGAGAGATCCGTTATCGTATCGGCATAGGCACGCGTAAAAACCGCCTTAACCCCAGACAGGCCCTTGTCCTTTACGGTGAATGGAAATTTGGCCGTAATTTAGGGTTGGTTTTCCAGATGAGCTATGGCCAAAACAGGGTTAAAGCTATTGTCTTTAATGCAATGGTAACCCTTGGCCGCAATAAGGTTATTTTTGCGCTAAAAGATGAGGCAGGTAAGCCTTTAGGCATGACTTTGACTATGACGCGTAAATTCTTGGAACATCTTGACGCCAAAGCCTTTATAAGGCTAAAATCCAGCCAGGATGAGCCGGCATAGAAGCAGGAGTGAGTATCCCTTTCTGAGTAAAAAATTCCTTTATTTTGCTTGCCAGAGTAGTATAATATTAAGATAATTTTTAAGTAAAGGAGCTGGGCAAATGAGAAGAGCTTTGATTACAGGGGTAACTGGACAAGATGGTTCTTATCTGGCCGAATTCTTACTTTCAAAAGGCTACGAGGTCCACGGTATAATCCGCCGGGCCAGCACTTTTAATACCGGAAGGGTCAACCATATTTATATTGACCCGCATAATCCCAAGGCCAGGTTATTCCTGCATTACGGGGATATCTCGGATGCTGAACAAATCAATAATATTATTTTTAATATAAGGCCCGATGAAGTATACCATCTGGCTGCCCAGAGCCACGTCCGGGTAAGCTTTGATATCCCTGAATATACCGGTAATGTCACAGCGCTGGGTACTGTCCGTATTCTGGAAGCGATCCGCAGAAGTAAGCAGGAGGTTAAATTTTACCAGGCTTCCAGCAGTGAGATGCTCGGCGCAGCAAGACCGCCGCAGTCGGAAAATACGCCGTTTCAACCCCAAAGCCCTTACGCCTGCGCCAAGGTTTACGCGTACTGGATGGTTAAAAACTACCGCGACGGCTACAATATCTTCGCCAGTAACGGCATACTC
>JAQUMI010000046.1 GCA_028718225.1 Candidatus Omnitrophota bacterium | reverse complement strand
TGTTTCAGGGCTTTACCCGGGTATTAGAGACAGAGCTTTAGCCAAGGGGAGTGTGAGGTTTTACAAATAGTTCTCTTTGAGTTTCATGGGAGAATTTTCTTAAAAGGAGAGAGAGCATGTTTAAACAATTCATTGCTGGTAGTTGCTACTCGTATATCTTAAGTTCAAAAGGAGAAGCATTGGTTATTGATCCGCATATCAGTCTGTTGGATGAATACAGTGAATATTTAAAGAAAAATAGACTTATGCTGAAGTTTATCATAGACACGCACACGCATGCCGACCATTTTTCTTTAGCATCTGTATTAAAGAAGAAATTCGGTGCGCAGGTATTGATGCATGAAAAAGCAACTTCTAGCGTTGCGGATAGGCGCTTAAAGGATAATGAGCAAGTCGCTATAGGCTCCAGTAGCTTTAAAGTCATATATACTCCCGGCCATACAGATGATGCCATTAGTTTATACGGTGAAAATAAATTATTTTCCGCAGATGTCCTCTTAATCGGTAGTGTCGGCCGTACGGATTTTCAGAATGGTTCTCCCGAATCCATGTTTGATACATTACAAAAGCTTAAAGCCCTTCCGAGAGAGACGGTAATTTTCCCCGGCCATGACTACAACGAAAAACGTTCGTCCACATTAGCTAAAGAGAAAGGAGAAAATCCTTTTTTAAAAGAAGCGGATAAAGAGACATTTGTTAAAAACATGCGTTCAAAGGTTATCCCTAAGCCTTTTAATATAGACAATATCATCCGCGTAAACCAGAAAGGCGAAGCCGCGGCATTAGAGATGATTGCGCCCAGGGATGCCCTGGTAATTATAGAGAAAGATCCTCAGGCCAAATTACTGGATGTGCGTTCTGCCTTAGAATTCAGTGAGGTGCATATTAAAAATTCAATTAATATTCCCATAGATATGTTTCCTGCTAAAATCAACGACCTGAGCCAATCTATACAAAGCTATATTGTCCTTTGCCGCACCGGCAATCGCTCTCCTATGGCAGCGGATATGTTAATACAATCAGGCATCCACGGAGTTAAGGTAATGCAAGGCGGCATGACCCGCTGGCAGAAAGAAGGATTGCCGGTTATCAAAGGCGAAGGCGGGATATCATTGGAGCGTCAGGTTCGGCTTATTGCCGGGATCCTGGTATTATTGGGGATAATTCTGTCGTGGATTGTGCATTGGGCATTTATTTTTATCCCGGTATTTGTCAGCTGCGGACTTATCTTTGCCGGTTTGACCGATAACTGTCTTATGGGTATGCTGCTGATGAAACTGCCTTACAATAAAAAATTATACAAAACGAAAATCGGCGGCGGGACCTGCGCTATGGGACAATGAATAAGAGATGCCTGGATTGTAGCGAAAATAAGAACTGCAGGGATTCTTTTAATTCGTGGATATTTTTCATTGTAGGGATGATAGCTACGATAGCCTTACGTGTGGTTACCGTTTTGATACACGTAAAACCTATTTACGGACAGATTGCCTGGTACGTCGGCGTAGCCGGATTCTTTATCTTCTTCGTATATAAATTCAGGATAGAAAGGGCACGCTATAAGCTTATCGTCAAAAGAGGCCTTATGGATAAAATTTCACAGGGCGATAAAATAGCAGAAGATGACCGTCGGCTTATAGGCTCTATACTTTGTTCTCTGAGTTCTAATAAAGACAGGATTAATTATTTTTTAATATTTGTCTCTTCGGCGGTTGCGCTTATTGTCGCTTTATATTTTGATTTTTTAAAATAAAGGAGATTTTTATGGAGAGAAAAGACGCTGTTATGCTTAAAGGTAAGCCGGTGATTTTGATAGGAGATGAGGTCAAGGTTGACCAGAAGGCCAGTGATTTCAAGGTGCTTGCGCATGACCTGGCAGAGAAAACACTCGGTGATTTTAAGGGGAAAATTAAACTTATTGCCTCTGTCCCGTCATTAGATACCCCTATTTGCGATTTACAGATTAAACGTTTTAATGACGAAGCCTCCAAAATATCAAAAGACGTGGTTATAATATTTATAAGTATGGACTTGCCTTTTGCGCAAAAAAGGTTTTGCCAGGAATTCAATATAAACAAAATAAAAACTCTTTCTGACCATAGAGACGCCGATTTCGGTGTCAAGTACGGAGTTTTAATTAAAGAGCTGAGGTTGTTAGCCAGGTCGATATTTCTAATTGATAAAGATGATACTATCAGATATGTGGAGTACGTCAAAGAAATAGGTACGCCTCCTAATTACGAAGCTGCCCTTAATGCTATAAAAAATATAGTAAGCTAACCGCAAATATTTTTATAGATCGTCTCCCTAAAAATTGCGGCAGTTTTTTGAAAATATAGCGCTCTTGCGGGGCGCGGGGTGGGGGCCGCGCCCCGCCCAAGCAGTTTTTGAAGCACTGACCGCAAGAGGCGGGGCATGACGCACCGCTTGTTCTTTTGTGTTGATTGCGGCATAGCGGACGAGCTTCTTCCTAAAAAAAATTTGTTTTTAAGGTGTAAAAGCTGGCTGAAACGAGGACGCACGCCGCGACACTGGATTTTTTTATTGTTGTAAAGCGGCGGACCCGCCGGATCCGCACTGCATTACCACGAAGCGAGCGGCCCAGCGAGCGCCATTGCCCGCTCAATGTGGGAGCGCCCCCCCAGGGCGCGGGGATAGAGATGTTTCATTAGAGACAAGTTTTATTTATTAAGGAGGTTTGGATGGTGGATTTGAATATAAACTTTAACCCGGCTAAGTTTATGCGTACGGCAGTGACGATGGTATTTTTGTGTTCCCTGTTTTGTCCTATATTGGTATTGGCTGCTAAAGCCGAAGCCGAAGTTAACCAGGAAAGGAGTTTAGCGATGGAAGAGGCTAAATCAGGCTCTTTCGTATTACCGGTGCTTCCTTACGGGGAGGATGCTTTGGAGCCGGTTATTTCCGCGAAAACCATCAGTTTCCACTATGGTAAACACCACCGGGGTTATGTGGATAAACTGAATGCGCTTATTTCCGGCACCGAGTTTACCGGCCTTGGGCTTGAAGAGATAATTGAAAAGACCGCCGGTAAGCCCGAGAAGGCAGGTATTTTTAACAATGCAGCGCAGGTTTGGAACCACAACTTCTACTGGAACAGCCTCTCGCCTAAGGGAGGCGGAAAGCCTTCAGGAGAGATTGGCAAAAAGATCGAGGCTGACTTCGGCAGTTATGAAAACTTTGTGAAGCAATTTTCTGAAGCTGGCACAGCCCAATTTGGAAGCGGTTGGGTGTGGCTGATCGAAGATGCAGGGACCCTTAAGATTATCAAAACCGCGAATGCGCAAAATCCTATTTCTCAAAAGAATAGGAAGGCGATCCTGGTCCTTGATGTGTGGGAGCACGCCTATTATCTGGATTATCAGAACCGGCGCAGCGATCATCTGAAGGAGGTAATCGATAAATTACTCAATTGGGAGTTTGCTGAAAAAAATCTAAACCGCAATAAGTAGGGTTTAGTGTCGCCCCCCCCAGGGCGCGGGGCATTTAAGATGTTTCCTTAGAGACCGGCTTTACCCCGGGGATTTCGCAAAATCCTTTTGAATTGCAGAGTAGTAAGGATTCCATCATCTGTGAGCTATTGTTATGCAATGACTTACAAAAAGTCCCTGACAGATATTCTCCGTCGGGGATTTTTTATGTAGCGATACCCCTACTGAGCCATAAACTAGAGAGGCTTTAAATGGTGTTTTGAGCGAGCTTCTGGTGTGGTATAATATTATTCAAAAGGAGAAACTATAATGAAGCAATGGTATGAGTTACTATTTGAGAATTACGCACAGAAATACGACCAAGAGTCTTATGTTCATGGAACATCCGGGGAATGTGATTCTATTGAACAGGAGATAAACCATAATAAGTCAATAAAAATTCTAGATATCGGTTGCGGTACCGGCCGCCATGCTATTGAGTTGGCAAAAAGAGGGTATCAAGTAACGGGAATCGATCTATCCGAATCACAGCTTAAGAGAGCGAAAGAAAAAGCAAAAGAGCAAGGAGTGAAGATCGATTTCCAGAGGCATGATGCAAGAAACCTTCCCTTCAAAGGCGATTTCGATCTGGCGATTATGCTTTGCGAAGGCGGTTTTTCTTTGATGGAAACGGATGAAATGAATTTTGCAATACTCAAAGAAGCAACCAAGTCATTGAAAAATAACGGGAAGTTTATATTCACCGCATTAAACGGATTGTTTCCGCTGTTCCATTCGGTAAAGGAATTTTATGAGTCGGCGGGTAAAGAAGGGGGTTCGGTTTGTAAAAGCATATCCTTCGATTTGATGACTTTCCGCGAGCATAATCGTGTAGAATTTGAAGATGATGCGGGAAATAAAAAAGTATTGGAATGCAATGAGCGATGTTATGTCCCCAGCGAAATCACCTGGCTGCTCCATTCGCTTGGATATAAGAAAATAGAGATTTTTGGGGCTAAGCTCGGAGTTTATTCAAGAAAAGACAAGTTAACTCCGGAAGATTTCGAAATGCTTGTTATTGCGGAAAAATGATCGATTAAAGAGTTCAAATCTCTTATTTCTAAGTTATAACATCTGGGAAAAGGGACCCAGTAATATCGTTTCCCTTAATCTGCGGGAGAGTTTAGCGGCTATTGATCGGATGCGGTCAATAGCCTTTTTTATTTGCCGCATTATTTTTGTTGACAGCCAGTAATTGCTCTTGTATATTATTAGCATATGCTAATAACTAAGGAAAGGATATATGCCTAGGCCCTGCAGATGCAGAAGGATAAGATGCAACCCGGACACAAACTATTTTAAGCCCCGGGGTATTCCTGCGGATAGCCTGGAGGAAGTGAAGCTTACTTTGGATGAGCTGGAGGCAATAAGGCTGGCGGATTTTAACGGCCTTTATCAGGAAGATGCGGCTAAGCAAATGCATATCTCCAGGCAGACATTCGGCAACATAATCAATTCAGCCCACAGAAAAATAGCGGATGTTCTGCTGAACGCCAAGGCATTAAAAATAGAGGGTGGAACAGTAAAAAAAGTATAATAACCAGGAAAGGAGTGCTAAAATGAGGGTATGTATTCCGACAGAAAATAAGGAAGGGTTAAGGGCCAGAGTTTACGGCCACTTCGGAAGCGCGCCGTATTTTACGATTTACGATACAGAAAAAGAGACCTTGAAAATCGTAGATAACACAAATGCGCATCATTCCCACGGCATGTGCCATCCTCTAGGCGTATTGGGCGCCTCATCTATTGATGCGGTGGTTTGCCGGGGCATGGGCGCAGGCGCAGTGCAAAAGTTGAATGAAGCGAACGTAAAGGCGTTCAGGGCAGCGGGGGAGACGGCTTCTGATGTTATTAACCAATATAAAGCCAATGAGCTGGAAGAGATAACCGTACAAAACGCCTGCGCGCAGCACGGATGTAATTAACTAATAAGAAAGATTGATTATGAAGACCAAGGTTTGTAAGGCTGGATATAAAGATACTACCCGGAATTGGTTTAACCGCTGGTCGAATAAATAT
>JAQUMI010000045.1 GCA_028718225.1 Candidatus Omnitrophota bacterium | reverse complement strand
AGGTCGTAAAGCAGGCCGATACCCTGATGCTTATGTATTTATTATCCGATGTCTACTCTTTGAAGACAAAATTGGCAAACTATAATTTCTATATAGCAAGGACTCTGCACAAATCTTCGCTCTCCCCTTCTATCCATTCCATCGTTGCCTGCGCCTGTTCAGACCTGCAAAGGGCCTATAGCCTTTTTAACGTTTCTTTGCGCATGGATATCAGCAACCTCTACGGCAATACCAAAGAAGGTATCCACGGCGCCAGTTTAGGCGGAACCTGGCAGGCAGTAATTTTCGGTTTTGCCGGCGTAAGCATTGATAAAGAAAGGCTCTGTGTAAATCCCGGGATGCCGCATAGCTGGAAAAAAATGGTTTTCTCTTTACTCTGGAAAGGCGATATGCTAGAATTAGAATTAACGAATAATACGATCGAGGTAAAATTACTTGCTCCTAAAAAGAAAAGGCTGCAGCTAGGAATATTCGATAAAGTTACTTCTATTAAGGCGGGTAGAAAGTATACCTTCAAAAGAATTGGGCCTGTTTTGGCAAAAGAATACCACTATTAACGATGAAAAAAAATAAATTAAACATAGCGCATCTGCATTGGGGCTTCCCACCTATAGTCGGGGGAGTAGAAACACACCTTGTCATAATTTTATCCCAAATGGCCAAATTAGGGCACCGGGTGAGCTTGCTTACCGGGACGGCAGAAGGCACAAAAACCAGATATAGCTATAAAGGCATCGATATATACCGCATCCCGGTTATGGACCTCAACTGGCTTTACAAAAGAGGATTAGAAAGCCTGGAAGAAGAATTGCATAACGTTTTTTCTTCTTTTTTAAAAAAGAGCCGCGCCGACATAATCCATACCCATAACATGCATTACTTTAGCAAGGTCCATGCCGAAACTATTGCTAATCTGGCCAAACAAAAAAATATTCCTTTAATCCTCACCGCCCATAATGTCTGGGATGACCTTCTCTTCTTAGAGCTTACCCATAAAATAGACTGGACCCATATAATTGCTGTCAGCCACTTTATAAAAAAAGAGATTATCGGCATCGGTATAGATGATAGAAAAATTACTGCGATACATCACGGGATTGATCAAAATGAATTCCATCCCAAGGCAGATACCCAAAAAATACTCAAAAAATATCCCCAGCTGAAGAATAAAAGAATAGTCTTCCACCCTGCGAGGATCGGCTTGGCCAAAGGGTGCGATACCAGCATTAAAGCGATAAATCTGGTAAAACAAAAATATCCCGATATTATGCTGGTGCTGGCGGGATCAAAAAATATTATTGATTGGGGCGAAACCCAGCAAAAAGATATCGCATACTTGGTAAACCTGATAAAACACTTTAAACTGGAAAAAAACTGCCTTATTGACGCTTACTCCCTGGAGGAGATGAACGGGCTTTATGCGGTAAGCGATATATGTATCTATCCTTCTTCTAGCGGCGAGCCTTTCGGCTTGACTATGCTCGAGGCCATGGCCACCGCCAAACCGATGATTGTCACCAACTCCGGGGGAATGCCTGAAGTTATCAATGATGGGATAAACGGGTATGTCATTCCCGTAAGAGACTTCGAACTTTTAGCGGCAAAAATTAACAACCTCTTAGGTGATAAAAAATTAAGGAATCGGCTGGGCTATACCGGAAGGCAAATGGTCGAATCGCAATATTCCAAAGAAAGGATCACCCAGGACATACTCTCGGTTTATAAAAAATTCCTCTAAGGACTCCCCACCTCTTTATTTAACTTTCAGGCACTCTTTGGCCTTCTGCAATCTTTCAAGAAACGCATCTTTTTTAAACTGCGAAGCCCAATGCTTCATAATAATCCATCCGCCGAAACGGACCAGGTCATTACGCCAGGGCCTATACCATTTTCTCCACCCTAATCTGATATTATGTAAAAAGAAAACTAGGGCAGGAAAAGAAACAATATGTAGCCCTAACATAAACATAGACTTCAACTGATAAAACTTCCCCATAATCTTCCTGACAGAATCCTGCATTTCTTCGGCAGTCATGGGCTCACCGGGCTCAAACAAAGGGAAGTTGCCATCATAATACTCCCAGCCTATATCTTGAAGCGGGTAAATCCTGTTTTGCGCTGCAAGCCTATGCCGCAATTCTGTTCCGGGCAGTGGGCCGGCCAATAAAACCTGGATAGTATCAATTTTAGTCTTTCTAATAAATCTCCTGAAACGCTTCACGCGTTCCTTTGCCGACATCTTGAAATGAAGATCTTCTTTCAATGGATAACCAAAAATAAACATGCCATGGATCAGGAATCCGAATTTATGAAATATCTTTGTGAAAGCTACCATATCCTCGGACTTGATGTGCTTATTCATGGCCTTTAGCTCTTCGTCAATAGGCGATTCAAAACCTATAGCTACCGTGTTAATGCCTGCCTGGCGCATGGCAGAGAGAAGTTCAGGGTCTTTAGCTTTATCCAGGCGTATCTGGACGGTTGTATCCAGCCTTCTGCCTATACTTTTCTGATAGTCTCTTAGCATATTACAAAACCGGATAGTCTCCTCTCGCTGCTGCCCGAAAAGATCATCAACAACAAAAAAATGCCGGGCATCTTGTGTTTCCAGAAGAAAGCTGATCTGCTCAAGAAGCCTTTCGGGCGGGGCAAAGCGAGGCTTTCCTTTAACGGTGCAAAACTCGCAATCCATGCCACAGCCGCGTATCCTCTCGACAGGATAAATTTTAATCTTAGCATAACGCACTAAGGAAAAATTCGCCAACGGCAACTTGTTAAAATCAGCTATGGGCGCTCTTTTGGGAGTATAAATAACTTCTCCATTGTTTAAATAGGCAATGCCTTGGATCCCGCTTGTATCTCGTTTCTCTTCTATAGCTCGCAGCAGCTCCCTAATAGTCTCTTCTCCTTCACCGAGAACTACATAATCAACGCAGGAACTTAAGGCCTCGGCTATATTATCTTCAACAAAATGCTGGCCCCCGGCAATAGTTATAACCCCTTTATCTTTATAAAAACGGGCCAGTTCGTAAACCCGGGGTATGGTGCTTGTCAGGCCGCCATAAAATCCCACTACGTCTGCGGGCCTCTGTCTGTGTAAAAATTCATGGTCGGCCCCGAACAAATCGTTCCTGGGCCCATATCGGCGCAGGTTATTCTCATCAATAACTTCCACATCCCATCCTTCCATTTCATTCGCAGCGCTGGCAACACATACCGGGCCCAAAGCCGTAGTCTTATGAGCGATATAAGAATAGATATTAAACGCCGGATAAGCCGGAATAATAATCCTCAACCTGAATCTTTTTTGGGATCCATTAAGCATACTCTACCCTTTTATAATTATATACCGCTTGAAAACTATTGCAACGCCTTCATTGCTTATAAATAAAAAGCTGCTTAAATGGGAATTTTTAGGGAATACAAAGGGGCGTGCTGCTGGGCGCCGTAGATATCCGTATCTCCTATCCCGCCCGAAGCCACTGCTCTGGGAATAGTGATTTTAATCGCCCAGGCTTGGGCAAAATTATAAATTTCAACCTTCTCTTCATTTTCCAGTTGGTACATCCCGGCGATCAATTTCTTATTTATAACCCCGGACTTTACCGCTTTTTCATAGTGCTCTAAATTATCGAAGAAGATATCCAGGGTAAACAAGAAAGGCTTGGCGTTTTTACTCCGGATGATCGTGGCAATATCGGCAATATTGACCGCTTTAGCCATTATATCTCCTCAAAGCTTATGGGGAACAATGCAATCGGGCTCTCCACTTCTACCAGATGATAGATGTTAAACTCAAAAACTTCTCCCGCGTCAATATTTTCCGGTGAATAAAGCATGGCTAGGTTTCCGGCGGTGGCTTTGCATCCCGGATAATCAAGATGCATGCTTAAATGCGAAAGGTATCCGCAAATCGTGCTGGCCAGCTCCTGGGTCTTAGCCACCACCTCGCCGATAAGCCCCAGTTCAAAAGGCCGGGCATCTTTTAAGCATTCGGCTTTTCCCAGGACCCCGTCTTTACCATAGATGTGGAATAAAATCCGGAAATCTTCCGCCGCGTTTCGGAAAAAAGCTTTAGTGTTTTTCGTCACTTCAGCAATTAAATAATCTATCTGGCTGATCATAATCGGGTCCCTGACTCCGGCAATAAAAACCGTGCGGTACCCTACCTTAGCTGCGCCTTCAACCTTTAGCGTATATGCATCTTTGACGAATTTAGTCCCGCTCACCCTGGTCATCCGGCCGGTCTGCTCGAATATTGTCCGGCTTAAATCCAGAGTCCCTCCGGGGAGCCCGGCTTTAACCGGATTACGCTCTTCGTAAAGAGAATGGTCAGCTACGGATTTAGGAGTACATCTGCTTTTTGGGTTCATCGGCTCCACTAAAAAATACCCTTTTCTGATTGTCCCTAAAATCGGCTCAAAGCCGCTCGAAGGCTCTGCCGCCATAGAACCGCACTCCAGGATTTTCCCCATATGTTCAGCCAAGGCCTCATCAAAACCATGCATGATCGGAAGCGCCGCCATCATCGCCGGATCATAGGCTCTTCCTGCAATAATCACATCCGGCTTGGATTTGAGCGCTTCGATAAAAGGCTCAACTCCCATCTGGGCTACGATATTAGCGGCCCTGTCTACTTCTTCTGCGGTCAAGGCCTGAGCAGACTCAAAAGTGCGCACCTTGCCCTGCTTAAGCGCATTTTTTAAAAACTCTTTACTGATGTCCCCGGGAATCGTGGCTAATTTGAAATGCAGGTTTTTTTCTCTGGCAATTTCTTTTACAATATTAACAGTCCACTCAAGAGTAGACCTGGTGCCGGGCCCGCAGGCCGAACCCACCAATAAAGGGATATTATTTTTATCCCGGGCCAGCAATAATATCTCCAGGTCCCTTTTGATCATCCTTTTATTGGAAATCGACAGCCCCTTGCCCAGAAAATACGGGCCGGGATCAGTTGAGCCCGCATCTACCGCGATAGCCTGGGGATTGCGTTTCATCCCTTCCGCAAATAATTCTTCGGGAAAGCCGCTTCCGATTGAGCCGTTAGGAGTCAGAATTCTGATTTCATCCATAATTAAGTAAAATATACGCCAGGGTCATCAGCATCGATAAGAGCTAATATCTCTTCCTTGCTCTTACCGCTAAGCCCGAGCTTTTCCAGCGTTACTCCCGTCTTAAAATAATCTATGTCATTATAAATATTATCTATCCTGATGATCGCTTCCATAGTGGGGCAGGCTACTCCGGCAGCCTTACCGAATTCATACACCGGGACCAGGCCGCAGGGGCAGTCTTCGCTGATATATCTTTCTTTAGGGCTCTTTGGAGAATCATTGGGCATGCGGTTATGCACCGGGGTATTCTCGGTAAAATCACGTATGCTTTGCACATTCAAACTGTAAAAACTATTGATGATCTCTACAAACGACATAAGCTTTAACCCGTAGGCCTGGCCGACCGCCAGCCGTTCCTGGTCTTCTTGCTCTAACACCTTAGCCACAGACGCAGAGCACCCTTCGGCGT
>JAQUMI010000044.1 GCA_028718225.1 Candidatus Omnitrophota bacterium | reverse complement strand
CGGATTCCCTGCAGCTATAAAATCAGAAGAATAACGCTGTTTGGCCAGGCCCCCATTTGCATCGAGAACCGGAAGCATTTCAGCCTGTTGAACGCCGTACAAAGCCCGCGCTTTTTCCATATTCAAGGCAGCCAACCGCAAGTCCCGGTTATTCTCAAGAGATGTCTGGATAATCCGCTGCAGTTTTGGATCAGTAAAAAAATCCTGCCATTTTAATTGCGTGACATCCAAGACATTGGCCGCGGGTTGTTTCTGCGGATAGGCAACTCCACTAGGCCAACTGCCAGGGATCGGAGATCCTGGCCGATTGTATTTCGGAGCTATAGTGCAACCACTCAGACAAATAACCGTTCCTAAAATTAAAACGAGTATTCGTTTCATATTAAGGCTTCTTCCTTAAATTCGAAATATCCGAATCAACAACTGTGGGCTGCATCTGTTGCTGTTTCTTACGCCCAAAAAAGCGGGTTACAAGAATAAAAAATAGCGGGATAAAAATAAGATCAATAAATGTTGCAGAAAGCATCCCTCCGACAACCGCCGTTCCAATGGCATTCTGGGCGCCGGCGCCGGCGCCGGTAGATATTGCCAATGGTAAGACGCCGAAAAAGAAAGCCATAGAGGTCATGATAACCGGCCGGAAGCGGGTTCTCGCCGCCCCTAAAGTTGCCTCAATCAGTTTTTCTCCATGTTGCAGGCGCTGTTGCGCAAATTGAATAATCAGGATAGCGTTTTTGGTGGATAGCCCCAAGGTAGTAAGAAATCCAATCTGGAAATAAACGTCATTAGGCATACCACGCAAAGAAGTCGCCAGCGTCGCTCCAAAAACTCCCAGCGGCAACATCAATAGATTAACAATAGGTATACTCCAGCTTTCATATAAAGCTGCCACGCATAAGAAAATAATCAAAATGGAAAAAGCATAAAGCGGCCCGGTCTGAGCCCCGCTTTGCCGCTCTTGGTAAGAAAGCCCGGTCCAATCAAAACCAAACTCGTTGGGTAATTTCGAAGCAAGTTCTTCCATGGCGTTCATCGCCTCACCAGAACTCTTACCCTTTGCCGGCTCGCCCCAGATATTTACCGACGGAAAAGCATTATAACGCTCCAACTTGGGAGAGCCGAATATCCAGTGGCCGGAGGCAAAAGAGGCATAAGGCACCATCTTACCTCGAGCATTACGCACATAAAGATTTTTCAGATCTTCGGGCAACATACGATACGGGGTATCGGCCTGAATATCCACGTGTTTGATTCTACCGTCTTTAATAAAATCATTGACGTAGCTAGAGCCGAAAGTAGTGGAAATTGTATCCTGGATAGAAGCAATGGAAACACCTAAGCTACCGGCCTTCTCCCAATCCAAATTGATCTTATATTGGGAAACATCCTCTAGTCCGTTGGCCCGCACGCGAACCAAACGCGGATCCTTTCCTGCCAGCTCAATAAGTTTATTCCGGGCCTCCATAAGTTTCAAATGGCCGGCACCCCCGCGATCCTGTAACTGAAAATCGATACCCTTGGCATTACCTAACTCGATAATTGATGGCGGTGAAAAAGCGTAGACTAATGCTTCCTTATACGGAGCAAATTCCTTCATCGCCCGGTCAGAAATAGCGTCTGCCTTAAAATGCGCCTTCTTACGCAAATCCCAATCCTTAAGCTTAACAAAAGCCATACCGATATTCTGGCCACGACCGGATTGATTCTGTCCGGAAACCGTCATAACCGACTCAACCGCATCTTTTTCGTTAGTCATAAAATAATCCCGGACCTTTTCCATTACCGCTTCGCTTTGTTCAAGTGTTGAGCCCGAAGGCAATGTAGCCATAATAGCCAAAAGCCCCTGGTCTTCATCCGGCAGATAACCCGTGGGCATCCGCAAAAAAACAAACAACATCGCCGCTACGATTAAGAAATAGAATAGGATGTAGCGCGCGCTTTGGTTAAATGAATGCCCGACCAACTTCACATATTGATCGCGAATCTTAAAGAAAACCCGGTCAAACCAGCGGAAGAAAGGCCGCAGTAACCCCACTCCGCTCTCCGCAGGCTCATGTCCCTTGGGTACCGGTTTCAGAAACGTAGCGCAAAGCACCGGTGTTAAAATCAAAGCTACTAATACCGAAAGAAGCATAGCGGCTATAACCGTTACAGAGAACTGGCGGTAAATAACACCCGTGGAGCCGGTAAAAAAGGCCATTGGCCCGAAGACCGCCGAAAGCACCAGGCCTATACCAATTAACGCAGGAGTAATTTGTTCCATGGACTTAGCTGCAGCTTCCCGCGGCAACAGCCCCTCATCGCTCATAAGCCGCTCTACATTTTCCACGACAACAATAGCGTCATCCACCAATAGGCCTATAGCCAAGACCATAGCAAACATAGTTAACATATTAATCGAATACCCGCATAACCCCAGCACTGCGAAAGTCCCCAATAATACTACCGGCACGGCGATCGTCGGAATCAACGTTGCCCGCATGTTACCCATGAATAAATACATTACCAGAAAAACCAAAAAAATTGCCACGACCAGTGTCTTAGCCACCTCTTTAATGGCTACCCGGGTAAAAGGAGTAGTATCATAAGGGTAAATAACCTTTACGCCTTTAGGAAAATAACGGCTTAACTCCGTCATCTTTGCTTTGATCGCGTCAGCTGTTTTCAAGGCGTTAGCGCCAGGCTCCTGGCGTATAGTGATGCCGGATGCCGGCTGTCTCTGGTTAAAGAAAACTTTCGTATCAACAAGGTCGCTTCCTAGTTCGGTGCGCGCAACGTCTTTAATGCGGATAATTGAGCCATCCGGATTGATACGAATAGGAATATTAGAAAATTCTTCAGGGGTTTTAAGCAGAGTCTGCACGATGATGGAGGCGTTCAAACGCTGGCCTTCTATTGCCGGAGTTCCGCCAAACTGCCCGCCGGAAACCTCGACGTTATAATCCTGCAACGCCTTAGTGACATCTTCTACTGTCAATCCATAGTTGGTCAGCTTTTTGGGGTCGAACCAGATGCGCATAGCGTATTCGCCGCCAATCCCCTCAGCTTCGCCTACCCCCGGCACACGCGCCAATACCGGCTGGACAACACTAAGTAAATAGTCACGCAAATCAACATCGCTCATACTGCCGTCTTCGGAAACTAACCCTACGACCAATAAATAGTTTTTTGTCGATTTACGAACTGAAACTCCCCTACGCTGCACTATATCGGGAAGCCGGGCCATGGCCAATTGCAGCTTATTCTGCACCTTGGTCCAGGCAATATCCGGGTCAGTTCCCGGAGCAAAAGTCAACTCAATAGTAGAGCTGCCTGAAGAATCGCTGCTGCTGGACATATACAACATTTTGTCCAGGCCGGTCATTTGCTGTTCGATAATCTGCGTTACGCTGTTCTCCACGGTCTCCGCCGAAGCTCCGGTATAAAGAGAGCCAATCCGGATGGATGGCGGGGCAAGCGGAGGATACTGGGCGATAGGCAGAGTGTAAATTGCCAGGCCTCCCAGCACCATTATCATAATGGCAATTACCCAGGCGAAGACCGGACGCTCAAGAAAGAATTTTGATAACATAAACTCTCCGTTTAATTCGTAGCGCTGTTAAACGAAACAACCTTTACTGAAGTTCCAGGCCTGACTCTTTGAATACCTTCGACAATTACCCTGTCGCCGAGGCTAAGGCCTGAAGAAATGAGCCACTTATCGCCGATAGCCCGCTCAAGCGTAAGCATCCGCTGTTGAACTTTATTATCAGCGTCCACGATCAAAGTAGTAGCTTCCCCTTGCGGGTTGCGGGAAACTCCCTGCTGTGGAACAAGAATAGCCTGCTCATTAACACCTTCAATAATAACTGTCCGGACAAACATACCCGGTAAGAGAACACCTCTAGGGTTTGGAAAAATTACCCGCAGGATAACCGAACCGGTTGTCGGATCCACCGTAACATCCTGGAATTGAAGCTCCCCTTCCAAAGGATACGCCGAGCCATCATCCAAAATAAGCTTCACCTTGTTTTGATTAGTATTATCGGAATTAAGGCGGCCATCCTCCAGGCTGCGCCGCAGACGCAATAATTCGGTAGTAGATTGGGGAATATCCACATAAATAGGGTCCAGCTGCTGGACAGTCGCCAAAGCTGTAGGTTGATATGCCGTCACAATATCGCCGTCACTTATGCTGGAGGTCCCGATGCGGCCGGTAATTGGCGAAGTGACCTGCGTGTAATTAAGATTTATCTGGGCAGTTTCTAATTCTGCCTGGGCCTGTTTTAAGGCGGCATCCGCATCGTCAAATTCCTGCTGGCTGACTGCTTTTTCAACCAGCGCTTCCTTGTAACGGTCAACCCTTAGTTTAAGAGCCGGCAGATTAGCCCTGGCTTTATCGTATGCTGCTTGATACGGAGCAGGGTCAATCTGATAAAGTACCTGGCCGGCCTTGACTTCAGAACCTTCAGTGAACAAACGTTTCTGGATAAGGCCGTTTACCTGAGGCCGGATTTCAGCAATAAGAAAAGCAGCTGTGCGGCCGGGCAATTCGGTAGTTATAACTACGCGCTCAGGACGGACAAAAACCACGGAAACCTCAGGGGTTTGCGGGAGCGGCTTGCTTTTTTTTACACAACCAACCGCCGTCAATAGAATAAGTGGAATACCCAGGCATAGCACAACAGGTTTCAATTTACTTTGCATTTTCTCTCCGTAATTACCGGTTATTTTATTACTTAAGAACAGCCTCCTTCAAATCGGCTACATGCTCTTCAAAGAATTTTAAAAATTTGTTAAATTCGTTTTCAGGAACAAGGCTTAATATCCTTTCATAATGAGGCGGGCCGGAAATAATAATCACATTATCTCCCGGCTTAATATCCATTGCTTTTCTTGCTTCTGCCGGAATAACAATCTGTCCCTTCGTCCCTACAGGGACCTTGCCGTAAAACCTTTTTAAGCTACTCATCTCCTACCCCCTTTTTTGATTGGGTTCCTACAAATATTACATGTATGACTAGTATGAAAAGTATTACCTGTAATCTAACTTAACATATTTAAAGCCTACTGTCAATAGTATTTTATTGAAGCTATCTTATTAGAATAGACTAAGACGGGTAGTTTATTTACAGGGATGCGGGTAAAGATACTACCACAGCAGGAGCCGACCGGCTGATTATCTTCTGCATCTCCTCTTTGGTCCTGGCTCGGGAAACTTTCTCTCTTAAAGGGCGAATCTTGCGGAAGCCGCGGGTATACCAGCCGAAAAACTTGCGGAATATGACTACTCCATTCCGTTCCCCGTAAAAATCTATTGAAGCATCTAAATGTCCTGACATAACTTTAGCGATTTCATCTTTATCGGGCCTTAAGGCCAACTTACCCGTCTTTAGGAATTCCTTTATTTCTTGGAATATCCAGGGGTTTCCAAATGAGCCGCGGGCAATAATCAGGCCGTCGCAGTTTGTCTCATTAAGCATCTTTTTAGCTAATTGCGCCGAGAGTATGTCTCCGCTGGCAATTACCGGGATATCTAAGGCCTTTTTCACTTCCCGGATCGCGGCATAATTTACTCCTCCGCTATACCCCTGGACCTTAGTCCTCCCGTGGATAAATATTCCGGCTGCCCCGGCATCCTGCGCATAAAGCGCGATTTCCCTGGCGTTAATACAATCCTTATCCCAACCCGTGCGGATTTTTACTGTTACCGGCGCCGCGGAATTTTTAACTACCAGTTCAAGTAATTTTCTTAGCTTCTTCGGCTCCTTAAGGAGGCCTGCGCCTTCCTTGCGTCGGACAACTTTTTTGGCCGGACAGGCGGCGTTAAAATCAAGAAGATCAAATTTATAACCTTTAAGCACATCCAAAGCCTTAAGGATGAATTGTTCTTCACAACCTAATAATTGTACGCCTAAAGGTTTGTCCTTAGGATGCGAGCTGAGCATTCCTTGCGTCCTTTTACTTTTATAGCTTATTGAGCGACAATTTATCATCTCCACAAAAGCGAGCTCCGCTCCGAATTTACGGTTAAGCATGCGGAAGGGCAGGTCGCTTACGCCGGCCATTGGAGCAAGAATAAGGTTAGATTTTAATTTTAAGTTGCCGATTT
>JAQUMI010000043.1 GCA_028718225.1 Candidatus Omnitrophota bacterium | reverse complement strand
TTGGCCACCTCGTAAAAAACCCTCTCCCAGAGGTTCCAGGCGTAGGTCAGCACATTGGTCTTACCGCAAAGAGTGAGTTTTTTTCTTTTATTGCGCTTGCGGGTATAATCAAAGGCATAACGGATACAGCGCTCCACCCCTTTACGGGTATTATAGGAGATCTGCAGCGCGACTTCATCTTTAGTCCCTTTATCTTTAAATTCGCCCATACCTTTATAAATGCCTTCGGAGTTCTCGCGCACAACCACAAAATCTACATCTTCCGGTCTTTTATCCTTTAACGGGCAAAAATCAGAATTATAAAGTCTAACCGGCCTTAAATTGATATACTGGTCCAAAGCGAACCTTAATTTAAGTAAAACTCCGGTTTCGATGATGCCCGGTTTTACATCCGGGTCGCCTACAGCACCCAGGTAGATCGCGGAGTATTTCTTCAGCTCTTCAACATCTGTATCGTCGACCAGTTTGCCGGTCTCTAAATACCTTTTGCCGCTGAAATCAAAATCTTTAGTTTCGTACTGGAATTTGAATTTCTTGCTGGCCGCATCAAGCACCTTTAACCCTTCACGCACTACTTCCGGGCCTGTGCCGTCTCCGCCGATAACTGCTATCTTATACATTTTTGTTTTCCTTTTCCTGGATATAATTCATCAGGCCGCCCTTTTCTACCAAATCCTGCAGGAATTCGGGGAAGGCCTGAGTTTTATAAGTAACATTTTGCGTCAGGTTTTTTATTATACCACTGGCCAGGTCTATTTCAACCAGATCCCCCTCTTTTATCTTTTCTACATCCTGCAATTCTAAGAAAGGTAAGCCTATATTTATAGCGTTCCTGAAAAATATCGCCGCAAAGCTTTTGGCAATGACCGCTGAGATCCCGCATCCCTTGATCGCTACCGGCGCATGCTCGCGGCTCGAACCGCACCCGAAATTATCCTCCGCGACAATTATATCCCCCGGCTGAACCTTCTGCGCAAAAGCCGGGGCTATAGCTTCCATACAATGCGAGCCTAATTCCTTAGGATCGGTGGAAATCAGGTATTTTGCCGAGATAATATCATCGGTATTGATATCTTTTCCAAATTTATGGACTTTACCTCTAATGATCATTCTATATTTCCTCTGGATGCGTGATCCTGCCGGTGATTGCCGAAGCTGCCGCCACCGCCGGATTAGACAGATAAACAAAACTCTTGGGGCTGCCCATTCTTCCGATAAAATTCCTGTTGGTGGTAGCCAGGGCAACTTCGCCTTCAGTTAAAATACCCATATGCCCGCCTAAACAGGGGCCGCAGGTAGGCGTAGAAAATATCCCCCCGGCCTGGATAAATATTTCAGCCAACCCTTCTTTTACTGCTTCTAAATAGATCTTCTGGGTCGCCGGAATAACAATTAATTTTAATCCGTATTTGATCTTTCTATTCTTAAGAATTTTGGCGCTGACCCTTAGATCCGAGATCCTGCCGTTAGTGCACGAACCGATAACTACCTGGTCGAGCTTAACATTTTTTAAATCACTGACCGGCTTAACATTACTCGGTAAATGCGGGCAGGCAACCTGTGGTCCTAAATCCGTTACATCCCATTCGTAAATTTTATCGTATCGGGCGGAGCTATCGGACTTATAGAATTTGGATTTACGTTTAAATTTGGAGATATATTCTTCGGTGATAGCATCCGGCTCGATCAAGCCTGCTCTTGCCCCGGCCTCAATCGCCATATTGCTCATGGAGAACCGGTCATCCATGCTTAACTTCCGGATGATTGGGCCGCAAAACTCCATAGCTTTGTACAAAGCGCCGTCTACTCCGATCTGACCGATCGTATAAAGAATAAGGTCCTTGCCGCCTACCCATTTATTAAGCCTTCCGTTAAAAACAAACTTCACTGAACCCGGGACTTTCAGCCAGACCTTCCCGTCAATGAAAGCCCGGGCCAGATCCGTAGAGCCTACGCCCGTTGAATACGCGCCTAAGGCGCCATAGGTGCAGGTATGCGAATCGGCGCCGATGACCAGATCACCCGGCAAAACCAGGCCCAGTTCAGGCAAGAGCGCATGCTCTATACCCATACAGCCGACTTCAAAATAATTTTTTATCTTTTGTTCTGCGGCAAAATTACTTAAGATCTTACACTGGTTAGCGCTCCTGAGGTCTTTGGCCGGAGCAAAATGATCCGGGACCAGGACGATTTTATTTTTATCAAACACATTCTTAATCCCGCTCTTCTTGAATTCTTCGATAGCAAAAGGCGCAGTGATATCGTTACCCAGGGCAAGATCAACCTTAGCTTCGATGAATTCTCCCGGCCGAATATCTTTCTTACCGGTATGCGCCAATAATATTTTTTCTGCGATAGTGTATGGCATTTTGAAAAAAGGGGACGGTTCTATTTTTTAAAGCTAGGCTCGGGGAAAATAGGACCGTCCCCTTTATCCTGTAAACTTTTTAACGATAAGAGAGGCGTTATGCCCGCCAAAACCCAAAGAATTGGACATACATATCCGGACATCTGCTTTGCGGGCGACATTGGGAACATAATCCAGGTCGCATTCGGGGTCAGGATGTGCGTAGTTTATCGTGGGATGCACTACGCCCTCTTTTATAGTCAGGCAGCAGACCACAAATTCTATTCCGCCGGCAGCTCCCAGGGCATGGCCGGTCATGGATTTAGTTGAAGATACCATAATTTTTTTAGCATGGCTGCCGAAGGCAGTTTTCATAGAGAGCGTTTCGATCTTATCATTAAGCTTAGTGGAGGTGCCGTGCGCATTAATATAATCCACATCTTCAGGATTAATTTTGGCATCATCCAAAGCTGTCTTCATTGCCCGTCCTGCTCCTTCACCCTCAGGGTCCGGCGCCGTTATATGATAGGCGTCGCAAGTCATGCCAAAACCGACGACTTCGGCAATAATATCAGCGTTACGTTTTTTGGCATGTTCTAGATTCTCTAATACCACTAAACCGCACCCCTCGGCTATAACGAACCCGTCGCGCTCTTGGTCAAAGGGCCGCGAAGCCTTCTGCGGCGCATTATTCACCCTGGAAAGCGCCTTTAAGGCGCAGAATCCGCCCACTGCCGTAGCCACAATGCAGCTTTCCGTGCCGCCGGAAATCATTATATCCGCATCCCCGCGCTCGATGATCCTGCAGGCATCTCCGATAGCGTGCGTTCCTGAAGCACAAGCAGTAGCCACGCAAGAATTAGGGCCTTTCAGACCAAAAATAATGCCTACATAGCCGCTGGCTTCATTGACGATAAGCATAGGGATTAGAAAAGGAGAAAGGCGCGAAGGACCCTTATTCAGAAAAATACTATGCTCCTTCTCTATGGTGTATAAGCTGCCGATCCCGGAACCGATCAATACGCCGATTCTTTCCTTGTTCTCCTTCTCTAAATCCAAACCCGAAGAATCTATGGCCTGCCTGGCTGAAGCAATGGCATATTGCACGAATTTATCCGTGCGTTTAATATCCTTAAAATCTATTCCGTAGGATTTAGGGTCAAAATCTTTGACTTCCCCGGCAATACGCGAATCAAAGCTGGCCGCATCAAAGCTGGTTATCGGACCCACTCCGCTCCTGCCTTCCTTTAAAGACTTCCAGAAGGCAGGAATATCGTTACCCACCGGAGAAATCACTCCTAAGCCTGTAATTACTACTCTGTTTTCACGCATATGCCCCTAAGAAGTAACTAAAACTTACCCCGCTAAACAAAAACAGCGGGGTAGTTTATTACACTATCTATATAAATTATTGTTTGTTAGCGCTTTTAGTCTCAATATACTTGACGGCATCACCGACAGTAGCTATCTTCTCAGCGTCCTCATCGGGTATTTCAATGCCGAATTCCTCTTCTAACGCCATAACCAACTCTACGGTATCCAAAGAATCCGCACCCAAATCATCGACAAAGGATGCCTCGGGAGTAACTTCTTCGGGCTTTACCCCTAATTGTTCTGCTATTATAGATTTAACTTTCTCTTGAACTGCCATTCTTTTTTCCTCCTTGTTAGAATACTTACGCCATAACCATGCCGCCATCAACAGTAATTACCTGCCCGGTGATATAATTTGCTTCTTCGCTAACCAGGAATAAACAAACATTTGCCACATCCTGGGGCGTACCTAATTTAGCCAAGGGTATAGCTTCCAACATTTTAGCTTTTACCTCTTCGCTAAGCTTGGCGGTCATTTCGGTTTGGATGAATCCGGGAGCTACTGCATTGGCATTAATATTGCGGCTTGCCAATTCTTTAGCTACGGTCTTTGTAAGAGCGATTATTCCGGCTTTAGAGGCGGCATAATTTGCCTGCCCCGCATTCCCCATTAAACCAATGATGGAAGCAATGCTTACAATCTTACCGCTTCTCTGCTTGACCATCGGCCGGGATACTGCCTTGATGCAGTTAAACGTGCCTTTAAGGTTCACGTTTATTACCGCATCCCACTCGCCTTGGGACATTCTTAGGATAAGATTGTCCTTGGTAATCCCAGCGTTGTTAACTAATATATCAACCTTTCCGAATTTGTCAAGAATTTTGTTCACTCCGGGCTCTACTTTGGCGTAATCCGTAACATCCATCTCCAAAGCCAGCGCCTGCCTGCCTAAGTCCTCTATCTCAGAGGCTGTTTTTTGGGCTACTACCAGGTTTACATCAGCTACTACGATATCCGCGCCTTCTTTGTCAAGGGTAATCGCAATAGCCTGGCCTATACCCCGGGCTCCGCCGGTAATCAAAGCTACCTTATCTTTCAATTTCATATTATCCCCCTATATCCGCTTTTTTCTCTATGTTAATAACCTGAGCAGCAGGATCGATCTTGCGCATCAGGCCTTTCAGGACTTTACCCGGGCCGAATTCGTAAAACTGGGTAATTCCTTTTTCAAGGATAAAACGCATCGAATCTTCCCATCTGACCGAAGAGCGCATCTGCTGAACGAGGTTTTCTTTGATTTGTTCGGGCTTATCCTGGGGCAAAGCCGTATAATTACTGATAACTGGCATAAAAGGCGCGCTAATATTAATTTTATCCAACGCATCCCTAAGGCCTTGCGCGGCTTGAGCCATAAGCGAAGAATGGAAAGCTCCGCTGACTTCCAGCGGGATTACCCGTTTTGCTCCTGCTTCAGCGCATAAAGGTATAACTCTATTTATGGCTAGGCTTGAGCCCGAAACAACCACCTGGCCCGGGCAGTTTAAGTTAGCTATTTCAGCGCCGCTGGATGCGCAAATCTCTTGGATCTTATCCACGCCTAAATCCAGGACAGCCGCCATGCCTCCGGGGTATTTTTTAGCTGCAGCGTCCATTAATTCGCCTCTTCTCTTGATCAAGCGGATGCCGTCTTCGAAGGTAAGTGCTTCTGAAGCGATCAAGGCACTGTATTCTCCCAGGCTTAAACCCGCCATATAACTGGGAGTAACTTTACTTCTAGCTTTAAAAGCTTCAAACGCAGCAATACTCAGTGTGACAATTGCAGGCTGGGATATTCTGGTTATTTTTAGCTGCTCTTGGGGGCCCTCAAAACAGATTTTTTTAAGGTCAAAATCTAACAGCCCTTGCGCCCTGTCGAATATGGCCCGGGCTTCGGGAAAACTTTCATACAGATCCTTTCCCATCCCCACATATTGGCTGCCCTGGCCGCTGAAAAGATAAGCTACCATTCGATAACGCAGGCCCCCCAGACCAGCCCCGCGCCAAAAGAATCTAAAAGAACGATGTCGCCTTTTTTAACCCTGCCCTCTTTGACTGCTTCAACTAAAGCTGTAGCCGTAGAGGCGCTGGACATATTCCCGTATTTTTCTATATTAAGGAAGATCTTATCTCCGCTTAACCCTAATCTCTTGCCGACCGCCATAATAATCCGCGCATTCGCCTGGTGCGGGATAATCAAGTCCACGTCAGCGAATTCCAGCCCCGCCTGTTTTAAAACCTTCTCGGCGGCCTCCGTCATGGTCCTGACGGCAATTTTAAATAATTCATTCCCCTGCATTTTCAGAAAATGCTGCCTGGCCTCAACTGTTGCCTGGGACGCCGGCAGGCGGCTCCCTCCGGCAGGAAGATTTAATAATTCCATATTTGAGCCGTCGCACCCAAGGTAAGTAGAAATTATGCCTCCGGTTTTAACTTCTTTCAAAACGCAGGCGCCGGCGCCGTCTC
>JAQUMI010000042.1 GCA_028718225.1 Candidatus Omnitrophota bacterium | reverse complement strand
CATCTGGAAGCCTATTACAGGATTCATGTTAATGATCATCTATCCGTCAGCCCCGACTTCCAGTATATCTGGAATCCGTTCGGCAAGGATGTGGCGGGAGATACAGCCCCTATATTTGTAGGCGGGATGAGGGCGCAGGTAGATTTTTAAACTTAAAATAACAAGGAGGAGAAGATGCATATACCAGATGGGTATTTGGGGCCGGCAACCTGCGGAATTCTTTACGCGGTTATGCTGCCGATTTGGACAATCGCTTCCAAGATTGTCAAGAGGACATTAAGGGCAAAACAGGTTCCGATTCTTGCGATAGGAGCGGCATTCAGTTTTGTAATTATGATGTTTAACGTCCCTATTCCCGGAGGTTCGACGGGGCATGCGGTAGGGGGAGTTTTAGTAGCTATACTTTTAGGGCCTTGGGCTGCTTGTATTGCCATAACCGTTGCCCTGGTCGTTCAAGCATTGTTATTCGGGGACGGCGGCATTACCGCTATCGGCGCGAATTGTTTTAACATGGCGTTTGTTTTACCTTTTGTCGGATACTATGTTTATAAAGCTATCAGTTATAACGCACCGGCGGATTCCAATAGAAGAGTGGTAGCAGCCGGCATCGCAGGGTATATCGCTCTTAATGCAGCCGCCTTTTTAGCTGGGGTGGAATTCGGTTTGCAGCCTTTATTGTATCATACTGCCAGCGGCCAGGCCCTGTATTGTCCGTACGGGCTTAATATTGCCGTGCCGGCAATGCTGGGTGAGCATTTGCTGATATTCGGCTGGGTCGAGGCTATTGTTACAGCGTTGGTGGTTAAGTATTTACAGAAACAATCTCCTGAGCTTATAGAAGAAAGGGAGGTGGACTAATGAAACTTATCACTAAATTATGGATTGGGATGGGGATTTTAATACTGATTTCTCCCTTGGGGCTGTTTCTCCCTGAGCGCTTTAAGGCCGGGGATGCCTGGGGTGAGTGGGGAACAGACGGGATTAAGGAATTGGTTGGGTATATCCCGCAAGGGCTTGATAAACTCTCGAGCCTCTGGAGCGCGCCTATCCCTGATTATGCATTTCAAGGGTGGGAAGAAAAAGGCTTGAGTAGTTTAAGCCTGGCCTATATAGTTTCGGCTATCGTCGGTATTCTGGTGACTGTTGCCGTAGTCTTATTGATCGGAAAGCTCTTGAGCAGGAAAGAGTGAATTCTTGAGGTCAGCGATTGCCTTGACCGGCGGCGCCGGTTTTATCGGCAGCTGTTTTTTATGGAAACTCAATCAGGAAGGGATTGACAATGTAATCGTTGTCGATAATCTTACCGATAGCTGCAAATGGAAAAATCTTTCCGGGAAAATATTCCAAGACTATATCCAAAAAGGTGATTTTCTGGATATCCTTGAGTCCGGCAAGCTTCCCGGCGTTAAGGCAATCGTTCACTTAGGCGCCTGTAGCTCGACTACCATAAACGACGCCGCCTATTTCCTAAAGAATAATTACGAATACTCCAAACGCCTTGCGGCCTGGGCAGAGGCTCATGCCGCAAGGTTTATCTATGCTTCATCGGCGGCTACTTACGGCGACGGGAGTAACGGCTATGACGATGCCGAAAGCACATTGCAAAACCTCAAACCGCTGAATATCTACGGTTATACAAAACACCTGTTTGACCTCTGGATGCTTAGGAGAGGCTTATTAAAAAAATTCGTCGGGCTCAAATTCTTTAATGTGTTTGGCCCCAACGAATACCATAAGGCTGAAATGATGAGCGTTATTTGTAAGCGCTTTGATGATGTTAAATCCGACAGGCCGATGCGTCTTTTTCGGTCTTACCATCCTGATTATCGGGACGGGGAACAGAAAAGGGATTTTGTTTACGTTAAAGACGCAATTGAAGTAATCTATTATTTTTTTAGGCACCCGGATAAGGCAGGAATTTTTAATGTAGGTTCCGGCAGGGCGCAGAGCTGGAATGAACTGGCAGAGGCAATGTTTTTAGCCCTCGGCAAAAAGCCCGAAGTAGAATATATCGAGATGCCTGCACAGATAAGGGGTAAATACCAGTATTTTACCCAAGCCAAAATGGAGAAAATCAGGTCTACCGGCTGCCGGCATAAGTTTATGGCTTTAGGGCCCGCGGTTAAGGACTACGCTTCGTATTTAAAAGACCAGGCATATTTATAGATATTTTACGGGGTGGGCTGATGCACGATATGTGGTTTGCGGGCAAGATAATCGTTTTATTAAAAGAAAAAATCAAAAAAAGCAAAGACTATAAGGACATCAGGGTTAATGTTATTTTAGGCCCTTTTACCCATGTTACTCCGGAGAGCCTGCGCTCCGCCTTTATGTTGCTTAGCGAAAAAGAAGGCTTAGGAAACGTAGGATTAAATATCCAAAAAAATAAAGCGAAAATAAAATGCAGGAAATGTAAGAAGTCCGTAGAGATCAGCGCGCCTGTCGCGGGTTGCCCCTTATGCGGGGCAGATGATTTTGACATTTCCGATGCCGAAGAATTTTCCGTTCAGTCAATAGAAATAACGCAGGGTTAGGTTAGCCCGTCGGGTAAAATGATATGCGGGTAAATAAAAACCCCCAAAAGAAACAGCGGGGGGTTTTTATTTAGTCCGGTTTTAAAGCGCCCTATCTTTATAGCTTGCTAACGTTAGTTGCCTGGTCGCCTTTTGGCCCCTGGGTGATTTCAAATTCTACTTCCTGGCCTTCCTCAAGGGTTTTATAGCCGTCGCTTTTGAGGGCGCTGTAATGTACGAACACATCTTTGCCGTCCTCGGTGGTAATAAAACCATAGCCTTTTTGATTCGAGAACCACTTCACTTTGCCTTTTGCCATCTGTAACTTATTCACCTCCTTAGATAATAAAAAAACCATAAAGCATAATTTTTGGAGTTACTTGCTTTACGGTCTTTTGCCTGTTCCTGGAAAAATGTTAACTTCTCCTTGCAACGTTAATGATAAAAATACTTTAGCATATTTACCGCTTTTGTCAAATATTTTTTTAACCAGGCCGGTATCGTAGGGATTGACTATAGAATAGAAACTGCTATAATTATTTAAATTGATATGCCGATGTAGCTCAGTTGGTAGAGCAGGACTTTCGTAAAGTCAAGGTCGGTGGTTCGATTCCACTCATCGGCTCCATAAAAATGTCCAGATTCCGCGAGGTATTAAAAAACCGCAACTTTTTTCTGCTCTGGCTGGGCCAGATAATCTCCCAGCTTGGCGACCGCCTGGACCAGATGGCCCTGATCGCTTTTGTCTATTTAAGGGCCCCGGGCTCTTCCATGGAAATTGCCAAGATTCTTTCTTTTACCATTATCCCGGTGTTTTTAATCGGCCCGATTGCCGGAGTATATGTGGACAGGTGGGACAGGCGCCGAACGATGTACGCCTGCGATTTTTTAAGGGCCTTACTGGTTTTTACCATACCGTTCTTCCTTTTTTATACCAAGAACCTGATACCGATATATGTGATCATATTCTTTACTTTTTCCATCGGCCGTTTTTTTGTCCCGGCAAAGCTGGCGATAGTGCCGGATCTGGTCGCGAAAAAAGATTTATTGCTGGCTAATTCCCTGGTAAATACTACCGGTATGATTGCGGCGGTGCTCGGTTTTGGCGTAAGCGGCGTAGTTGTGGAATGGCTGGGGGCCAAGAGCGGCTTTTATCTGGATGCCTTTAGTTTCCTGGTTTCCGGGACGCTGATGTTCCTTATCGCCAGTAGGATAAGATCCGCTTCGGTAAACTTAAAAGGAGTTTCCCAGGAGATAGTCGAGTTGATCCGTAAATCCGTATTCCAGGAGATTAAAGACGGAGTGCTCTATTTTATCAAAAAAAAGGATATTCGTTTTACTGCCTGGGTAATGTTTATTTTATGGGCGGCCCTGGGTTCGGTTTATGTGGTTATAATCGTATTTGTGCAAAAAACCCTGCATTCGGCGACCAAGGACCTGGGGCTCTTAGCCATGTTCTTGGGCGTAGGCCTGTTCGTCGGCTCACTTATCTACGGCCGTTTTGGCCAGCGCATCTCTCAATATAAAGTGATATTCATTTCTCTGATTTTAAGCGGGGCGATGCTGATTATTTTCGCCCTGACTATCCAGAACTACCCCTATTTTCTGGTAGCGGCGGCTCTGGCCCTTGGTTTAGGGATGGTTATTTCTCCGGTTATGATTGCTTCCAATACTATCGTGCATAAAGCCAGCGACAATGAAATGATGGGTAAGGTCTTTAGCTCGCTGGAGATAATTATGCATTTAGGTTTTCTTCTCTTTATGTTTATCAGCAGCGCCCTTGCCGAAAAATTCTCCCAACTTCTGATTTTAATTATTGTAGGCTGTGTCTTTGGCGTCCTGGGGCTGGTTAACCTTATCATTAACCGGAGGATCCCATGGTTGGATTTAAAATAATTTGTTTTATGGTGGCGGGATTATTGCTGGGGTTGGCTCAAATCGAGGCAGGAGAAGAGTTAAATTTTAAGGAAGTGCTTCCGCAGGCCGTTCAGTTTACGCCGGTAAAAAAAGGCGCAGAGGTCCTTTATTATAAAGCCCAAGATCAAGACGGTAAGCCTATCGGAGCTGTCTTTAAAGCCAAGGGTAAAAGTTATTCTGATATTGAGACTCTCGCGGGAATGTTAAATGACGGCACAATCACCGCAATTAAGGTCTTGTCGCAAAATGAAACTCCCGGGATAGGCTCCCGGATCACCGGGCCGCAATTCACAGGCCAGTTCAGGAATATTAAGGATATATCCAAAGTACAGGCAATTACCGGGGCGACTGTTTCTTCGCAGGCGGTTATAGATGCGGTCAGGAAAAAAGCCCAAGAGATTAAAGAACTGCTCAAAGATGAGGCTTAAGATGAAAAATATTGCCGTATTTGCTTCGGGCAAGGGGACAAATTTTAACGCCATTGCCCGGGCGGTAAAGAAGAAATCACTGAAAGTTAATTTGGCGCTTTTGGTTTGCGACAACCCTAAAGCGCCTGTTCTGGATAAGGCCCGGAAGTTGAAAGTAAAAACCGCCTTGGTAAAGAGGGAGGATTTTGCCACGAAAAAGGATTTTGAAAAAACAATCATCCGTTTCTTGAAGGAAAATAAAATCAGCTTCGTGGTAATGGCGGGATTTATGCGCCTGCTGAGCGCTTTTTTTGTGAAAGCTTATAAAAACCGTATTATCAATATCCACCCGGCCCTGCTTCCTTCTTTTAAGGGGGCGCACGCCATAAAAGACGCTTTTAGCTACGGGGTCAAGGCTACCGGAGTCACCGTGCATTTTGTAGATGAGGCAATGGACCACGGCCCGATCATCTTGCAGAGGGAAGTGGCGGTTAAAGAATCTGATACACTAGGGTCGCTTGAGGCAAGGATCCACAGGGTAGAGCATCAACTTTATCCGGAGGCGATTCAATTAGTTGTCCAGGGGAAAATCAGGTTAAAAGGAAGAAAAGCAAGGATTACAGGCCGTTAGGCCTGGAAAGTATAGCTTTCTTATTCAATTCCAGCTTATCCAGCGTTTTTAAATCCGTTAAAACAACCCCGGAAAAACCAGTAAATTCGTAAGTCTTTAAACAATAAGTTATAGTATCCAGGATTTCATCCTGGATATCTATTGTCTTGGGGCTTTGAGCTGTGCGGGTTATGGAATAATCAAAATAAAATACTCCATTGCTGAATTTACCGTCGAATCTTTCAACCTTGAAGTATTTCTTTAGCTCTTCGTCCTGGAATTTCGCTCCCGCCCTCTGGGCAATCTGTTCAGCCAGGAAATCCTCTATCTTGATATCATGAGCCATGAAGTGAAACCCCGTGTTGTCGCCGATAGCCTCGGGAGAGGCCTTAAATTTAATCACGTACCTGCGGTTAGCTTCGGTCCAGGGAATAAAGTCTGCGTAGGATTTTTTGATATCCAGGACGCACCCGATCATCGTGTAGTCTATACCCAATTTTATATCCGAAGCTAAAAATGCGAAAAATTGCGGGGTGTTGTCCGAGCTGATTAATACCCTGCCGATAGTAGTGATAATGTTGCGGATCTTGTTCATGACTTCATCGTCAAATATCTTGTCTTCATTTGAAGCGTAGTCTTTGTGCAGGATCTTATTCAGGGGGGCGTAGATCCAGAGGGTATTATGCGTACGCTGGGTAGTGACCTCCAGGCTGTATTCATCCTTGCATATTGTTTTTATAAGGTAGGGGATATCCTTTTCTTTATACGTGGGTTCTATTTTGCCTGAACAGCCGGATAAAAGGAAGAGGGAGAGTGCGCTAATTAATAAAGGGGCGGGCCTTACCAAATTCTTTAAAGATATTTTCAATTTCATCATAATTGAGTTCGTTTTTATTTAAGAGCTCCTGGGCGAAACGGTCAAGCAGCCCGGATTCGCGCCTAAGCAGGTCTTCTACTTCTTTTAAGCAGTCATTTAAAATTTTCTGCACGTCGTTATTCAACTGTTCTTTTAGCTTCTCCGAGATAAAAGACGACTTTTCGCCCCGGAATGAGCCGTAATCTTCGCGCATATTTTCCAAAAGGCTGTAATTCCCGATTAAGCCGGAAGCGCCCATCCCCCATTTCCAGGCCATATTATGCGCGTACCACATGGCATTATTGAAATCCTGGCTTACCCCGGAAGTAGTGGTTTTTAATTTTAGCTTTTCGGCAACATAAGAGCCGAGGCACACCTTTATATCGCCTAAGTATTGTTCTTTGGTGCGCACGTGTATTTCTTCGCGGGGCTGGGGCATCACAAATCCCAACGCCCCTCCGCGGGCGAGGATCGTGGCTTTAAATACGTCCGAATGCGGAGCGAGAAAATACATGGCAATGGCATGGCCTGCCTCATGATAGGCGATTTTCTTTCTCTCCTCCTGGGTGGAAACAACTCTAT
>JAQUMI010000041.1 GCA_028718225.1 Candidatus Omnitrophota bacterium | reverse complement strand
TCTGGACCAAGGCCATCATTACCGCCAGGATAATCGTAAGAGCGCCCACAACCATAAGCAGAGTGCTTAATGCTGAATGCGCGGTGAACTGGAATAGATCCAGCGCAATCCTGGTGAGAAAATATATGCCTAAGAGCTTCTCTAATGCCGCCGGGATAAGGCTCATAAAAGGAAGCGGCGCGTCAATTGCCGCATCCGGAATCCAGGAATGAAACGGCATTGCCCCGCCTTTTGAGATTGCGCCGACCATCAGGAGTATAAACGCTAAATTTGCCAGTGCATTATTTAAGGGAAGGTTTATGCTGGAGATAACCATCGTCCCGCTAAGGTGTACGGTTAAAGCAATGCCTGCCATCAGGCATAAATCAGTTATGCCTACGATAATAAAAGCTTTGGTAGCGGTTTTAAAAGCATCCTTATTGCCGACAGCAATCATCCCGAAAATTAAAACCAAAAAACCCTCCCAAAAGAAAAGCATGGCCAAAAGGTTATCGGCTAAGAATACGCCGTTGCTAAAACCAAGACAGAGGAGAAAATATCCGTAAAACTGGCTGACAAATTTTTTCCCCTGCATAAAAACAACAGAATATAAAGCAATTAAGAAACCGAAGAACCCGGTAGACAAAAGCATAAAAGCGCTGAAATTATACATCCTAAACGACAATCCCAGGCCCGGGCCGATCCAAGGCAAGTTAAAAGTAAAATCCTGTTTGAATAGAAATACGGACAGGCACAGCCCGGCCAGGCTAGAGATGATTAATAAGGCTTCTTTTACCCGACGCATCTTCTGCGGGAAAAAAAACATGCCTACGCCTGAAAATAGAGGGATAATTATCGTCAGGAGTAAAGCTATGGCCGTCATTTAATCGCTCCTAACATCTGCCAAGCAGCGATTTGCGCGAATTTATAGGGATAGTAAATTAAAATTCCCACAACCAGGGAAAGTCCGGCGAGCGTCGCGACAGTCGCGACCATAATCGGGCTGGACTCTTTCGCCTGAATATTTGCCTTGCCTAAAAATACCAGGTTAAAAACCCTGAAAAGATAAATAATGGTCATGAATGCGGCTATGAGGAATATGAGGACTACCCAGAGCCTCTCCGAAGCTAACGCGCCGTTAAATACCAAAAACTTACTGAAAAAACCCCCGAAGGGCGGAACGCCCATTATGGAAAAAGAACAGAATAAAAACGCTACAGCAGTTACAGGCATGGTCGAAATCAGGCCGCCGAGCTTGGTAATATCTTTGACTTTTGCGTTCTGCTCAACTATGCCGGCGCAAAGGAATAACCCGGCCTTAGCCAGGCCATGCATCAGGATATAGAGCAGCGCGCCCAATATGGCCACTCCATTACCTATAGCTAAGCCGAAGAAGATAAAACCGATCTGGCTGATCGTAGAATAGGCAATGATCCTTTTTAAGTCCGTCTCCAGGAGCGCAGCGCCCGCAGAAACAATCGCGCTTAAACCGGCAACTAAAGGCACAACCGTATGCCATAAGACATCCGGAGTAATATTCACGATAAAAATGCGGGCAAAAACATAGACGCCTATTTTGACTAAGACCGCGGCGTGCAGAAGCGCGGTAACCGGGCTGGGGGCGACACCGGCATCCGGAAGCCAGGTATGAAACGGCAAAGTTGCTGATTTAGAGAATATCCCGGCCAGGATCAAAATTACTGTCAAGTTAGATATTAATTGTGCCTTAAAGGCCTCTCTAATCACGGGCAAGTCAAATGAACCGGCTTGTTGATAAATAGCTAAGAAACCGATTAACATGACCAGGCTTCCGAAAACCGTCACTAAAAAGGCCTTGTCCGCTTTCAACACATAAGATTTGTCCCTAAAGAACCCTATCAGGCGCCAGCTGGTAATAGCGGTTATCTCCCAGAATATATAAAGGAGAATAAGATTGGCGGAGAAAATCAGGCCGATCATTGCTCCAAGAAAAAGCGTAACCATAAAATAATATTCATTCTGATTTTCGTAGTGGCTGATATATCCGAATGAATACAAGACGATTAGCGCGCTGATTAAACTTGAGACACAGGCCATAAATACCGCCAGGCTGTCTGCCAACAGGGTAAAATTAAGGCCGAGGGCGAACTGCCTGGTGATTAAAATTGTCTGGCCGGATAAAACCAGCGGAATTAACTTTAAGGAAAAAATAAAAGAAGACGCAATAAAGACAAAAGAAAGCAGGTTCCTTAAACGGTTAGAGGCCCTGGCAGCCAGGGGCAGGCAGAACGCGCCGATTACCGGAACAAAAATCGCACCTATGACTAAATTAGCATAACTCATGGTCTAATTACCCTTCTACTTACCCTCTGCTGTCTTTATTATCCCTTATGATGATAATAAATTTGACTCTATTTTAGGTAGGCCTACCTGCCGCCGGCCTGCCGGCAGGCAGGGTAGGCAGGCTTAAAAAGCCCTGCAGTAAGGTTGGTTAACGCGAATCGGGTAGTATTTTAGCAAAAATACCCTGGCTGTCAAGTCTAATAGAAAAATTTATTTTATTTTTATGAAGATTTATACGATTAGAAAGGGTTTATTGCGGCAGGGACTAAACTTAAGTATGATACCTCTGGATGGCCTTTATTTCTAAACTGCCTTTTGCTACAGACTCGATCCCATTTACCGCTGCCTGCGCACCCTGAATCGTAGTAATACAGGGTATCCCATGCCTAACTGCCGAACTCCGGATCAATCTCATATCTGAATGGCTGGAATAACCGGACGCAGTATTGACCACTAGCTTTAACTCTCCTTGTTTAATGAGCTTCAATATTCGGCCATCGCCCTCACTGATTTTACCTACCAACTGTACTCTTATATTGTTAGAAGCAAGAGACTTATACGTACCTTTGGTAGCAATAAGTTCGAAATCCATGTCCGCGAGTTTCTTGGCAATAAAAACCATACCTCGCTTATCGCTGTTCCTGACGCTAATAAGAATCTTGCCCCGAACAGGAAGGCCCTGGTTAGCGGCAAGCTGGGATTTGTAAAAAGCCTTGCCGAAAGAAAGGTCTACTCCCATGACCTCCCCGGTTGACTTCATCTCCGGGCCCAATAAGATATCTACCCCGGAAAAACGGGAAAAAGGCAACACCGACTCTTTTACTGAAATATGCCGCACCTGTTTTTCTCGGGTAACCTTAAGCTCCCGAAGAGTTTTACCCGCCATTACCTTAGCCGCTATCTTGGCCAAAGGGATTCCGGTGGCCTTACTCACAAAAGGAACGGTCCTGGAGGCGCGGGGATTTACCTCCAATACGTAAACCTCATCCCCTTTGACGGCAAATTGAATGTTGATCAAACCTTTAACCTTAAGCTCCCTGGACAGAGCCTGAGTATATCTTCTTATTAGATCAATAATTTCATCCCCCAGGGTATGCGGGGGAAGAACGCAGGCTGAATCCCCCGAATGTATTCCCGCTTCTTCAATATGTTCCATTATCCCGCCGATTACCGTTGTCCTGCCGTCACTAAGCGCATCCACATCAACTTCCACGGCATCCTCTAAAAACTTATCAATCAGGATCGGATGCTCCGGTGATACCTCCTGAGCCACTCTTACGAATTCAACCAAAGATTTTTCGTTATAAACTATCCGCATTGCCCGGCCCCCTAAAACATAGGAAGGCCTGACTAAAACAGGAAAACCGATTTTCTTGGCAATCCGGATTGCCTCTTTTATCGAGTCCGCAGAGCCATTTTCCGGCTGATGAATCTTTAGTTTTTTTAAAATTTTAGCGAATTTACCCCTATTCTCGGCAAGGTCAATGGATCTAACGCTGGTACCGATAATCGGCGCGCCGGCCTTCTCTAATCGCCTGGCCAGATTTAAGGGAGTCTGCCCGCCAAGTTGAACAATTACGCCGACAGGCTTTTCTTTATCGATAATATTCATTACATCTTCAAAGGTAAGCGGCTCAAAATATAATTTATCCGAGGTATCGTAATCAGTAGAGACTGTTTCCGGATTAGAGTTTACCATAATAGTCTCAAACCCCAGCTCTTTCAGGGCGAAAGACGCATGGCAGCAGCAATAATCAAACTCAATCCCCTGTCCGATCCTGTTCGGGCCTCCACCTAAAATCATAATTTTTTTCTTCTGAGAGACCCTGGACTCATCCTCTTCCCCATAGGTTGAATAATAATAAGGGGTAGAGGCCCTAAACTCGGCTGCGCAGGTATCCACCAATTTAAAACCAGCCTCAAGCCCGTTTTCCCTGCGCTGCCTCCTGATCGAAATTTCGTCGGAACGGGTAAGGCCGGCAAGTTGTTTATCGCTAAAACCGTATTCTTTGGCCCGCCTTAATAATCCCTTACTTAGAGAGTGATTTTTTAAGTAACTATTTTTGAGGTGATTTTCGAAATCTGTTATCTCTTTGATATTCTCTATAAACCAAGGATCAATACGGGTCAACCGGCTGATCTTTTCTACGCTATAGCCTTTCTGTAAAGCATACTTAAGATAAAATATCCTTGAAGCATTCGGCTCTTTTAATCTTTGGTTTATCTTTCCGACAGGGATCTTTCTATAATCCAATTTATTATCCAGCCCCGCATGACCAATCTCCAAACCCCGCAGGCCTTTTTGCAGCGCCTCCTTAAAGGTACGGCCGATGGCCATGGTCTCGCCGACTGATTTCATCGAAATTCCCAGAATATCCTTGGCCTCCGGAAATTTTTCAAAAGTAAACCTGGGAAGCTTCACTACGCAATAATCAATAGCCGGTTCAAACGACGCAGGGGTTTCCCGGGTGATATCGTTTTGAATTTCATCCAGGGTATAGCCTACCGCAAGTTTGGCTGCGAATTTGGCAATAGGAAACCCGGTGGCTTTGCTGGCCAAGGCGGAACTTCGGGATACTCTCGGGTTCATTTCAATTACGACCATCCTGCCGGTTTTAGGATTAACCGCGAATTGAACATTAGAACCGCCTGTCTCAACCCCGACCTCCCTGATTATCGCAATGGCTGCATCTCTCATCTTCTGGTATTCTTTATCGCTCAGGGTTTGGGCCGGCGCAACAGTAATAGAATCTCCGGTATGTACCCCCATTGGATCAAGATTTTCGATAGAACAAACAATAACTACGTTATCTTTTTTATCCCGCATTACCTCCAGTTCATATTCCTTCCAGCCCACGACCGATTCTTCAATCAGGATTTCGCTGTTCATACTGCTTTGTAATCCCAAATCTGCCAGGCGCTGGAATTCGGCCATATTTCTAGCTATCCCGCCGCCGGTTCCGCCTAAAGTAAAACCCGGCCTGACAATAGCAGGAAACCCGATTTTCCTGACGGCTTTAACCGCTTGATCCATATTATAAGCCAAAAGGCTTTTCGGCAGGTCCAACCCTATCTTGAGCATGGATTTTTTAAAATAATCCCGATCCTCGGCCTTTTTGATCGCTTCATAACTAGCGCCGATCATTCTAACCTTATATTTATTGAGTATGCCCTGCTCTACTAATTTAACCGTAGTATTCAACCCTGTCTGGCCGCCAAGTGTCGGGATAAGCGCATCCGGCCTCTCTTTAGCGATAATCTTTTCAATAACCTCCGGGGTTATCGGTTCAATATAGGTAAAATCGGCCATTTCAGGGTCAGTCATAATCGTGGCGGGATTGGAATTGACCAATACCACTTTAAAACCTTCTTCCCTTAATGCCTTACAGGCCTGGGTTCCGGAATAGTCGAACTCGCAAGCCTGGCTGATAACAATAGGCCCTGAGCCAATAATTAGAATCTTTTTTATATCTGTCCGTTTAGGCATATTTTTCCATTACCTTGATAAACTCTGCGAATAAATACCCGGCATCGCGCGGCCCACTAGAGGCCTCGGGATGGAATTGTACGGAGAAAACCGGTAATTTCCTATGCCGCATCCCTTCCAGCGTCTGGTCATTCAAATTCAGATGAGTGATCTCAATTTCTTTATGATCCAGAGAATCTATATCCACGCAAAAACCGTGATTCTGTACAGTAATATAAACCTTCCCCGTCTTCAGGTCCTTGACCGGATGATTAGCGCCGTGATGGCCAAATTTAAGTTTATAGGTTTTTCCGCCTAAGGCCAGGCCGAGGATCTGATGGCCAAGACAAATGCCGAAGATAGGCAACCGGCCGATTAATTTTCGGGTAGTTTCAATAACGTAACTTATTGCGGCTGGATCTCCCGGGCCGTTAGAAAGTAATACTCCATCTGGTTTAAGTTTCAGGATCTCCTCAGCCCCGGTATGTGCAGGCACAACTACGGCCTGGCATCTATTTTTTAGAAGCTCCCTTAAAATATTATATTTAACTCCGCAATCCAGAACAACTACCTTATATCTTTTGCCTTTCGGGCGCATCCAGGCATAAATCTCATTCCTGGTGACTTCTTTAACTAAATCCACGCCAACCAACCCTCGGGAATTTTTAGCTTTCTGCACCAGCCTTTTTGGATCAAGGTCCGAAGTGGATAAAACTGCTTTCATTGCCCCGGCTTCCCGGATATGCAAAGTGAGGCTGCGGGTATCTACTTCCTCAATTCCCAAGAGATTATTTTCCTCAAGATACGCAGCCAGTGTTTTTTGCGAGCGCCAGGAGCTGGGCCGCTTGCAGCATTCTCTAACTATTAAGCCTTCGGCAAAAGGTTTAAACGATTCTACGTCTTCCAGATTTATCCCGTAATTACCGATCAAGGGATAAGTCATAACTATAATCTGGCCCCTGTAGGACGGATCGGTAAGGATCTCCTGATATCCGGTCATACTGGTATTAAAAACCACTTCACCGTATCTTTCTCCGCTGGCGCCGAAAGATTGACCCCTGAATACCTTTCCATCTTCTAAGGCTAGTATGGCTTGCATTGTTTTAAAGTTTAGCTTCTTGCGCCGCTTTGATAAATCTTCTGAAT
>JAQUMI010000040.1 GCA_028718225.1 Candidatus Omnitrophota bacterium | reverse complement strand
TTTGGGTTTTGACAGGCTAGACGTTACCTCTGAAAAGGAAATCAGGGAATATTTTTCCGAACATCCCGATTTTGACATTGTTATCTATGTCGCAGGCGAAGCTGATGCGGATGCTGCGGAAAAAGAAAGAGAGAGGGCGCGGATATTGAATATCGAGGCGGTCTCCCTTATTGCCCGGCAGGCCAAGGGCTGCAAGTTTGTTTATATATCCTCGGAGTATGTATTTGACGGGAATTCCAGCCCCTACGGGTCGGATTCGCCGGCCCACCCGATCAATTATTATGGTTACACCAAGCGGGAAGGCGAGAAGGCAGCCTTGAAAAGTTTTCCCGGGGCTTTAGTTGTGCGCTTGGGCGCTCTTTATGGCTACAACGGGCCAAGTGATAAAAAGACATCGGTAAGCAAACTTATTGCCGGCTTAGACAGGCCGGAGCCCCTGGAGGCAGATAACTTGCAAATTAAACATCCGCTATTGCTGGAAGACGCTGCCGGGACATTATTGAAGCTTCTGGATTACGGAGCCAGCGGGATATATCAAACTAATGGCCCGGAAGGATTAAACAAGCAAGAGATGGCAGAGCGGATTGCTGCGGTGCGCAATGAGTTGACCGGCCATATTTTTTCTTATCCTATTACCGGCATTGAACAGGCCGGCAGCGCAGCCAAGCCTCTGAATACGCAGATGGTGAATGTGGATACTCCCAGGCCATTTAGTGAAGGGATCCGTTATCTGATTCTCAAACAGAAAGAATTTAAAGATAAGGATAATCATGGGCATTAAAAATACCAATTCCGTTAACCAGAAGCTGCAGCCGCAAGGCTTTGGCCTAAGCCAGCAAGACGTGGATTTTTTAACCAAGCTTCCGATTAGGTTTATCGAAGGCAATTTCGCCAATTACCTGTGGGGAGGATACCATCTCTACGCCATGAAGGGTCTGCTTTATGATAAGGAGACTCCGGTCGCAGCCGAATCCTGGGAAGTTTCCGGCCACAGAAAATATCCCTCGCGCATCCTGATGCCGGACGGCAGAATTTTTACCCTCAGGGATTTACTAAAGGAGAGGCAATTGGCCCGGTTAATCCTGGGAGATGCCGTAGTGGAACATTTTGGGCAGGATTTTCCCATATTGGTCAAGTTTATTGATGTGCATCAGCATATGTCGGTGCACCTGCATCCTTCGCACAAAGTTGCAAAGTCCTTAGGCGAAAATGAGCCGGGCAAGGAAGAGGTGTTTATAGTCCTTGATCTGCATGAAGACGCAGAGAGCGCATTATACCTGGGCTTAAAAGAGAATATAAGCCGCAGGGATTTTGAAGCCGCTATTAAGAGAGAAGAAAATATCCTGGATCTGCTGCATAAGATTCATCTTTCGGCGGGCGAGATATTCCGTATACCTTCAGGCGTATTGCATTGCTGGACAGGAGGCTCTATTGCCATTGAAATCGCCGAATCCAGTGATTTGACTTATCGCATGTATGATTTTCTGCGCCAAAGGCAGATGCATATTAAAAAAGGATTAGCCTCGCTTGATTATAAATGCAACCAGGGCGCCGCGTTGAAGAAACAGTGCAAGGGCAAGTGGGAAACGATGCTCATCAGGGGGCTTGATTCTGTTGTGACGCATAATGCCTTAAAGGTTGAACGCATAAGGGCCGGTTTAAACGGCGATTCGGTTAAGATTTGTAAGCGTGATAAATTTGAGGTATTGATGGGTATTGAAGGGGCAATCGAGGTAGAGTCTTTAAAAAAAGATTGGCTTGTCCATCTACATAAGGGAAGTTCGCTGCTTATTCCGGCTAATGCCGGCGATTACCTGGTCAGGGGTATTGATCAGGTAAACAAAAACCGCGCGCTTCGTATCAGCGTGAAAATTCCGATTAGAGAGGATGCGTGATATGGCAAGAGCGTCAAAGTTAGAAAAAAGGCTTTTAACGGAAGAATCGCGCTATTGTTCTTACGGAGATACCGCGCATTATCTAAAAAAGCCGAAAATTTTCTCCGCATGCAATGGTTCATTTTTGTACGATTATAGCGGCAGGCCATACCTGGATCTTCAAATGTGGTATTCGGCAGTAAATTTAGGCTATAAGAATGAACGGGTGAATAATGCGCTCAGGAATCAGATCGATTGCCTGCCGCAACTGGCCAGCCAGTATTTACACCGGGAGAAAATCGAACTTGCTTCCGGCCTTGCTAAACAAATGCAGAAGTCCTTTCAGGCCAAAGGCCGGGTGCATTTTAATGTAGGCGGTTCTCAGGCTATTGAAGATAGCATTAAACTTATCCGTAAGACAACCGGTAAAACACAATTTTTTGCGTTTCAGGGAGGATATCACGGGCGGACCATCGGCGCCTCGGAGATCACCTCGAGCTACCGCTACCGGAAACCTTACGGCCACTTTTCCAACAGGGCGCAATTTATCCCCTATCCTTATTGTTTCCGCTGCCATTATGGCAAGCGCCTGGACTCCTGTAAATATTACTGCGTAGCTCAATTCGAAAGGTTATTTGAAACAGAATATAATTCGATCGTTGATACAAAAACCGGCGAATGCGAATTTGCGGCTTTTTATATTGAATCCATTCAAGGCACCGGCGGTTATATTATTCCGCCGCCCGATTATTTCAGGAAGATTAAGAAGATCCTCGATCGTTATAAGATTTATCTGGTTGATGATGAGATGCAAATGGGTTTTTACCGGACAGGGCGGTTTTGGGGGCTGGAGCACTTCGGGGTCAAGCCGGATATCCTGGTTTTCGGCAAGGCATTGACCAATGGGATGAATCCCTTGTCGGGATTCTGGGCTAAAGAAGAGCTTATTAAACCAGCGGCTTTTCCTCCCGGGTCCACGCATTCAACATTTTCATCCAATCCTATGGGGACTACCGCGGGGTTAGAAGTGCTAAAGATTCTCCAGGATAAAACATTGCCCAGTCGGATCAATAGCAGCGGTAAGAAGTTCGTAGGTATGCTTAAGAAACTTCAGAAAAGATACAAAGAGATCGGGGATGTTACGGGTATAGGGCTAGCTATTCGTATTGAGATTTGCGAGAAAGACGGCCTTACTCCGAATAAACGCTTGACCGACAAGATCTTTCAGGCGGGCCTTGAGGGCGGTTTGGAATACCGGGGAAAGAAATACGGTTTAGTGCTGGATGTCGGCGGTTATTTTAAGAACGCCTTTACTTTGGCCCCTTCATTTTACATTACCGATGCAGAAATCGGAATGGCCTATAAGTTTTTAGACGAATTATTCAACCGTTTTACTGTCCGCAAACGTTGAACGGCGTAAAGAATAACCGGTTAGCCTGTCTTTAAGTTCCAACCTTAACTGCAGTTTTAATCCTTGCTACTTTCGGTATTTTTCTTTATAATAACTAACAGTCATAGTTGTTTGCGCCCCAAGCCTTTAAAGAAACAGTATCTCTCGGAGGAGGGATATATGCCTTACAAAAACCGGAAGCCTGCCGGAGACGCGAAGGTATGATGTCTAATTTTTTCAGGTCCCAAGTAGATTACATTTTTTTTCTATACGGCCTGAGTTTTCTTGTCCTTAGCGGAGCCTGTTTTTTATTAGCGAAAAGCGAAAAAAAGAATATCCCCTGGTTTTGGCTGGGTTTATTCGCTTTGGTCCATGCGGTCAATGAGTGGCTGGACCTTGGCGCGATGGTCATAATTGATTCCTTTGTTTTTCAAGTTATCCGCTTAATCGTCCTTAGCGTATCTTTTGCCCTCCTGGTAGAATTCAGCCGTAAAACTCTGAGTAATTTATTTTCCAGAAGCATAGGAGCGTGGGTCCATATTCCTATTCTTTCTCTGGTGTATCTGGGATGGCTGCATAGCGGCCTTTATGGCGCTGGCCTCGCCGCGCATTTTTTCCTGGGTTTTGGCTCGGGCCTTAGCGCGTCTGTCATATTTTTTATCCTGGCATATAAGGAGAAAGCAGAACTCAAACCCTGGCTTGTCTTAACAGGCATCGCCTTCGGTTGCTACGCCTTTACCAAGTTAGTAACCTCGCAACCCCCGCATTTTCTTTCCGGGACATTATTCAATCAGGATATTTTCTTTAGTTTTTTTGGTTTTCCGATACAGCTCTTACGCTGCGCATTAGCGATGCTGTGTTCTTTTGCGCTATGGATGTATTGGTATTCTTCCCAGCATTGGGTTGATTTTGATTTACCGGCGCCTAAAAGAAGAGCGCATATCTTCAGGGTTTTATTTTTATTTTTCATCTTTATTGTTCTCGGCTGGGTCATAACGAAAGGCGTGGGCGGGTATTATAAAGAATTGACGGATAAAGATTTTATAGCGAAAGTCAGTACCGGAGCTGCCGCCGTCAATCCCCGCCGCATCCTGTCCCTTAGCGCTTCAGCGTCTGACCTGGCTACTCCTGACTATATACGGCTTAAAGAGCAGATCGAAGAGATAAAGAAGGTAAACGATGATTTAAGCTTTGTCTATCTTATGCGCCTGCAGGGAGACGAGATCATATTTTTAGTGGATTCTGATCCGGTAACTTCTCCGGATTATTCTCCGCCGGGGCAGGTCTATCGGGAAGCTCCCGCCGGATTAAAGGAGGATTTTTTTAAGCGCGAGGCGTTTATTTTGGGCCCCTATACAGACAGATGGGGTACTTGGGTTTCGGCGTATGCCCCGATTATTGACTTTGAGACTCAAGATGTAATCTCCCGCATAGGGATTGATATAGAAATATCGGCATTCCAGGATAAATTATTTCATCATCGCGTAATCGGCATTCTCATAGTTTTCGGTTTGTTTATCCTGTTAATCAGCATATTCATAATAGTGGAATTAAATAAGGTAGCGGTCAGTAAGGTCCTTTATTCGCAAAGGCACCTGCAGGTTTTAATAGATAATATCCCCAGCCCCATTTATTATAAGAACAGGGAAGGCTTTTATTTAGGTTGTAATTTAGCTACTGAGCAATTTTTAGGCCTTACTAAAGACAAGATTATCGGCAGGACCGTATTTGATATTTTTACGGATAAAGCAATCGCTGAAAAATACCATGAAATGGACGCAGCTCTTTTTAATCAGCCGGGACTCCAGGTTTATGAGAGTAAACTGCGTAATATTGACGGTACTGATCACGATGTGATTTTTAACAGGTCCATTTATCCGGGGCCCGATGGCAAGGTTGCGGGCCTGGTAGGGGTAATCATCGATATAACCGAACAGAAGCGCGCGGAAAATTCATTGCGCAGGCTGGCTGCTATCGTAGAATCTTCGGATGATGCGATTATCAGTAAGGATGTTAACGGAATAATAACCAGCTGGAACCATGGGGCAGAGAAGATTTATGGTTATTCCGGGCAAGAGGCCATTGGCCGTTCGATCAACCTGATAATTCCTCCGGAGAAAAGGGATGATATCACTAATTTGCTCTCCAGAATTAAAAACGGGGAGCACGTAAAGCATTATGAGACAGAACGTATATCCAAAGATGGAAGGCACATTAATATATCTTTGACTATATCTCCCCTTAAGGATAGTTCGGGTAAGGTTGTCGGAGCTTCTACTATTGGCCGGGATATTACCAGCCAGGTGAAAGCGAATGCCCGCATAAATAAGTTAAATAAAATGCAGTCTGTTTTGTTTAATCCGGGAAAATTGGAGGAAAAACTCAAAATCATCACGGATAGCGTGGTGGATATTTTTGAGGCTGATTTTTCCCGCATCTGGCTGATGGGTCCGCCAGACCGGTGCAATTTAGGATGCCCGCACGCCGAAGTCAAAGAGGGCCCTCATGCATGCGTTAACCGGGAGCATTGTCTGCATCTGGTTTCCAGCTCAGGGCGCTACACGCATATTGAAGGAGGAGCGCATTCGCGGGTTCCTTTCGGCTGCTATAAGATCGGCGGAATAGCTTCGGGTGAGTACCCCTCTTTTTTAACTAATGAGGTAACGGTTGACCCAAGAGTCCACAATCACGTATGGGCAAAAGAGTCGGGCCTGGTTTCTTTTGCGGGCTTTAGGCTTGGGTTATCAGGCGGCGAAACAATCGGAGTTTTAGCGCTTTTTTCAAAACACGTAATTTCCTCCGAAGAATACGCGCTATTGGAGATTATGAGCAATATAACCATCCGGGTGATTAAGGCGGCAAAGGGGGAAGAAGAGTTAAAAAATAGCGAAGAGAGGTTCCGCCAGCTTTTTGATTCTTCGCGCGACGCGATTATGACTATGGACAAGAGCGGATTCATTGATTGCAATAATGAAACTTTAAGATTATTCGGCCTGAATAAAAAAAGTGATTTCAGCGCAAAACATCCCTTTGAATTATCCCCGGACCTTCAGCCTAACGGAAAAGATTCGCTATCCGAAGAAAAAAGGCATATGGAATTGGCCTTTAAAGAAGGGGTGGATTTCTTTGAATGGGCCCATAAAAAAACTGACGGGACTGTTTTTCTGGCAGAAGTGCTATTGTCAAGATTAAGGTTTGCGGATAAGGAATACCTTCAGGCAACGGTTAGAGATATAACCCGGCGCAAACAAGCCGAAGAACAGATAGAGTTGGCAGTTGAAGAATGGGAAAGGACATTCAATTCTATCGCGGATTTAATTTTTATACAGGATAGAAATTCCATCATAGTCAAAGTTAACAAATCCTGCTGCACTGCGCTAAAACTTAAACCGGAGGAAATTCTTGGCAGGAAATGTTATGAGATACTTCACGGCCTCAATCATCCCTGGCCCGGTTGCCCTGCTCTTAAGATGCAAAAAGATTTTGTTTCCCATGCCGAAGAGGTCGATGACCCTAAGATTGGCGTGCCTTTGCTTGTAACCGTATCGCCTATATTTAACGCCAAGGGTGAATTTATCGGTTCAGTCCATGTTGCCCGGGATATTTCCGAGCGCAAGAAAGTGGAAAATGCGCTTCGGGAAGTAATCGATATGAAAACAGATTTTA
>JAQUMI010000039.1 GCA_028718225.1 Candidatus Omnitrophota bacterium | reverse complement strand
TGCCAGGTAAGCTGATACATAAAGTCATCCGGAAAGCGATCAGCATTTCTTTTTACAGCCTGGATTAAAACTTTAGTTTGCACATCATAAAGCCTTGCCAAATCACTATCCAACATCACCTTCTTGCTCCTTATTTCAAAAATTTTAGCACTAATAATTCCAACTGAAATTATATTGGGCATTTTGCGCCTCCTTCCTACTCTAATAGACGCAAGGAGGGGAATTTTCTAACTGGTATTTTTGAGATGAGGTATGGCGGGAAAACTTGGTAGAGGATGGATCAACTAAATGGATAGGGAAACGGTCCCTATTATATGATAATCAGTTAACCAAATGACCTACTGGTGTGCAAGCTGAACTGCCGCAAAGATTACAACCAGGTGTATCATAAGTGCAGGTAGGAGCTGTCTGTAATTGCCCGTGACAGTTTACGTTTAGGGTACCATTATTTACAACCGGACATGAATAGATTACCGTACCTTGAGCTCTTATAGTTCCGGCTACATCTAATTTATAGCTAGGTCCCGTCGTCCCGATGCCGACGTTGCCGCCGGATTGCGAATTTAACTGAATGTTGGATGCGTCAATTCTTATCGGATTGGTATATCCATAGGTATTCCAATTCCCATATCCATTGGCAGGAGTAACGTTATATATCCAACCTAAATTAGTATTATGCGTGGCATCTTGAAGTATCGAAATATAACTACTAGCCAATGATGCTCCAAGAGTTAATTTTTGCCACGGGTTCGTCGTCCCGATGCCGACGTTGCCCTCGACTACCAGATCCGCCAGGTAGTCAATCTCTCCTCCATCTCCGTTTTCCTCCTCCCAGGTGTAATCAGGGTTATCAATGTAGTTATCTCCTATGGCCAGGCGCTGGGAGCGCATCTCCCGGTATACTCCGTAAGGCGAAGGATAGTAGGTGGTGATGGTCAGGGTATCTTCGGCCAAGCCAAGAAAAGGAATAGCTAAAATAAAGCTCAGCGAGAGTAAAAATAATTTTAGTTTAGACATTTTAGCCTTCTTTCCCTATAATACCTGCTCATTTAGTTATATTCCATTTTGGAATATCTACTTACAAAGTGTATCATAGAGATTTAGAAGCGTCAAGGAAAATATGGATAAAACGATCTATACCAAAGCTTATTCTGACCTGGTCGGCCGCTTGAAAAAAGCCCGTAATCAAGCGCGCTTTAACCAGAAAGACGCCGCTAAAAAGCTAAACCGCTCGCAGTCCTATATCTCCAAAATAGAGAGCGGCCAGCTGCGCCTGGATGTCATCCAACTCAAAGAAATTGCCCGCGTTTATAAAAAATCTCTTGATTTTTTTATTGAATAACTCAAAGCAAGCCCTTATCCAAAAAACTAAAATAAGTATTCTTCCCGAAAATTAAGTGATCCAAAACCTTCACCTCCAGGATCTTGCCTGCTGCGAGCAACCTGCGTGTAAATTCCTTATCTTCTCTGCTTGGCTGCGGGTCACCCGAAGGATGGTTGTGCAGGCAGATTAGGGAAGCTGCAAAATGCTCCAGCGCCTTCTGAAAAACCTCTCTGATTATAGGATGGGCTTGGTTCACTGTCCCCTCCTCCAGCTCTACTATCTCTATCAACCGGTTCTGTGAGTTTAAGAGCAAGGCCTTAAATACCTCCTTTTTTAAACCCCGCATTCTCGGCATTAAAATATCCGCCGCGTCCCGGGAAGACTCTATTCTCGGCCGCCTCTCTCTTATCTTTTCTTCGCCAAACCTGCGGCCTATTTCCAGCGCGGCTTTAATTTGCGCAATCTTAGCCAGGCCTAGGCCTTTAAATTCCTTCCATTGCCGGATATCCGTATGGCTCATTGAGCTAAAAATGCCGAATTTTAAGAGAATCTTCCTGGCCAGCTCAACCGCGCTCTGGCCCTTTGCGCCGCTGCCTAAGATTATAGCCAGAAGCTCGGTATGGCTTAAGGAATGCTCCCCGGACTTAAATAATTTTTCGCGCGGCCGGTCGCTTTCAGGCCAGGATTTAATCGCCATATTTACCCCTCTTAATCTAATAGACGTAAAAATAAGCCTGCTCTAACCATAAAAATACCGGCGGCTCAAATAGTTTGACATATGGCGAAAGTTGTGATATTTTGTTTGCAGGTTAAAAATATGAAATTGAATAAGCGCAAGATAAAAATATTCTTTAAGCTGCACTGGATAGCCATCGCTGTAATCGCATTATGCGTGATCATCGCGATATCTTTTGTCTATTTTCTGCAAGGCGCTATTCAGGCCTGGATTACCTCGGAATCTTATTTTAAAAAATCCGCACTCGCCCAATACGGGCTCTTCTTCTATATTTTCCTGGTCTTAAACCTGATCAGCTTACCGTTGAGCGGAGCGCTCTGGCTATGGCTGATGCGGGGCGGCCATATGAAATTCACCCAAATCGGTAAAAAGGCGGTTGAGGGCAAGGATATAGCCATCCACTGGAAAGACGTTATTGGGATGGATGAAGCCAAGGAAGAGGCGATGGAAGTAGTGCGCTTAATGACTGACCGCGCCCAACTGCAGCGTATCGGCGGAAAAATCTTAAGGGGTATCTTGATGATGGGCCCTCCTGGCTGCGGAAAAACCTACCTGGCTAAGGCCATTGCTACCGAAGCCAATATGCCTTTTATCGCCATGAGCGGCTCGGAATTTATTGAAATGTTCGTTGGCGTTGGCGCCAGCCGCATACGCAAGCTTTTCAAACAGGCCCAGCAACTGGCTTATGTCGAAGGCGGATGCATTATTTTTATAGACGAGCTTGACGCTGTCGGGGCCCAGCGTTCGGTTGACCGCGGCTTTGGCGGGCAGACCGAATCCAATACCACCTTAAACCAGCTCTTAATCGAAATGGACGGCCTCAAAGACAAAGAACATAATATCGTTATTATCGGAGCCACCAATGCCCCGGAAACATTCCTTGACCCGGCGCTGCTTAGGCCGGGAAGGTTTGACCGTAAAATTTACGTGGAGCTGCCGAACCTTGATGAACGCCAAAAACTATTTGAATATTACTTAAAAGAGGTAAAGGTTGACGCCTCCATTGACCTCCTGCGCCTGGCCAGATTAACCGTAGCCAACAGCCCTGCGGATGTTTCCAACCTCATCCGGGAAGCTGCGCTTATCGCGGTAAGGAATAAGAAAGAAGCCATCTCGATGAAAGAAATCTCCGAAGCCTATGACCGCGTAGAAATGGGCGTAAAACATAAAGTTGTCTCCACCCAGGAAGAAAGAAAGAAAATCGCCTATCATGAATCCGGCCACGCCATTGCCATGTACTTTCTCGCTCCGCATTCGGACGTCTTTAAAGCCACGATCCTGGCTCGCGGAGGGGCGTTGGGATTTGTAATGCCTCAGCCCCGCGAAGAAATACACGTACGCACTAAAGAACAATACTTAGGCGATATAAAGGTATGCCTGGGCTCTTATGTTGCCGAAAAGCTAAAATTAAAAACCACGACATCCGGGGTAAGCCAGGATTTTAACAATGCTATGTGGTACGCGCACAATATGGCCTGGAAATGGGGGATGGGCGCTTCCGGCTTAATCGGGAATTACAGCCTCTTAGAAAATATGCGTGAAGATTACGGCTCTTTCCGAGGCGAGAAATCCTCTTTTATCTCGGAGAAACTAAAGGAACAGTTGAATAACGACGTGCAGAAGATCCTGAATGACTGCTTAAAAGAAGTAGAAGACCTGCTGACGCGGGAATCCGGGCTGCTGGACCGTTTTGCCCAGGAACTCTTAAATAAAAACGAACTCAATTATGATGAAATTGAAAATATCTTTAAAGAATTTGGTAAAGCCCGCCCCTTTATTAGTTAGCGTTCTCTCCCTCTTCCTCTTATCCGGCTGTTCAGGTAAAATAGAACCCACCTATAAAGAGAAGGATATCCCTTACCTCATAAAAACAATATGCAAGGATGAATATAACCTGGAGGTCGCCACCCAGCGCACGCATAATACCCTCTGGATCTACGCCCCCCTGAATAAAATCCTGCACAAAGACTACGCTTCAAATGAAGATAAGATATTTGACGATGAAATCATGGACAAGATCCGCAACATCATCACCACTATCGGCAGGGTATTAATCAGCTCGGATGACACCCCGCAATTTTTCGCATTTTTAGCTTCGGATATAAAATTGGGCATAGACTATACGATGATCGGGTGCGTACTGGATATCAAAAAATCCTACGCGGAATTTATTCCCTGGACCGAAGCTAACCGCAGGTATGTGATTAAATTTAGAGCCTCTCCCGAGGCTATCGGAGACAACACGGGATTTCATTTCATGGCTCACGATATCAAGATGGAGGATTTCCTGGCTGAACAGATTGCCCAGAGGGCCGGAGCGAAATTCCAGGACGAAGAGCTAAAGAAATATTTTAAGGTTGAAAAATTTGACGGTAAATTCAGTAATGGGGTATTCTACTTTGATTATGCCATAACCCGCACAGCTCAAAGCCCCACGATAATAGATATCCAGGATGAAATCCTGGATACCATAACTTATTGTTTAAAGACTTATGAGTTTACGGATTTTTCCGGGATTGTTTTAACGGATTTAAAAAAGCTGGATAAGCTGGAATTGAATAAAAAGGCCATACTTTCCCGGCCTAACGGCCTGTAATCCTAGCCCTTCTTCCCTTTAACCTGATTTTTCCCTGAACAATTAATTGAATCGCCTGCGGATAAAGCTGATGCTCTACCCTATGGATCCTCGCCTCCAGCGAACCTAATGTATCTGTTTCTTTAACCGCCACTTCCCTCTGCAAGATGATCGGGCCATGGTCCATTGCCTCATCTACAAAATGCACGGTGACGCCGGTAACCTTGACCCCGTAAGCAAAAGCGTCTTTTATGGCGTGCGCCCCTTTAAAAGAAGGAAGCAGGGCCGGGTGAATATTAATAATACGGTCTTTGTAGGCTTTTACAAAAAAGGCGCTTAGCAGGCGCATAAATCCTGCCATTACCACGAGGCTGATTTTATTTTCCTTTAAGAAGCGGATAATTGTTTTTTCAAAATCTTTTTTTGTGGCAAAATCCTCCCTTTTAACCAAGGCAGTTTTTACTTGCAGCCTCCGGGCCTTTTCCAAAACAGGCGCTTTAGGGTTATCGCACACCAGAAGCGCCAAATTAACTTTCAGCGTTTTCTTTTTTACCGCCTGGGCAATGGCGTTAAAATTTGTCCCCCGGCCTGAAGCAAAAACAGCAATATTTTTCATTTTAAGCCTCATCCTTAAGTAGTTCTTTAATTGCTTCGGCTTTTTTTCTGACTGCGTCTATAACCACCTGCGAAGAAACAGTTGCTCCGGTAATTGCCTGCACTTTGGATATATCCTTAATATTCCTGAACTGATCCGTGAATTGCGGTTCGGTGATACGGGAACCTATTCCGGGAGTCTCATTTTGCGATAAGACCTTGATCGCAACGATTGTGCCGTCACTTAACATTCCTACAAGGGTCTCGATAGCGGAATAGCTTTTACCTTCAGCTTTAAAGACAGCCCCGATAAGCTTGCCGTCTTGATCTTGGGCTTTATAATAAAAGACCTCCGCACCTTTTTTTACCGGCATAAACTGGGAGGCCTGCGGAAGCACTTCCTTGAAATCTAACTCTTCTCCTGCTTCAATTTGAGCCAACCCCAGCAATAATCCTGCCGTTACAAAACAAATTATTTTCAATCTAACCATGAGATCCTCCGGTTAATAATAAGGTTAACCAGCCCCAGGACGCTAAAGACACAGCCTACAATAATTAAAATCAGAAGTTGCGAGAATTTTTCGGCAAGGGCGCTGCTGATAAACATAAAGAGAAGAAAACCTAAATGCATAATTATCTCCAGGGAGCTAAAGACCTTGCCCATCATTTCATTGTCACTGGCTTTATGCACGATAGTATTGGAAGCAATCATAACCGGAGAAATAACCATCCCTAAACCAAGGGCCAGGGCCGCCGCTACCAGAAAATAAGGGTAGTTCTGGATAGCCAGAGCGAAAATAATCAGCATCACCCCGCTTAAAACCAGAGAAATGAATATTACCTTATAGTGCGAGATACGCTGGCCAAAACGGCCGTAGATAAGTGAACCGACGAACAGGCCCAGGCCTAAAAACATGGCTAAGAGCCCCAGGTCCTTGGTCGCCGAATGCAGGGTCTTTTGCACAAATACGATTATCACTACGTAAACCGAACCCAAAGCCGCCCATAAAATAAACATTACCCAGGCAGTAAAACGAATATCCTTTTTCTTGATAAAATAGAGCACCCCGTCTTTAATCTCCTGGAATACGGATTTACGGATCAACTCGACTATCTCCCGGGAAACTCCTTTTAGATTTACCGAGGCGGATTTTATCTTATTGGCGATAAGGAACATCAGCGTCCCGGAAACCAGGAAACTGAAGGCATCCAGATAAAAGCCGCTCTTGGCCCCCAGCCATTCTACAACCACGCCGCTTACGCCAAAACCGAGCACCGCCGCAATCATCCCGGTAGTATTTACCAGGGAATTGGCCAACAACAAATCTTTTTTCGCGACCAGATCCGGCACTATCGCCAACTTTGCCGGGACAAAAAAACGGCCGATGGAAAAAGTAAAGAATATGATCACATATATCGGTATCAGGTTCTTGGTATAAAAAAGGAAGAAGGGTATGGTAAAAACCAGTAAGGCCCTTAAAAAATCGCAGGCGTACATCGTTCGGCGCCTGTCCCATCTGTCCACATACACTCCGGCAATCGGGCCGATTAAAAATACCGGGATAATGGTAAAAGAAAGGATCTTGGCAATTTCCATGGAAGAGCCCGGGGCCCTTAGATAGACAAAAGCGATTAAGGCCATCTGGTCCAGGCGGTCGCCAAGCTGGGAAATGATCTGTCCCAGCCAGAGCAGAAAAAAGTTGCGGTTTTTTAATACCTCGCGGAATCTGGACA
>JAQUMI010000038.1 GCA_028718225.1 Candidatus Omnitrophota bacterium | reverse complement strand
ATGACCGGGTGACCGGCAGGCTGGATGCCTTTGCGCCTTATGCAAAAATCATCCATATCGACGTGGATCCATCTTCGATCAGCAAGAATGTAAACGTGCATATCCCGATAGTAGGGGATGCTAAAAACATTTTAATTGAACTCTTAAAAGAAATCAAAAAGACGCCGGATACGGGCGATTGGCTGAAAACCGTAGAGGGTTGGAAGAAAAAGTATCCTTTAAGCTATAAAGACGACGGTAAGCTTAAGCCTCAATTTGTCATTGAGCAACTTTATGAGGCAACTGAAGGGGAGGCCATTATTACTACCGAGGTTGGGCAGAATCAGATGTGGGCGGCACAATGGTATAAATACACCACACCGCGCACCTTTATTTCTTCCGGCGGTTTAGGCACGATGGGTTTTGGGCTACCGGCGGCGATAGGCGTAAAAGTGGGCTGTCCGAAGAGAGTAGTTTTTGATATTGCCGGCGATGGTTCAATCCAGATGAATATCCAGGAATTAATGACATGTACAGCCAATAAAATAAACGTGAAGATCGCTATTTTAAATAACGGTTACCTGGGGATGGTGCGGCAGTGGCAGGAGCTATTCTATAAAAGGCGCTATTCTCAAGTTGGTATAACCAGCCCGGATTTTGTGAAACTAGCGGAAAGTTACGGCGCAGCGGGAATTTGTGTTACTAAAAAAGAAGAGGTGCGTCCGGCATTGGAAAAGGCGATTAATACAGATAATACAGTGCTGATTGATTTTCGCGTTGAGCCTGAAGAGAACGTATTCCCTATGGTGCCGGCAGGCCAGGCGATCAATCAGTTTATCGGCGGGTTAGCTTAAAATGAAACATACTATTTCACTCTTAGTAGAAAATAAGTTCGGCGTTTTAGCGCGTATTGCCGGGCTCTTTAGCGCACGCGGTTATAATATCGCTTCGTTGGCGGTTTCCGAGACACTGGACCCGGGTATATCCTATATGACCATCGTGGTCGAGGCCAAAGACGTTAAAATCTTGGAACAGATAAAGAAGCAGCTGAACAAACTCATCGATGTTATTACCGTTACTGATTTTACCAAAAAAGAGCATGTTGACCGCGAACTTGTCCTAGCCAAAGTAAAATATTCGGCTAAAAATAAGAGCAAATTGGAAAATGTGTTTAAGAAGTATGTCGGTAAAATCGTCCAACATAAGGCTGATCTCGCGATTATCGAGGCAGTAGGGGATAACGGGCAGATCAAGTCGTTGCTGGATGAATTAAACAAATTCGGGATTCAGGAATTGATCCGGACAGGAAAACTAGCAATCAGTAATTAGAAAAGGAGGAAGCATTAAAATGGCCAAGATTTATTATGATCAGGACGCGGACCTAAATCTTCTTAAAAATAAGACAATTGCGATTATCGGTTACGGTATTCAGGGCCGCGGCCAATCGTTATGCTTAAGGGATTCCGGAATGCATGTGGTGGTTTCCGAGATGCCCGGCACCCCTAATTACGAACAGGCTAAGGCTGACGGTTTTACTCCGGTTGACGCAGCTGAAGCGGCTAAAGCCGCCGATATCATCCAGATTTTAACCCAGGACCATGTGCAGGCCAAAGTCTATAAAGAGGCAATCAAACCCAACTTGAAAAAAGGCAAGGCGCTCTGTTTTTCCCACGGTTTTAATATCCGTTTTAAACAAATTAAACCGCCGAAGAACGTAGATGTGTTTATGGTCGCGCCCAAAGGCCCGGGAGCCTTAGTAAGAAAAATGTATGAAGAGGGTAAAGGCGTGCCTTCATTAATCGCTATTTACCAAGATGCGACCGGTCAGGCAAAAGGTTTAGCGCTGGCTTACGCTAAGGCCATCAAGGCGACTTGCGCCGGCGTGATTGAAACGACTTTTGAAGAAGAGACTGAGACCGACCTTTTTGGCGAGCAGGCAGTTCTTTGCGGGGGAGTTTCCGAATTAATCAAGGCGGGTTTTGATACCCTGATTGAAGCTGGATACCAGCCGGAGATCGCCTATTTTGAAGTTTTACATGAGTTAAAGTTGATTACGGACCTGATTCAGGAACGGGGAATTTCCGGGATGCGCCGGGGCGTTTCTAACACTGCCTGCTACGGAGATTTGAGCCGCGGACCGAGGATTATCACGCAAAAAACGCGCAAAGAGATGAAAAAGATATTAAAAGAGATAAAAACCGGAAAATTCGCCCGCGAATGGATTAAAGAAAATGAACTCGGCCGGCCGAATTTCAATAAGCTGATATCCGAAGGGGATAACCATTTGATTGAGAAAGTGGGCAAAGAGTTAAGGGAAATGATGCCCTGGATGAAAAAATAGTGGAAAAGATAATTATATTTGATACGACATTAAGGGACGGAGAGCAGGCCCCGGGCGCGTCGATGAACAGCTTTCAGAAGCTGGAAGTAGCAGCTCAACTTGAAAAGCTGGGGGTAGATATTATTGAAGCAGGTTTCCCGGTTGCCTCGCCCGGCGATTTTGCGGCGGTAAGCGCTATTGCCAAATTAATCAAGAAGGCAGGAGTTTGCGGCCTGGCCCGCTGCATAGATAAAGATATTGAATATGCCGGCAGGGCGGTAAAAAAAGCCAGGCATCCGCGCATCCACTTATTTTTAGCTACCTCCAGGATACACCTGAAGTATAAATTTAAGAAAGCCGAAGATGAAATAGCCTCGATTGCCAGGGGCTCTATCCGGCAAGCCAGAAAGTTTTGCTGCGATATTGAATTTTCTCCGGAAGACGCTACCCGCACCGAAAAATATTTTCTCTACCGCATGATTGAGCTGGCGATTAATGAAGGTTGTCGCACGATAAATATCCCGGATACCGTAGGCTATAGCTATCCGCAAGAGATATATTCATTGATTACCGATATCCGGAACAATGTCCCTAATATCGACAAAGCAATTCTGGCCATACATTGCCATAATGATTTAGGGCTAGCTACGGCTAATTCGCTCTCGGCGGTTTTAGCCGGAGCGCGCCAGGTGCATTGCACGGTTAACGGGATCGGCGAGCGCGCGGGAAATGCTTCGCTGGAAGAAGTGGTAATGGCGATGAAGACCCGCAAGGACGTCTTCGGCGATTTTTATACGGATATTCATACCAAAGAGATATTCCGCACCTCGCGCCTGGTGAGTAAGCTTACTGATTTTATTGTGCCTCCCAACAAAGCCATTGTCGGCGCAAATGCTTTTGCCCATGAATCCGGAATCCATCAGGATGCGGTTTTGAAAAAGAGGATCACCTATGAGATTATGGATCCGCACGATGTCGGCATCGCCGAGAGCCAGCTGATTCTCGGCAAGCACTCCGGCCGGCACGCTTTCCGGGAGAGGCTCAAGTCGCTGGGTTTTTGGCTTAATGAAGAGCAGTTAAATAAGGCGTTTGGCCGCTTTAAAGAAGTCGCGGATAAAAAGAAAGCTATTTTTGACGATGACCTCCGGGCTATCGTTGAAGATGAAATCCGCCTGGCTAAGCCGCTTTGGCAGCTAAACAGCTTTGAGGTAACTTCCGGGACCAAGATTAAGCCGGAAGCGACAGTAGCTTTGATTAAAAAGTCAAAAAATATATCCGGGACTTCTTTTGGAGACGGGCCGGTAGATGCCTGTTTTAAAGCCATAGATAAAATTACCGGATATAAGGCAAAATTGGAAGATTTCCGCCTGGAAGCGGTTACTTCAGGCAAAGACGCCCTGGGCAGGGTAAGCCTTAAGCTGAAAATAAAAAATTCCATTATCAGCGGGCGCGGGGCGAGTACGGATATTATTGAAGCTGCCGTACGGGCATACCTGGATGCCGTGAATAAATTAAAAACCAAATGAATAAAAGCCGAGCCTACGGTTTAATCGGTAACCCGGTTAAACATAGTTTATCTCCGTTAATGCATAACGCCGCATTAGCCCGCCTGAAAATAAGAGCCAGGTATAAATTATTTCCTTTGGAAGAGAAAGAACTCCCGGCTTTTTTAGCTGACCTTAAAAATAGAAATATCCGCGGGTTAAATATCACTATTCCCTACAAAGAAAAAATCCTCCGGCTTATAGACGCTCATCAATCCAGCGCAGTCAGGGTAACCGGGGCAGCCAATACCCTGGCCCTGGATAAAGAAGGCAAGCCGAAATTATTTAATACCGATTATTTGGGGTTTATCCGGCATATGAAAGAATTAAAAGTCAAGCCTAAGCGGGCCGCGATTATCGGGGCGGGAGGCGCTTGCCGGGCTATCTGTTTTGCTCTCTGGAAAATGAAAGCGCAGGAAGTAGTTATTTATGATATTGATAAATTCCGTTCCCTGAGCCTGATGAAAAATTTTAATCAGGTGTTTACGGATACGCAAGTTTTAGCTGCAGGAAGCCTCCAAGAGTTAAACTTGAAAGATAAAGACCTTTTAGTTAATACTTCGCCGGTAGGGATGAAAAAAGACGATCCTCTGTTGGTAAGCCCGGCAATGCTGCATCCCGGATTATTTATTTACGATTTAATTTATAATCCTCAAGAGACAAAGCTATTAAGGTTGGCCAGGGAGAATGATCTTCCTTATGCCAACGGTTTAGGTATGCTTCTTTATCAGGGGGTAGAGGCGCTGGAGCTGTGGATAGCGCCTAAAAAAGCGCCCGTGGAAGTAATGCGCAGCGCACTAGAAAAAGCCTGCTTGTCTACCGACAGGTAGACTTGGCGGCAGGCAGGGAGCGAGGAGAAGAATGATCGGAAATATTATCGTATTTATTTTTGGTTCTGTCATCGGGAGCTTTTTAAATGTCTGTATCCATCGTATGCCTAAATCCGAATCGGTCGTCTGGCCGCGTTCGCATTGCCCTAAGTGCGCTAAGCGTATCCCGGGCTACGACAATATACCGTTTATAAGCTTTGTCCTCTTAAAAGGCAGGTGCCGTTTCTGTAAAGAAAAAATATCCTTGCGCTACCCCCTTGTAGAACTAATTACCGGGCTCCTCTTTTTGGCTTTCTTTATACGCTATGGCTTAAGTTATAACTTTTTCTTTTACGTGGTTCTGGCATCCGCGTTGATTATCGCTACATTCATTGATATAAAGCACAGGATTATCCCGGATGAGATCTCTATCGGCGGCCTGATTATCGGGTTTATCTTGAGTTCTGTCCGGGGCGTAAATTTGAATCCTCTATCTTTTAGTTTTAAACCGATGTTGAGTTCGTTCTTCGGTATCCTTATCGGCGCAGGCATAATTTATCTGACCGGTCGGTTGTTTGACCTGGTCTATTTTAAACTACTGAAAAACCCTCCTATAAACGGAGAGACCGAATCCATGGGTATAGGGGATGTAAAGCTCCTGGCCATGATCGGAGCGTTTTTAGGTGTTCCGCGGACAGTGCTTACTTTTTTTATTGCGCCTTTTTTTGGCGCGGTCATCGGGATAATCACGCTGATAACCAAGAAAGACCATACTATCCCTTACGGCCCGTTTTTATCTTTGGCAGCGTTGATTTCCATATTCTGGTGGGACAAGATATTACGTTTTTTAATCCCTTAAACAAGCTTTAAGATTATATGCCGCAAGCCAACCAGCTACAATCTTTTTTGGCCAGGAAAAGAGCGGGAGTCCTCGTCCCCTTATTCTCCGTATATTCAAAAAAAAGTTTTGGAGCCGCAGATTTAGTTGATCTTAAAACACTTATTGATTGGGCGTTGAAGACAGGTAATTCCGTAATTCAGCTTTTGCCGATGAATGATATGCCGGGAATTTTTTGCCCTTATGATGCCTTAAGCGGTTTTGCCTTAGAGCCGCTCTATATTTCGCTCGTAGATTTACCCTTGCCTAAGGATAAATCCCTAAAAAGACAGATTGAAAATGTGCGTAAAAACCTCTCCGGAAACAAGGGTTGGGTGGACTATGCCTTGAAAAAAGAAAAACTGCGCCTTTGCCGGGAGATTTTTCTTTTAAACCCTCCGGATGACCTGCGGGATTTTCAGCGTTTTAAAAGTGAAAATACCTATTGGCTGGCGGATTTTTCTTTGTTTAAAGCGCTGAAGCAGGAATTTCAGGATGCTGCCTGGTATGACTGGCCGGATGAATTTAAAAAGCGCGATGAGGATGCTTTAGAAAAGTTCCGTCAAGAGCACATTGAGGAGATCAATTTTCAGGAGTGGCTGCAGTGGCAGCTTTTCGTGCAGTTTAAACAGGCCAAGAATTACGCGCAGAGAAAAAAAGTTTTCTTAAACGGCGATTTGCCGATTTTGGTTTCGCGGGATTCCAGCGATGTCTGGCAGCACCAGGAGTTCTTTAAGTTAGAGTTTGCCGCTGGCGCCCCGCCGGATATGTATTGCGCCAAGGGGCAGCGCTGGGGTATGCCTACTTATAACTGGGAGAGGATTGCGGCTGACGGCTACAGGTATTTAAAGGAAAAGTTAAAATACGCCGAAAATTTTTACGATATCATCAGGATCGACCATGTAGTCGGGTTATTCCGTATTTGGAGCATTCCTTATAATGAGCCGTTGGAAAATCAGGGCTTAAACGGGTTTTTTGACCCTCTTAATGAAGCTGAGTGGGAGCGGCATGGCCGCAGGATTTTAGAGGTTATGCTGGATTCGACAAAGATGTTTTTATGCGCCGAGGATTTAGGGGTTATTCCGGAAGTATGCCCGAATATTTTAAGGGAATTAAAGATACCGGGTAATGATGTCCAGCGCTGGGTCAAGGATTGGAAGTTCCAGCACGATTTTCTTAAAACTGCCGAATACCGCAGTCTCTCTGTTACTATGCTTTCTACGCACGATACGACTAACTGGCCGGCCTGGTGGGAGAATGAAGCCGGGACAGTGGATGAGGATTTATTCCGCCGCAAGTGCGCTGAGGCAGGAGTTGATTTTAGCGCTGTCAAGCCATGGTTATTTGATTCAATCCGTTCTAAACACGCCAGGTTACGCTGGAAAGAGGGGATTGATTCAGTAGATAAGTTAATTAAGGAACTGTCTTTGCAGGGGGCTGTCCCGCAGGAAAGATTGTACGTTTTAATCGGTTTATATCAGGATACCTATAGGGAGAAGGAGAAACTTTGGAGACAATTGGGCCTATCCGGGGCAATGCGCGAGGAATGCGATAAAGAGATATTCGGAGCGGTCTTAAAAGCAAACTTACAGGCGAATTCTTTATTCTGCATTAATACGCTGGTTGACCTTTTGTATCTGGATGATTTATGGCAGGGCGATCCTTATCAATACCGGACTAATACTCCCGGCACAATCAGCCCTAAAAACTGGTCGCT
>JAQUMI010000037.1 GCA_028718225.1 Candidatus Omnitrophota bacterium | reverse complement strand
CGTATGTTAAAAAGCAGTTCTTACCGTCAGAAGATAGCAGAGAGCATAATGGACGGCATACGCGATTATGCTCAAGGGCTAGCACTAGCGGAGGCTGTTTAAAAGATGAAACCCATCGGAGTATTTGATTCAGGCGTAGGCGGATTGACCGTAGTCAAGGAATTACTGCGCCAGCTTCCCCATGAAGATATTGTTTATTTCGGGGATACGGCGCGCGTGCCTTACGGCATCAAATCCAAAGAAACAGTAATCCGTTTTTCCATTGAAAATATCCTTTTTCTGCTTAAGCACGAGGTTAAATTCATCTGCGTCGCCTGTAATACCGTCTCCAGCTTTGCGCTACCCGAGATCAAGAATCACTTTAAGATCCCCATTGTGGGAGTGATTACGCCCGGCGCGCGGGAAGCAGTCTATGCCACGCAGAATAAACGCGTAGGCGTTATCGGCACCAAGGGCACAATTAAGAGCTGCGCTTATGAAAAAGAAATCAAGCAGCTTGATCCCAGAGTTAAGGTGATAGCTGCGCCCTGCCCATTATTTGTGCCTTTTGTAGAAGAGGGGTGGCTAAGCGGCAATGTGGTTAAGAGCGTGGTCAAATACTATTTGAAGCCCCTGAAAAAAGCAGGCGTAGATACGCTTATCTTAGGCTGCACGCATTATCCCTTGCTTAAGAGATTGATTAAGGATGAGATGGGAGAGAATGTTGCCCTGATCGATTCTGCCAAGCAGGTAGCCATTGAGGTAAATAATATTTTAGCCAGCGAAGGGCTTTTGCGTAAAAAGGGAACAGGTAAGCATAAATTTTTTGTCAGCGATAATCCGGAATGGTTCAGCAGCCTGGCGGAAAGATTCTTAGGCCGGCCGGTAAGAAACGTCAAGAGGGTGAGCAATGTATAAAATAAAAATAGAAGGGGATTTTAGCTCAGCGCATAACTTAAGAGGATACAAGGGCAAATGCGAAGAACTGCACGGCCATAACTGGAAAGTAGAGGTGGCAATGGTCAGCCCTAAACTGGATAGAATCGGCATGGTTATGGATTTTAAGAGTTTAAAAGAAAAATTGTACAGGCTCCTGGAAAAATTAGACCATAAATATTTGAACAATATAGCTTATTTCAAAAAGGTGAACCCCACTTCCGAGAATATCGCCAGGTATATCTACGACAACCTTAAGGCTCAAATCCGCTTTCTGCATTCAGTGACTGTCTGGGAGTCGGATAAGGCGAGCGCCACTTATTATGCCAAATAAAAAGGTCCTGTCTGCCTGCCGGCAGGCAGTTGTTCTTTTATCCGGAGGCCTGGATTCAGCCACAGCTTTGTACTTTGCCCGGGCCAGGGGTTATCAATGCCATTGCCTGGTTTTTGATTATGGCCAGCGCCATCGCCGGGAAATACAAGCTGCCCAAAAATTAGCGCGCAAAACCGGCTCTACCTGTCAGGTCATCAGGATCGCTTTGCCGTGGAAAGGCTCAAGCCTTTTAGAAAGCAAAAGAAAATTACCCAAAACCCGGGGGAGCCTTAAGGCCGGACAGATCCCGGACACTTATGTACCCGGACGGAATATTATTTTCTTAAGTTTTGCTTTTTCCTGCGCCGAGGCGCGCGCAGCCGGCGCAGTCTTTATCGGCGCCCATTCCCAGGATTATTCCGGTTATCCTGATTGCCGGCCGGAATTTTACCGCGCCTTCAGGAAAGTTATTTCTACCGGGACAAAAGCCGGCGTGCAGCATAAGGATATTAAGATCCTGGCTCCTTTGCTCTATAAGACCAAGGCAGAGATCATCCGGTTGGGCAGTAAGCTGGGAGTGCCATTTCAAGCAACCTGGTCCTGTTATAAGGGGGGCAGGTCTCCTTGCGGGAAATGCGACAGTTGTTATTATAGAGCTAAAGGTTTTAAGGAAGCGGGGTTGAAAGATAGATGAAAGGCAAGATCGCGGAAGTATTTGACAGTGTCCAGGGCGAAGGGCTCTATTTGGGAGAAAAACAGATCTTCGTGCGTTTCTACGGGTGTAATCTCGGCTGCAGGTTCTGCGATACGAAATTGCAGAGTTTCATGGAATACGAGCCGGAAGAATTGTTCCAGGAATTAAAGCTATACCGCGACAAATACCATTCAATCTCATTTACCGGGGGCGAGCCGCTTCTGCAGAAGGATTTCCTGAAAGAACTGTTGAAACTGACGCATAAGGATAATTTCAAGAATTACCTGGAAACTAACGGCGTCCTGCACGAAGAATTAAGGGATATCATCGAGCACCTGGATTTTGTGGCTATGGACCTGAAATTACCGAGCTCAACCGGCTTAGGCGGTTTCTGGGAGGAACACCGTTTATTTTTGAAGATCGCTTCCCAGCGGGAAGTCTTTTTAAAGACCGTGGTCTGTAAGGATACGACCGAAGATGACCTCAAGGAAGGGTTAAGGCTGATCCGGGAAACCGCCCAGCAGGCAATTTTAATCCTGCAGCCGGACAGTAACGAAGACAGGGCGCATATGCGCAATAAAATAGACAACTTTAAGGACCTCTGTCGAAAAGAAAGAGTTACTGTCTGCGCCGTAGACCAGATCCATAAAGCCATAGGAGTAAAATGAAAAGTAAAAAATATTCTGCGTATGAAGGCTTGCAAAAAAATATCCGGGATTTAAAAACTCCCAAAATCGAAGTCTGGAAAAACCAGTATCCGGATAAAGACTATACTATTTTTCTGGATATTCCGGAATTTACCTGCATCTGCCCTAAGACCGGTTTGCCGGATTTCGCTGCTATAAAAATAGAATACTCGCCGCGCAGCTACTGCGTAGAGCTTAAATCCTTCAAACTCTATACCATATTTTACCGCAATATCGGCATATTCCACGAGCACCTGACGAATAAAATACTGGAAGATTTCGTAAAGGCCTGTAAGCCGCGTTGGGCCAAAATCAGCAGCGAATTCAATCCCCGCGGCGGGATTAAAACCATTGTAATAAGAGAGTATAAAGATGAAGATTATTAAGGCTGAAAAAATCACCAAAGTTGTGGCGGATTTATGCCTGAAGGCTAATTATGTTTTAAGGCGGGATATATTACATAAGCTTAAGCTAGCCTATAGCCAGGAAAAAAACAGCCGGGCAAAAAAGGCCCTCGGAGCAATAATCGAGAATGCCCGCATAGCGGCAAAAGAAAAGCTGGCTATTTGCCAGGATACGGGTTTGCCGATTGTCTTCATTGAATTGGGCCAGGATATAAGGATTAGAGGCGATCTTAAGCAAGCAGTACTGAAAGGTATTGCGCAGGGTTATAAAAAAGGGAATTTCAGGGAGTCGATTATCCATGATCCTATCGCAAGAGGTAAATCCGGATACCGCGGCGCGGTCATCCATACGGACATAATCAAGGGAGATAAACTAAAAATAACGGTTTTACCCAAAGGGTTCGGCTGTGAAAATAAATCCCAGTTTAAAATGCTTAATCCTACTGCCGGCGAAGACCAGGTAAAGAAGTTTATAGTCCAGGCAGTAAAGACTGCCGGGCCGGATGCCTGTCCGCCTTATGTGGTGGGGGTCGGGATAGGCGGCAGCAGCGATTATGCGGGATTTCTGGCTAAGGTAGCGCTCTTAAAGGATATTAACGCTAAAAGATCGAAACTTGAACAAGACCTGGAAAAAGAAATCGGAAAATCCGGAATCGGGCCGATGGGCCTGGGCGGGAAAGTAACCTGCCTGGCAGTTAGGATCGAAAGTTTTCCCACGCATATTGCCGGGCTGCCGGTAGCGGTAAATATAAGCTGCCACGCTTTACGCAGCGCAAGCGCCAGACTATGAAAAGAATAAACACGCCGTTAACCGAAAAAGATATCCTGCGTTTAAAAGCCGGGGATGAGGTTTTATTAAGCGGAGATATCTATACCAGCCGCGACCAGGCGCATAAGCGGTTAATAAAGAAGCTGCCTTTTAAAATTAAATCTGCCGTAATATATTACTGCGGCCCGACGCAGACCCCGCCAAGAAAAATAATCGGTTCCTGCGGCCCGACGACCAGCTCGCGCATGGACGCGTTTACGCCCTTATTGCTTAAGCGCGGCTTAAAAGCAATGATCGGCAAAGGACGGCGCTCCGAAGAAGTAAGGCGGGCAATTAAAAAATACCGGGCAGTATATTTTTTAGCTTATGCCGGATGCGGGGCGCTTATCTCAAAATATGTTAAAAAGGCCAAGCCGGTGGCCTACCGGGATTTAGGGCCGGAGGCGGTCTATAAATTAACAGTAAGGGATTTTCCTCTAATTGTAGGGATAGATGCTAAGGGAAGGAGTATTTATGGTTAGACAGGATGGCCGCGGCGCGGATAAAATAAGAAGAGTAAATATCACCCGGAATTATATTAAATACCCGGAAGGTTCCTGCCTGATTGAGTTAGGAAGCACTAAGGTTATCTGCACAGCTTCAGTTGAGGAAAGTGTGCCGCCGTTTTTAAAAGGGAGCGGCACCGGCTGGGTCACTGCCGAATACGGCATGCTTCCGCGCTCCTGCGGCAGCCGCATACCGCGCGGCAAAGATTCCGGCCGCACTTATGAGATCCAGCGCCTTGTCGGCAGGTCTCTGCGCACGGTTACTGAAATGAAATCTCTTGGCGAACGGACTATCTGGCTTGACTGCGACGTGATCCAGGGGGACGGAGGCACGCGCACTGCCGCGATCACAGGAAGTTTTATTGCCCTGGTGGACGCTTTAAGTAAACTCAAGAAATCCGGTCTGCTCAGGGATATCCCGGTTAAGGATTATGTTGCCGCTACCAGCGTGGGGATCGTAAACAAAGAGCTGCTTTTGGATTTATGCTATGAAGAGGATTCTAAGGCTGAAGTAGATATGAATGTTGTGATGACCGGTAAGGGAGAATTTATCGAGATCCAGGGCACAGCCGAACGCCAGCCGTTTGCCAAAGATAAGATGGACAAGATGCTGGGCTTGGCCCAAAAAGGGATTGAAGAGCTATTCAGCATCCAGCGTAAGCTAGTCGGAGATTTAATCTAGCCCCGATGGAATTAATCGTCGCGACCAGGAATAAAAAGAAATTCAAAGAGATAAAAGCAATCTTAAAAGGCAGCGGCCTTAAGATCAGCTTTTTGGCGGATTACGGTAAAACTCCGAAAATAATTGAAAACGGAAAAACCTTCGGTGAGAATGCTATAAAAAAAGCGGTTAAGATCGCGCGTTTTACCGGGAAATTAACCCTGGGAGAAGATTCCGGGCTTTGCGTGGACGCGCTCGACGGGGCGCCGGGAGTTTATTCCAGCCGTTTTTCAGGAAAAGATAAAAGTGATAAGCGGAATAATTTAAAATTACTCCGGTTGCTTAAAAGCCTGCCTTTAAGCAGAAGAAAAGCGCATTATTCCTGCGCTGTGGCCCTGGCCGACAATAAGGGTTTGTTTGGCTTGGTAGAAGGCAGGTGTGCGGGGCTAATCGGTTTTGCCTTAAAAGGGAGGCACGGCTTTGGCTATGACCCGCTATTTGTCATTCCTAAATACCAAAAAACTTTTGCCCAGCTGGGCGAGAAGATAAAACACCGGATGAGCCACCGTTACCGGGCCCTGAGAAAAGCCGGGAAGATTATTAAGAAATATATTGAGAAACACTGAAGGGTTGATATAATCAAAATTTACGGGGCGTGGCTCAGTTTGGCTAGAGCGCTTGCTTTGGGAGCAAGAGGCCGACAGTTCAAGTCTGTCCGCCCCGACTGAAATTTGACAGTTTGAATAAACGAATGCGCCTGTAGCTCAAATGGATAGAGCAACTGCCTTCTAAGCAGTAGGTTGGCCGTTCGATTCGGCCCAGGCGCACCAGATAAAATTATGAGGAAGTTAGAGAAAATTATAGCGTTAACCATTTTAACCCTGGCAGTTATTTTCGGGACGCTGTATATATTTATAAACTTAACCGGTAGGGCGATCATTATTAAGCAGATTGAGGATCTGACCGACAGGAAGGCAACAATCGGTTATTTCGACCTTAGCCCGACGCTGGAGCTGGAGATAAGAAAGCTGGATATTGAGGGCCTGGCAAAGATAGATGCTCTGTATATCTCTCCGGACCTCTTTGCCTTTTTTACCGGTAAAGCAATAATCAGCAGCCTTAAACTTGTCCGCCCGGAATTTACTTTTACCAAAACCCCTCCTATTGTGGTAAACGAACAAGAGACGAGTAAGGATACTATTCTTCCTGCGGCCGAAGTCCCTGCTTCCGACGGTGAGGCCAAAGAATTTAAGACTCTGCCTTTTGGCTTTAAGCGCATTAAAATAGAAAACGGCAAGCTTAATTATATCGACCAGAGTATAAGCCCGGATAGCATTAAGATAGCTTTAGAGGAGATAAGCTTTAACGTAACCAATCTCTATTTTTTCCCCAGTCAGGCAGCGACTAGCTTTGAATTAAAAGGAAGGATCCCCTGGAGAGAGGGCCAGGTTTACGGCCAGCTTGAGCTCAAAGGGTGGATTAACTATCTTGAAAAAGACATGCAGGCAGCTTTAAAGATCAGGGATATTGACGCGATCTATCTCTACCCTTATTATTCCATGTGGGTGGATTTAGAGAAGGCGCGCATCGAAAAGGCCAGGCTGAATTTTTCCGCCGACATCAACGGCTTGAATAATAATGTCAATGTGGAATGCCGCTTAGAGCTGACTGACCTGGTGCGCAAGCCCCTTGAGCCGGGACAGAACGAAGAAAAGGAATCCCGGATCACTAATAAGATCATCGATATATTCAAGGAAGTTGACCAGGGAAAAGTGGAGTTGAATTTTAGCCTCAAGACCAAGATGGACAGTCCGCACTTCGGGTTGAATACTTTTCAAACAGCTTTTGAGGAGAAGATTAATAAAGGCCGGTTCGCTAAAGGCTTTAAGGCAGAGAATACCCTGGTTCTGCCGCTTAAAGTTATGGAGGGAGGAGTGCGAGGCCTTACGGATTTAACCCGGGCAATGATTGACGGGATTTTCGCCATCGGCGGCGAAATCAGCCAGTCAACCGAAGGCGCGTTTAAGAAATAAGCAGTAGTCAGTTTAATTTTTTGTGCTAAGCTTTTGATTGATAGGTTAATGGTGGGTATAGCTCAATTGGTTAGAGCGTCTGACTGTGGCTCAGAAGGCTTGCGGGTTCGATCCCCGTTACCCACCCCATTTTATTTTTTGCCTGTTTTTGACAAGATGACTATAGGGTAACCTATAGTCAAAACGCAACTTAGCGCCGGCGAGACGAAAGTTCGAGCCAATCTTTTTCAAAAACTGGCGCTTTTCTTCC
>JAQUMI010000036.1 GCA_028718225.1 Candidatus Omnitrophota bacterium | reverse complement strand
GGCGATAAAGTCAACCTTGAGCGCAGCCTGAAAATGGGGGACAGGATATCCGGGCATTTTGTCCTGGGGCACATTGACTGCCTGGGGATTATCCGTAAGAAAAATTATGCCGGCGCTAACCTGGCTTTTGAGATTAGCGTGCCTCCGGAATTCTTGGAGTATTGTTTACCCAAAGGTTCAGTCAGTGTTGACGGGATCAGTTTAACTATCATGGCTAAGCAGTCCAATGCTTTTAGCGTGTATATTATTCCGCATACCCTTAAAAACACTACTTTGAGTTTTAAGGGCCCATCGGCCAAGGTTAATATTGAATTTGACCTTTTGGCTAAAAAAGGCAAATAGTGTTATGTTAACTTGTAATTATTGCCAACCTAAATATTTTCTGTTATACTAAATTCAAATAATACGGGGCGTGGCTCAGTTTGGTAGAGCGCTTGGTTCGGGACCAAGAGGTCGACAGTTCAAGTCTGTCCGCCCCGACCACTTATGAAAAAGCAAGTCCAGGTTTATTATTCCGGGCAGGTGCAGGGGATAGGCTTTCGTTTTACTGCCGAACGCCTGGCCGAAGGTCTGGGCGTCTTAGGCTGGGTCAGTAACCTGAGCGATGGTCGGGTAGAATTGGTTGCCGAAGCCAACGAAGATACCCTGAAAGATTTTCTTAGCCAGCTGAACAATATTTTTAAGCGTTATATTCAGGATATCCAGACAGAGTGGAAGCCTGCCACAGGTGGATTCAAAGATTTCGGAGTAAAATTTTAAATGCCGGATATAGAGAAAAGCATAGATTCGCTAAGGGAGCAAATCCGCCGCCACGATTACCTTTATTACGTTTTAAGCCAGCCGAAAATCTCCGATAAAGAATACGATGATTTAATGCGTAAGCTCAAAGGCCTGGAGGATAAATATCCCCGGTATAAGTCGGATGATTCTCCCACTCAGCGCGTCAGCGGCGGTATTTTGCAGGGGTTTAAGACAGCCAGACACCGGCAGAAGATGCTTTCTTTGGATAACACCTATAGCTTTGAAGAACTCTACGATTGGGATAAGCGCCTAGCCAAGGGGTTGGGGAAACACAAAAAAATAGAATTTGTAGTCGAGCTTAAAATTGATGGCGTCAGCGTAAACCTTACTTATATGAACGGACGATTAGTCAGCGGCGTAACCCGGGGAGACGGAGAAACCGGCGAGGATGTTACCCGGAATATTAAGACTATTCGCGCAATCCCCCTGCTCCTGCGGGGCAGTAATATCCCGGAATTAATCGAAATCCGCGGCGAGATTTATATGGACAGGGTGGAATTCGCTAAATTAAATAAAGAGAGAGAAAGAGAAGGAGAGGCAATATTTGCTAATCCCAGGAATGCCGCCAGCGGTTCTTTAAAGCTACTCGATTCTTCGCTTATGTCCAAGCGCCGCCTGAATTTTTTCGCGCATTCCCTGGGTGAATATGCCGGGCCTGCCCTGAAGACCCAGTGGGAATTTTTTTCCCGGCTAAAAAAGTGGGGCGTACGCACGGATAGACATGCGGAGCTTTGTGAGGATTTAGCTGGAGCAATTGCATATTGCAATAAGTGGGAGAAAAAAAGAGAAGAGCTTACCTACGATATAGACGGCATAGTAATCAAGGTAAATGCTATCAGCCAACAAAAGGAATTGGGCTTTACCCTGAAGAGCCCGCGGGGGCAGGTGGCTTACAAATTCCCTGCGCATCAGGCGACCACGGAGGTACTGGATATTATCCCCCAGGTCGGCAGGACCGGCATAATAACGCCGGTGGCCAGGTTAAGGCCGGTTGTCTGCGCCGGCGTAACCATAAAACACGCCACGCTGCATAATTTTGATGAAATCAACAGGTTGAAAGTCAGGATAGGCGATCACGTATTGATTGAGAGGGCCGGAGAAGTAATCCCTAAAGTAGTCAAGGTTACCGAGCACAAAGGAAAAAAAGAGTTTTCCGTTCCCCGAAATTGCCCTGTCTGTTCAGGGAAAGTTGTGAAAGAGAAAGAAGAAGATGTTGCCTACCGCTGTATAAACCCGTCCTGTCCGGCTCAGCTGGAGAGGGAGCTGTTGCATTTCGCTTCGCGCGCTGCCCTGGATATTGAAGGCCTGGGGGAAGCGGTTGTAGCGCAGCTTGTGCGCTTAAAGTTAGTCCAGGATTTCGCGGATATTTATAAATTAAAATCGGAAGACCTTAAAAGATTAGAGTTATTTAAAGAAAAAAAGATTAATAACCTGCTCTTAGGTATTGCCAATAGTAAGCACAGGACATTATCCCGTCTTATTTATGCTTTGGGTATTCGCCATGTGGGGGAAAAGGCAGCGTTGGTTTTAGCGCGCGAATTTAAGACCCTGGATAATCTGCTGGCTGCCAAGCAAGACGACCTGGATAGGATTTATGAAGTCGGTTCAGTAATGGCCGGGTCAATTACGGAATATTTCAGCCAAGGCTCGACCAGGAAAATCATCGCCAGGCTTAAAGCAGCGGGATTAAATTTTAAGGAAGATCTTAGGCCGGGTAAAGGTGCTTCTTTAGCCGGTAAAAGGATAGTTTTTACAGGAGAACTTAAGAGCCTGAGCCGGCTGGAAGCCGAAAGACTGGCGCGCTCGCTTGGCGCAAATACCGTTTCTTCGGTAAGCAGGAATACGGACTTTGTGGTGGCAGGTGAAAATCCCGGCTCAAAATATGAGAAGGCAATGCAATTAGGGGTAAAGATTATTGATGAAAAAGCATTCAAGGAGATGATTAAATGAAAGGCCAGAGGCGGTGGTTATTATTTTTTATTTTTTACTTTTTACTTTTTACTCTCTGCGGCTGCGAGGCATTTGTGCGCAAATTCACGCGCAAGTCCAAAAAAGATAAAGCCCCGGTGGAAATGGTCCTGGCGCCGGAAGAGTGGAAAGGCCCGCAGATGACTAAAGAGGAACAATACCGGCAGTATTTTGTTTTCTGGCAATCCTGGCAGGATGAGTTGATAAACGCCTTAACCCAGAATGCTCCCCAGAAGAAAAAGCTTGATTGCGCCCAGCAGGCGATGAAAAACCTGGTTGGCCTGCGCTCTCTCCTGAATGAAAGTAAACAGAAGCAGCTGGATATCTACCTGAAGCAGTTGGTCGACCTGCAGAATGATATTAAGTCTGATATTTACGGTAACGCCAATAATTTTTACCGTCAGAATTCCGAGAAGCTAAAAATGAATATCTCCCAGCGTTTCTCGTATAACGACGTAAAGAACGACATATTATGATCCTGGAAAAAATTTCCGTAGGCGCGTTGCAGGTCAATTGTTATATTCTGGCTAGCCAGCGGGATTCCCGGGCGATCATTATTGACCCGGGAGCTGAAGTGTCTAAAATCCGAAAGGTATTGGATAAATATAACCTGACGCCGGCTTTAATTATCAACACCCACGGTCATTATGACCATATCGGGGCGGATAATGCGTTTAATCTTCCGGTCTATGTGCATAGACTTGATGCGCCGATGCTGCAAGACGCACAGCTGAATATGTCAGGGTTATTTTCGCTTCCCTGTACGGTTAAATCCGAGATACTATTGCTGGAAGATAACCAGATCATTGGGCTTAGCGGCCTGCAACTGCAAGTTGTGCATGTGCCGGGGCATACGGCCGGGGGAATTGCCCTGCTGCTCCGGGAACCGCAGGAAAAAATAGCCTTTACCGGCGATACCTTGTTCTGCTCCGGGATAGGCAGGTCGGATTTATCCGGCGGCAGCCAAGCGGCATTGATTAAGTCAATAAAAGAGAGGTTATTTATTTTACCCGATGACACCAGGATCTATCCCGGTCACGGCCCGGATTCCACAATAGGCCAGGAGAAGAAAAATAATTTAATATGAAAGAATTGATCGATACTTTTCTGAATTATCTTTCGGTAGAGCGCGGATTGTCTAATAATACGATTATCTCTTACCGGGAAGACCTAAATACCTACCTGGATTTTATTGAAAAGAGCGATATCGATGTCCTCTCCAAAATATCCAAGAATAATATCAGCAATTTTATGTTTGCCCAGAAAGAAAAAGGAATCGGGGCCAATTCCATTGCCCGGCGCCTGGCGGCAATAAGGATGTTCCACCGTTTCCTTACCCGGGAGAGGATCTTAAAGAGCGACCCGAGCACTTTGATCGAATCGCCTAAATTATGGAAGAGGGTCCCGGAGACGCTCTCTCTGAATGAAGTAGAAGCTTTGATTGCCCAGCCGAATGTACGGAACATACAGGGGACAAGGGATAAAGCTATTTTAGAGACGCTTTATGCTACGGGTATGCGCGTATCGGAAGCGGTTAATCTCAAAAAAGATAATGTAAATTTAGATATCGGATTTTTACGCTGTATCGGCAAAGGCACTAAGGAGAGAGTTATTCCTTTGGGTAAGAAGGCAATAGCCGGCATCCAGAGGTATCTGGATGTTTCCCGGCCTAAGCTTTTAAAAAATAAAGAATCGGAATTTTTATTCGTCAGCCGTTTCGGCCAGAAGATCTCCCGGCAATCATTCTGGAAAATCATTAAAAAATATGCCCGGGCCGCAGCCATCAAGAAACCGATCAAGCCGCATATTTTAAGGCATTCATTTGCTACGCATCTATTGGAACGCGGAGCGGATCTACGTTCAGTCCAGGAGATGCTCGGCCATTCGAATATTTCTACAACCCAAATTTATACGCATATAAATAAAGACAGGTTAAAGAGCGTGCATAAACAATTTCATCCCAGGCCATAAAAGCAGCAGGCAGCAGGTAGTCGATAGCCTCCTGTTGTCAGGCAGGTATAGGGGGAGAGAAATGAAGAAGTATCTGGAAAAAATACCGGAAGAACTTCAGGGATTAATAAATAAGGTGCATAATACTGCCGTAAGGAAGAATACTGAGGCTTATCTTGTAGGCGGATTTGTGCGCGACTTGATCCTGGGCGTTAAGAACTTAGATTTAGATATCGTTATCGAAGGCGATGGCTTGAAGTTCGCTCAGGATTTTGCAGATTCCCTCGGTGTAAAAGTTACTCTCCACCGGCAATTCGGCACAGCCACGGTTTTTGCAAGATCAGGCCTAAAGATTGATTTTTCCAGCAGCCGCAGAGAACACTACCCGTCCCCAGCCCACCTTCCCTTAGTTGAAGAGGGATCGCTTAGGGATGATTTATTCCGGCGCGATTTTACGCTTAATGCCATGGCCATAGGCTTAAAAGACGGCAGGCTGGTTGATTATTATGGCGGCCTGGATGACCTGCGGCATAAAGTCATCCGCGTATTGCATCCTTTAAGCTTTATTGACGATCCGACGCGGATATTCCGGGCAGTGCGTTTTGAACAGAGGTATGACTTTAAAATCGAGCCCAGGAGTTTGCAGCTTTTAAAAGAAGCTCTCCGGCTGGGGCTTTTGGAACGCATTCATCCGCACAGGACGCGCACTGACCTGATCCTGATACTTAAAGAAAAAGACCCGATTAAAGAGATAAAACGGATAGAAAAATTAGCGGGTTTTGATTTTATCTTACCGCAACTAAAAATTAGCCCGAAAACTTACGCCTTTTTAAAAGCTATTAAGAGGGAAATCAGTTATTTCCATAAAAACTATACCGAGCGCAGGCCCCTGGATACCTGGGTAATTTATCTTATCGGATTATTGGATGTTCTGGAGGCAAAAAAAATCAAAAAGATTTGCGCTAAATTTGGCTTACGCAAAGGGGAAAAAAAGAGGCTGTTGAGCTATAAGCGCTTTCAGGGCCGTTTTATCGCAGATCTAAGCAGGGCCAGTATTAAACCGGCAAGAATCTTTGGTTTGCTTGAGCCGTTAAGTTATGAAACTATCCTCGCGCTCAGGGCAAAATATAATAATCCTGTATTTAAGCGCAATATTACGGATTTTCTGGATATTTATAACGGTATGCGTATTTCTGTTTCCGGAAACGATCTGGCCGGGTTAGGTGTTTTGCCCGGGCCAAGATACCGGAAGATATTCACCCAAGTCTTAAAGGCCAAGCTCAATAGCCAGGTCAGGAACAAAGAAGAGGAACTGGCGCTGATCAAGCAGTTATTAAGAAAGGGCCTGCCTACCCTGACCGCCCGTCAGGCAAGCGGCAGGCAGGGAGTTGATTAAATGTCTAGACAAGATAAAGTGGCCGAGGCGATCCGGCAGGAAGCAAGCGTAATTATTCACGATAAATTAAAAGACCCGCGTTTAGGGTTTGTAACCATTATGAATGTTGAAGTAACGCAGGATTTAAGATATGCCAAGATTTTTTTCAGCGTCTTGGGTAATGATGATGCCCACAAGAATACAAAAGAAGCCTTGGATTCGGCTCTGGGGTTTGTGCGGAAGTTAATCGCCCAGAGGTTGAATTTAAGGTTTGCGCCCGAAATTGCTTTTTACGAAGACAGGTCTAGCGAATACAGCGTGCGCATAGAAGAGGTCTTAAACGAAATAAAGGAGATCGATGAGCAGAATAAACCTAAAAAAAGCCGCCGCCGCAATAAAAAAGCATAATCGTTTTTTAATCAGTGCCCATACCAGCCCCGAAGGAGATGCCTTAGGCTCTGAGTTAGGCCTTTATTATTTACTAACGAAGCTGGGCAAGCAAGCGGTCATTATTAATGAAGACCCTTTGCCGCCGGAGTACTTTTTCCTGCCGGGAAAAGAGAGCATAAAACTTTACCGGCCTGCCCTTAAAGACATTAATTTTGATTGCGCGGTTATTCTTGATTGTACGGATTTAGGCCGCACCGGAGAAGTGTCTAAGTTAATCAATGATACTTTGTTCGTTATTAACATAGACCACCACATCAGCAATAAAAAATTCGGCAGCGTTGATTGGGTTGACCCCAAATCCTCTTCGGCTTCAGAGATGGTTTTCAGGCTCTATAAAGAAATGCGCGTGCCTTTTGACGCGGACGCAGCCCTGTTGTTATATGTGGGGATGATGACAGATACGGGGTCATTCCGTTATTCTAATACCAGTGTTTTTACGCATAGGGCGGCAGGAGAATTGTTACGTTTTGGTTTGAATGTTCCCTTAGTCTACAGGAATATATACGAAAAAATCCCTTTTACGGACATGCAGCTGTTAATCAAAACGCTCTCACATATACACCGTGCATCCGGAGGAAAAATTGTCTGGGTTGAACTTCCCGCCAGGCTGCTCAGGCATAAAAAATTATCCTTTGATTTAACCGACCATATCTTGAGTTTTATCCGGGGGATAAAGGACGTCCAGGCCGCAGCGTTATTTAAAGAAAACCTGGGGGTAAAAAATGAGATCCGGGTTAACTTAAGATCAGCGGGTTTAGTTGACGTAAATAAAGTCGCGCAGGCCTTTGGGGGCGGGGGGCACCGAACCGCTTCCGGCTGTACCGTGTCTGGCAGACTTAGGGATGTGCGTAAGAAAGTCATCGCCAAAATCC
>JAQUMI010000035.1 GCA_028718225.1 Candidatus Omnitrophota bacterium | reverse complement strand
GCGCTATCCCTTCAACCAGAAGCTTATCCCGCGTAAAATCTGAGGCAACAATGTAAAGGTCCGTGCCTTGGCTGACCCAAAACGGATGCACGCCAAAATCAGTAATTATGGTAATAACCGTAGAACTTATCTTTTTCTTTATTTTTAAATGCGCAGCTATCTCCGAAGGCAGAAAATGCGTGGAGATAATGTAATCGGGGTTCTTGCGGATTAAATAAGCGGCAAAATCTTGGGTATTAATCCGGTTGCTCAAGGCAGCGAAAAAACGGGTCAATGGCCGCAGTCCCTTAAATTCAGTAAGCCAAAACGCAAAATGCCAGAGTTTAACCGCGTAGTGCACGAGAAAAGAATAGCCTTTGGCGTAACTAAACCTAAACAAGGAGCTGGTTTCAGCCAGTATATCCACCATCTCCAGACTGACTTCCGGCCGCTGCTCCTTAAAATAATTATATACTGCTTCGGCTACCCGGCGGTGCCCTGCCCCGGCTGAAGCGTAAGTTATCAATAATTTCATCTTCTTCTAGTGCTGTTTTATAAGGAAATCCGCGGCTGTTTGGAGGTTTTTGAACACAAAATCCGGAGCCGCCTCCCAATTCTTTCTGTTGGCCAGTTTTTCTTTACCACAAAGGACCAGGACAGATTTACATCCGGCAGCCCTGGCGGTAAGCACATCCCGGATAGTATCACCTATAAAACAGGCATTTTTTAAATTAAAGTTAAATTCTCTAGCGGCTTTCTTAAGCAACCCGGGCCTGGGCTTACGGCAGGAGCAGCCCGCATCCCTGCGATGCAGGCAATAATATACCTTGCCGATTTTCCCTTTAGTTTTTTCTATTTCTAAAAGCATCTTGCGGGTAATCGCCTCCAGCGTCCGGCGCTCATATATCCCCCTGCCTACCCCCGCCTGGTTAGAAGCAACAAATACCTTAAAGCCCGCCCTGGTCAATTGAGCGATTGCCTTTTTGGCTCCGGGTAAAAAATAAAATTTCTTTAACGAAGTGACGTAGAGCTTATCCCCCGGATATTTATTGATCACTCCATCCCGGTCTAAAAATATTATTTTTTGCGGCACATTAATCCTTTTTGTTTTTCATCTCCCAGTATTTGGCGTAGGTCATTAATTGATAGGCGCTGGAAGCAAGAGCCATCATAAAACCGATAAACCCGTCTTTTCTCCCTTTTTTTACGTAATAAAACTTAATATACCGCGAAATTGCCTTGACCATGGCCAGCCCAAAACTCATTTTGCGCTTATCCCTGAACCATTTTTTGGCCTCAAAATCGGTCTGATGATTAAGTTTGGAAAAGAGGTTCCGGAAATCCCGGTAAGCGTAATGAATTATATCTGATTTTAAGGTATAGGTCGGCCCGTTTAAAAACGCCCTGGGGTGGTACTCTGCCTCTTCCTCGTAATGAAACTCTTTCCTGGCGTACATCTTAAGCTTAGCGTTAGGATACCAGCCTCCGTACTTAATCCAATAGGCGCCGATAAAATTTCTGTGCGGTATATTGTAGCCGGGGAATTTCGGGCCTTCCTGGAATATCTCAACGATTTCATCCCTTAATTCCGGCGTAACCCGTTCATCAGAATCAAGACTTAAAATATAATCGAATTTAGCCAAAGAATACGCGTAATTCCGGTGGCTGCCTTCCTTCTCCCATTTTTTAATATAAACTCTATCTGTATATTTTCTAACGATCTCCAGCGTCTTATCCGAACTTAAATCATCAACTACCACTATTTCTCCCGCCCAATCAGAGACGCTCTTTAAACAATCTTCGATAATCGCTTCGCTGTTCTTGGTCAAAGTCACTACCGTTAAATTGATTTTACCCATCAATATTCTCCCTCCCTGACTGACTGAATAATATAATCCTGTTCTTCCCTGCTTAAATCCGGATAAATAGGCAAAGTAAAGGCCTGTTTTGCCGCTTTCTCGGCTTCCGGAAAATCCCCTCTTTTATATCCTAAATACTTAAAACATTTCTGCAAATGCAACGGCACCGGATAAAATACGCGCGAATCAATTCCTTTTTCCTGCAAATGATCCATAAATTTCCTGTTGGATTTAGATGTTCTTAGCGTATATTGATGATAAATATGCGTGGTATAACCGGGCACAAACGGAATCTTTAGCGCCAGGCCCGCCAGCTTTTCATTATAGTACCGGGCCACCTCCTGCCTCTTGCGATTCCACTCATCCAGATACTTCAGCTTGACATCTAAGACAACCGCCTGTATCGCGTCCAGGCGGTTATTGCGGCCTAAAACTGAATGGTAATATTTATTCTTATTTCCCTGGTTACGCCAGATTAGCAGCTTTTCAGCTAAAGTTTTATTATTGGTAAGGATGGCTCCGGCGTCTCCGAATGCCCCCAAATTTTTCCCGGGATAGAAACTAACTGCTCCGCAATCGCCGATTGTCCCGGCCTTCTTCCCCTGGAATTCCGCGCCAAAGGCCTGGGCAGCATCTTCTACTACCTTTAATTTATATTTAGCCGCCAGCTGCATTATTCCGTGCATATCTGCGCATTGGCCGTAAAGATGGACCGGAATGACCGCCTTTACCTTAACCTTATTTTTTTTTGCTAAAATTTTCTCCATACTCTTAACCGAAATATTATAGGTGTCCTGGTCAATATCGGCAAAAACCGGGACCGCTCCGATACTAGCCGGGGCCCCCGCAGTTGCGTAGTAAGTAAACGCCGGGCAAATTACTCCGTCTCCGCTTTTAATCCCCAGCGCTAACAAAGATAAACTTAGCGCGTCTGTCCCGTTGGATACACCTAACGCATATTTTACCCGGCAGTATTCGCAAACGCGTTGCTCAAACTTCTCCACATATTTTCCGAGGATAAAACTGCTCTGGTCGATCACCTCTTTGATCGCTGAATCCAATTCCCCTCTAAGGGGGGCTATCTGTTTTCTTAAATCCAAGGCCGGTATTCTCATGTGATCCCTCTTAACTTAACAACGCTTTAGCTGCCGTAAATACATCTTCAACATTAACCGCTCTTAAACATTTCCTGTCTTTAGCGCAAACCGGCAGCCTGAAATTCTTATAACACGGCCGGCACTCCATATCCCATTTTAACACCGGATGTTTCCTTGTATCCGGATACGGGCCGTAGACTAATTCACTCACCGGGCCAAAGATAGAAACGCTTTTTACCCCCAAAGCAGAAGCTATATGCATCGGCCCGCCATCGTTGGATATTAAAAGATCGAGGCCCTGCATTACTGCCGGAAGTAGCTCTAACTTAATCTTACCGGTCAAATCTACCGGTTTATGGAGCATAGCGTTAATGATTGCTCCGGAGATCGGTTTTTCGGTTTCATCTCCCAGGATTATTATTTTTGCCTTAAATTCATCGCCCAGCTTATCGGCTACCTGCGCGAATTTTAATGCCGGCCAGTGCTTATAGGCAGCGTCTTTCCCCCAGCTTCCACCGGCTCCGGGGGCAATACCGACTAGTTTATCATTAACCTGAATACCCCTGGAGGCAAAGATATCCCGCGCCTCTATCCCCGCGGATGCGGGCACGCACAATTCCAAAGATTTATCTTTTGCTTCTATATTTAAAAAACGCAATAAATCCAGGTAATACTCTACCACGTGTTTGTCGTGATATCCGGCTATATCTATCTTATCCGTAAGGAACTTACCCCTATTTTTATAATTAAAACCTATTCTTCTACGGATACCTATAATTTTCGCAAATAAACTATAACGATAGTCCAGGGAAAAGTCAAAACAAATGTCGAAACTGCCTTTTTTAATTTCCCGCCTGAGTTTTAAGCTTTCCCGGAACCCGTTCAAGAATGACTCCCGGTATATTTTCTTAAGGTCACCCCGGTTTAAATCAAAGAGCCGGTTGATCCTGGGGTTATCTGCCAATAAAGGCCGGACCCTGTGATTACACCAATACCCGATAAAACAATCCGGATACTCCTCCTTTAAAGACCTGACTAGCGGAGTAGTAAATAAAATATCTCCGATACCAAATGGATTTATTATTAAGAATCTTTTAGGGGACTGGCCGGCATTCTTTTTTAAAGTCATCTTCAAATCTTTCTATGTCATCTTCACCGAGGTAATTCCCGGTCTGCACTTCCACGATCCTGAGCGGCTGGCTTAAGGTATTTTCCAGGCGGTGTTTCCTGCCTTTAGATATGTAGATACTCTCATTGCTGCGGACCAAAGAAACCTGATCTCCGCTGGTAACCTTAGCCACGCCTGAAACAACTACCCAGTGCTCGGCGCGGTTCTTATGCCGCTGCAGGCTTAAACGTTTACGCGCGGAGATCTCAATGACCTTTATTTTAAAACCCGCGCCCTCCTGTAAAACCGTAAACGAACCCCAGGGCCTGCGTTCAGTCAAATGCACCTTATGCTCTTTACGCTTAAGTTTTTTTAATCTCTCAACCAGCTGCTTTACATCCTGGGTCCTCTCCCTATCGCAGACTAATAAAGCATCCGGAGTATCCGCGATAACCATATTGCTGACCCCGATGGTAGAGACTAACCGGTTGCTTCTGGAAAACACACATACCCCCCGGCTGTCCAAACTCAACGCATCAGCGTTAATAGTATTGTTCTTTCTATCTTTGGGAAATATTCCCGAGAGAGCGTCCCAACTCCCTAAATCCGTCCAGAAAAAATTCGCCGGGATTAGCGCGATCCTCCGGGAACGCTCCATTATGCCATAGTCAACGGAAATAGGTTTGATTTTCGGCCATACTTTTACAATGTCTGGAATTAACCGGATAGAATTTAATTGCCTGGATAATCCCGGTAAGTATTTCCGCATTTCCTCTAAAAATATACCCGCTTTCCAAACAAACATTCCGCTGTTCCAGTAATAATCTTTACTCTTAAAGTATCCCTTTGCCTTTTCCAGGCTTGGTTTCTCCAGGAATTTTTCTGCTTTAAAATATTTTACACTTTTCTTTGCCTGCACTTTCTTATTTCTTGTCTTTATATACCCATAAGCCGTGGAAGGTTTATCCGGCTTAATCCCGATGGTCACTAGGAGATTTTCTTTTGCCACCGCAAGCGCACTCTTAATCGTTCTTCTGAAATTAGAGGCATTTTTGATGTAATGGTCAGCCGGCAAAACCACTAAAACCGCTTCTTTATCCAGCCCGCTGATTAATTTCGCACATAGCCCGATAGCCGGAGCAGTATTCTTACCTTGCGGCTCTAAAATTATATTTTTATCCGGAATACGGAATTTAGCGACCTGCGCCCTGACCTCATAAAAATAAATATTATTTGTAATGACGAAGGTATGCTCCGGACCGACAACGCCTTTTAAACGCCGGATAGTTGATTCTAAAAGGCTTTCCTGGCCGATTAGGCGCATAAACTGCTTGGGTTCAAGCTCGCGTGAAAAAGGCCAGAACCTGCTGCCCACCCCGCCTGCTAAAATAATTGCGTAGGTCATTTTAAAGCTCCTCTTACTTGCCCGAATATTTCCTCGACGGTTATATCTAAAAGATTGCTTTTTTCCATCACAATATGCCCTTTACCCCACGGGCCCCAGCGCCGGGCAGTTTTACCCGGTAAATCATTTCTGAACAACGCTAAAACCGGAGTCCCCACTGCCGCAGCCAAGTGTATCGGCCCGCTATCGCAAGAAATAAGCAGCCGGCATTGCTTAAGGACCTGGGCCAGTTCAACCAGGGAAGTTTTATTAACCAAATTGCTGATATCTTTTTCCGGGTTACCAAACAAACCCGAAGCATCCCCCACTGCTCCAACTATTATAACTTTTAACCTTAAATCGCACGCAAGACGCCTGGCTAGCTCCTTGAACCTCTCCAGCGGCCACTCTTTTACCTTATCGCTCGTATAGGGATGGATGGCCACGGCGCCCGCGCACTCCGGATTATTATATTCGGGTAATTGCCTTAAAGCTATAGACTGGTCATTTGTCTTCGCGCCGATTAGCCCCACTAAATCCAAATTATACCCTACTTCATGCTTTAAACCTAATCCCTTATTGTCCGGCATCTTATAATTCAGCAAGATACCCCATTTACGGTCATAGCCAACCCGCACCGGGATCCCAGCGAAAAATGCCAGCCAATGCGCTTCTTTTGTCGGATTCAGGATAATAACTGTATCAAACCCCTGTCTCTTTAAATTTTTTTTAAAATCCTCATTCCAAACTACTACCCTATCGGCATATCCAATACACTCGGCCAGTTGGCGAACATCGGACTTAACGGCCAGAGTGAGCCTGGCATCCGGGTAAGTCTCCTTGAGCGCCCGGAATGCCGGGATATTGAGCAAAAACTCGCCGAATCTGTCATTGCGCACGGCTAAAATTTTTCTGATATTTTTCATTTTATAAAACGTTTTAAAGCTACCCAGCCAGCCGCGGAAATAACCGCTATATACGGCACCATTGGCATTCTGAACCTTTCTCCTACTAACCAAGAGATACCTCCGATTGAAGCAACAATAAAATACAAGCAGATAAAAAGCATAAACTGGTAGTAGATATTGCGCCTTGCCTGCCTGATCCCGGCAATAAATCCCACCACCCAAAAACCTACCCAAAGATAAGCTAACACCCTCCCTGCGGCAGATAAGGCGGCTGAATTAAAATATTTAAAAGGACCCGGCCGGGTCATTAGGGACAAAAAACAACGCGAAGTAGCGCTGGTATAATAGTGGATTGGCCCCATACCTTTGGCAATAGAATCTTTGTTCCTTGAGTAGCTGCCGGCTAATCCCTGATTATCGCAATTACCCTTAATTATGCTGCAAAATGTTCTCTGCCCGAACCGCTGGTAATTCCTTACCTGCCAAACTCCAAGAAATCCATAGACAATAATCAAAAAAATCAACGCATGAATAAAGGACCGCTTGATATTGCCGCGGATATTCGCGTAGATAATAAAAAGAGCTATTGCCGCGCCAAGATAATAGCTTATCGGCCGCACATAGGTAGCTGCAACCAGCGTTACAGCGGACAACATAACCCAGCCGGTTTTATTGCGTTTTAGGTATAGGACAAAACTAAGCATAAATAATGACATTAAAAATAAGAATAATGTCTCGCTTAAAACGATCAAAGAAAAGATAGAGAGCGGAGGATCATACAAAACAATCACCGCGCTTAAGAAAGCAATCCGGTAATCGATCTGGAGAGCTGTCCGGTAAGTAATCCCGGCAACTAATATGGCCAGGAATATTTGCAAGAATATAATACCGTTAATCGGGAACTTCATTATGCCCTGAAAAAACGCAAGGAATACAGGATATCCGGGCGTCCGGTATAACTCATACTTTAGCGAGCCGTCGCTGCCTATCCTGGCAAATGCACCCCGTGAGGATAACGCCTGAGCGGTTTCCAGATAATCGCGCGAATCGTTCTGAAACCTGTTTTGTGGCGCATGAACGGTTAAAAAAATCAGTAACAGAAACTTAATTGCTACGGCGAGAACAATAATAATAAAATACTTGCTCTTTTTCATAAACTAAAAATCCTTAGTTTAAGAATAGTATATAAACTATACACTCCGTCGCTCCATCTAACCTTCTTGCCTCCGGGATACGAACGCCTTTTATAGGAGACCGGCATCTCCTTGATCTTATACCCTTTTTTCAACAGCTTAATGGTAATCTCTGATTCAAACTCAAACTTCCTCGCTTT
>JAQUMI010000034.1 GCA_028718225.1 Candidatus Omnitrophota bacterium | reverse complement strand
TGCCAGATGAACAAACGGGATTCAGAAGTAATCTGCGGCTTAATGGCAGAGGCAGGCTACAGGATTACGGATGATCCGGCCAAAGCAGATATTATTATCCTGAATACCTGCTCGGTGCGCCAGCATGCCGAGGATAAGGTTTGGAGCGAGGCAGGCAGATTTAAGAAAGGTAAGATTATCGGCATAGTGGGCTGTATGGCCCAAAATTACGGGCAGGATATTTTTAGGCGTTCGCCTAATATCAGTTTTGTAGTTGGACCGGCTGATATTGAAAAGATTCCGGGAATTATCGCCAAACTCGGTAACGATAAAGCCATCTTTGAAAGAAGAATATTTGAGACAGGTAGTCAGTCCAGGCCGGAAAAGATCTACCACACTAATTTTTACGAAGATAAAAACCACGCTTTCGTAGTTATCTCCGAAGGCTGTTCTAATTTCTGTTCCTATTGCGTGGTGCCTTACGTAAGAGGCCATTTACATAACCGTAATTATGAAGATATCCTGAAAGAGATGCAGGGGGCCTTAGAACGAGGGATAACCCGGTTTACTCTTCTTGGCCAGAACGTAAATGCTTACAAGTATGACAACCTGAATTTTATCAGTCTTTTAAGGTTGGTTGATGCAATTGAGGGGCTGGAGGAATTCAGTTTTGTTACTTCCCATCCCAGGGATACTTCTGTTGATTTATTCAAAGCGATGAATGATTTGGGAAAGTTGAAAAAATACCTGCATCTTCCGGTTCAGTCCGGTTCAGACAGGATCCTAAAACTGATGAATCGTGCTTACTCAAGGAATTTTTATTTGGATTTGGCGGATAATTATCGTAAAATTGTAAAGGCAGGCGCTTTGACTACTGATATAATCGTGGGGTTCCCTACAGAGAGCAAAAAGGACTTTCAGGATACTTATGATTTAGTCGAGACTGTCCATTTTGATGCTGCTTATATATTCAAATATTCTCCGCGGCCGCATACCGAAGCCTCGAGGATGGCGGATAGAGTGCCAAAAGAAGAAAAAGAAAGAAGACACCGGTTGATTTTAGAGATGCAAAAAGAAATATCCACTAAAGCAAAAAGAAAAAAATATGAAAAATCTAAATAAAATAAAAGACCTTTGTGTTTTAAGCAGTTGTTTTGTTCTTTTGTTTTTTACTTCTCCTTGTTATGCCTTAAATTTGGATAATCTCAAGGCCAATCTTATAAGAGGCGATTACCAGGCAGCTATAAATGAGGGGGAAAAGCTTATTGCCAGGGATCCGCGTTCAGCTGAACTGTACTATCTCTTAGGGCTGGGTTATTTAAAAGACGGGAATTATCTGCGTTCTTCGGATATCTTCGAGGTAGCTATTAGAGAATTCAGTGGCTCCAGGTTTAAAGAAGAAGCCAGGTTGGGCCTGGGCGATTCCTATCTTTTAAGGAATGACCTGGCCAGGGCCGAAGAGTCTTACCAGGAACTGCTTAAGAGCAATCCGAATACCAAGTTCAAGGCCCAACTTTTTTACCGTTTAAGCCAGGTTGGTTTTAAAAAAGGCGATCTAAATCAGGGCAAGGACTATTTAGCTAAATTAAAAGAGAGCTATCCCCTGAACCCGGAAATCAGGCAGGGCCGGGATATTTGGCCGGTTGAAAAGGATAACCCTGATTTTTGTTATTCTGTCCAGGTAGGTTCGTTCTCTAACCCCGTAAATGCGGCTAATCTGAACCAGAAATTGCTAAGCAATGGTTACCCCGCGTATATCGAGGAATCAGCGGGCCCGGCCGGCTCAAAAAACTACCGGGTGAAGGTAGGAAGGTTAAACTTCCGCCAGGAAGCAGAAGATCTGAATAAAAAACTTAAAGCTCAAGGCTATCCCACCAAAATATGCCCTTAAAGAGAGTAGTCTTTCTTGTCGGTCCAACCGCAGTAGGTAAAACCCGGATTGCTGTTGAGCTGGCCGCAAAAATCAACGCTGAAATCATCTCCTGCGATTCCATGCAAATCTATAAAGGCATGGGTATAATTACTTCCAAACCCCAGGCCTTTTTAAGAAGAAAGATAAAGCATCACCTTATCGGTATGGTGTTGCCTGAAGAGGAGTATAATGTTTCTAAATACCGGCAGGAAGCCCTTAAGAAAATAAAAGAAATCATTCGCAAAGGCAAGACCCCGCTTTTTTGCGGAGGGACAGGATTGTATGTCTCTATTCTTATTGATGGTATTTTTAAGGCCAGGGCGCAAAACCCGGCTTTGCGTAAAAAACTTTACCGGCAGTTTAAGAAATACGGCCGGGATTATCTATATAAAAAGCTAAAGCGTCTTGACCATAAGGCAGCCGAGAATATCCATCCTAATGATATTAAGCGGACCATCCGGGCTTTAGAGGTTTTTGAGACTACCGGAAAACCCATCTCAAGGCTGCAGCAGGAGAGAGAGGGGCTAAACAAAAATTATGATATAAAGATTTTTTGTTTGAATATGGAAAGGAGCGTTCTTTATAAAAGAATTGATATCCGCGTAGATAAAATGTTTAGGGCCGGCCTGCTTAAGGAGACCAGGCGGTTGCTTAAGAAAAAATTAGGTAAGACCAGCCGTTATGCCATCGGCCTAAATGAGTCGGCAGGGTATTTTGAAGGTAAGTATGATTTAGCCGAGGCCAAGCGCCTGATAAAACGCAACACGCGGCACTATGCCAAAAGGCAACTGACCTGGTTCAGGAAAGATAAGCGTATACAGTGGTTGAATATTCTAGATAAAGATACTCCGGCTAAAGTAGCAAAAAGATTATGGAAAGAGCTTTATTAGTTACTATAGGATTCAAGAAAGACAAGGGAAAGTGGCGGTTGGAAGATTCCGCGGCTGAATTAGAGGAGTTGGCTTCTGCCGGCGCAGTAGAGGTAGTGGATAATATTACTTATCTTTGCGATAAGCCTACGCCGGACCTTTTTATTGGAAAAGGCAAGGCCGAAGAATTAAATTTAATTGCCCAGGAAGAAAACACGGATACCATTATCTTTAGCCAGGACCTCTCCGGTACCCAGCAGCGCAACCTGGAGGGAGTAATTGCTAAAAAGACTATTGACCGTACGCAGCTAATCCTGGATATATTCGCCCGGCGGGCAAAAAGCCCCGAAGGCAAACTTCAGGTTGAGCTTGCCCAGCTAGAGTATCTTTTGCCCAGGCTTACGGGTAAAGGTATTATTCTTTCGCGTTTAGGCGGCGGTATCGGCACGCGCGGGCCAGGAGAACAAAAGCTGGAGGTAGATAGGAGGCGGATCAGAAAAAGGATAGATAACTTAAAAGTTGATTTAAAAGGTTTGCTCTTACACCGCCAGGTCATGCGTAAAAGGAGAAAAGAAAATGCCCTTCCTATTATAGCCCTGGTCGGCTATACCAGCGCAGGCAAGTCTACGCTCCTTAATTCTCTTACTAATGCCGGGCAGGCTGTATCTGCGAGCCCTTTTACTACACTGGACCCATTAGCTAAAAATATCCAGTTACCTACCGGAGAGAATGTGGTTATATCCGATACCGTAGGGTTTTTACGCGACCTGCCGCATCAGCTTATCGAAGCGTTCAAAGCCACCCTGGAAGAAGTGGTCCAGGCAGACCTCTTAATCCATGTCTTAGATGCCAGCCATCCCTATGTTTATGAATATAATAAGGCGGTATTCACGGTTTTAAAAGAGCTAGGCATAGAAGGTAAGCCGGTAATTACCGCCTTAAATAAAATCGACCTGCTGGACGACCAGATGTGGCTGGAGAGATTGAAAGAGGATTTTCCGGGATCCGTAGCCGTATCGGCTAAATTAAAAACAAACCTGGAGGCTTTACTTGAAAAAATAGGGAAAAGTTTTTTGGGAAGGATGATCCAGGTGGAAGTTTTAATTCCCCATAGCCGGATGGATCTTATTGATTTATTCTACCGCCAGGGGAAAGTTAAAGCTATAAAATACCTGCAGGAAGGCATAAGAGTGCAAGTTAATTTGCCAAAAATCCTTTATCATAACTTGTTGCAAAAAAAAGAGATAAAATAACTCTGTTAGAATACTTAATAAAAATTATTAAATATACTTGACAAAATAATCAATATATGTTATATTTGCAAAGTAGAGGTAACCTGAAGGTCAAGGAGAAGGCATGCCTTTGTTTGATATTCAAATAAGTCAGGATGAGCCGGTCTATGTTATAAGCGTAGTGAGCAGGCTGGTAAGTTTGCCTGTTTGGACACTGCGGCAACTAGATAAAGCTGGTATAGTACGCCCGAAAAGGATCGGGAAAAAAAGCAGGCTCTATTCGCTTAAAGATATTAGAAGGCTGGAATATGTCCACTACCTTATGGAAGACAGGCATGTCAATATCCACGGCATAAAAATAATCATCGGGAAAGAAGAAGAGTAATTTTTTTTGGTTTTTAATTAGCACTCTTCCCGGCCAAGCGCTAAAGTTTGACCTTTACAAAGTAATAAATTATGTTAAAATTAGACCTTAACCTTAAGACACTTTAAGTATTTGGGGAACGATTTAGATGGTAAAGAATGTTGATCATGATTCAAGAAGGCGGGCAGTTTTAAGCGCAACGATAGATAAACATATCCGGCAAGCTAACCCTGTCGCCTCTGAGGATATTGCAGAATATTTTGATTTAAGCCCGGCCACCATAAGGAATATCTTCGCGGAGCTTGAAGATACGGGTTACCTTACGCACCACCACACTTCCGGAGGCAGGATACCTACGGATAAAGGCTACCGCTATTACGTTGATTTTCTTGTTCTGCAGATGAGCCTCCTGGAAGGAGAAAAGAACAATATTATCAGGGAATTCAAAAAGGAAATTAGACGCCTGGAAGATGCCTTAGAAGAGACATCCGGGCTAATCTCCCAGATTACGCATTATGCGGGGATAGTTTCTTTCCTGGGATGGCAGGACAAAATGTTTTATAAGGGCCTGAGCCATATTTTAGACCAGCCGGAGTTCAAGGATTCCCAGAAGATTAAGCTGCTTATCGAACTTATCGAAGACAAACGGAATCTCTTAGAGATCATTAACCGTGATTTTAATGATCGGGTAAAAGTTTATATCGGCCATGAATTAGGCCGGCCGGAGATGGAAAATTGTTCTTTAGTTGTTTCAAGCTACCGCCGTAAAAATAAACCGCAAGGCCGCCTGGCGGTCTTAGGGCCGGTGCGCATGGAATACAGCCATATTATACCGGCGTTGGAGTATATTTCAGAGGTGTTAAGTGAAGCATTGGAGAATATCGAACAATGAATGAACCTAAGCAGAATAATAAAGAAGAGAAGATAGTATCTTTGAAAGAGTCCGAATACTTAAAGCTCAAAGAAGATGCGGATAAGGTAAAAGAGTTTTCGGATAAGGCCTTACGTTTACAGGCGGACTTTGAAAATACGCGCAAGCGCCTGGAGAAGGAAAAACAGGATTTTGTAAAGTTTGCGAATGAGGGCATTATACTGGAACTATTAAATATTTTGGATGATTTAGAGCGCAGTGTGAGCCTCGCTGAAACGCATAAGGATGATTTAACGGCTTTCCTTAAGGGGGTGGAAATGATCCTGGCTCACCTTTATGAAATGCTTAAGGAGTACGGCTTAAAACCTGTCGAGGCGGAAGGGAAAATATTCGACCCGCACTATCATGAAGCATTGCTGCAAATCGAGGATAAGGATTTGCCTGAACATACGGTAGTCGAGGAACTGCAGAAGGGTTATTTGTTGAACGAGAGGGTAATCAGAACAGCGAAAGTGAAAGTTTCTAAAAAAACAGGAGGTTAACTATGGCTAAAGTTATCGGTATCGACTTAGGAACATCAAATTCAGCGGCAGCGGTCATGGAAGGCGGCAGGCCCGTTATAATTCCTTCGGCTGAAGGAGCAGGAGTTGCTTCGGGTAAGGCCTTTCCTTCGTATGTTGCTTTTACCAAGGATGGCCAGCGCTTAGTCGGTGAACCGGCAAGGCGCCAGGCAGCGATTAATGCCGAAGGCACGGTCCAGGCAGCTAAACGCAAAATGGGTACGGACTTTAAATTTAAAGTTTTCGGGAAAGAATATACGCCGCAGCAGGTATCGGCATTTATTTTGCAGAAGATTAAACAAGATGCCGAAGCCTACCTGGGAGACAAGGTCGAAGAGGTAGTGATTACCTGTCCGGCTTATTTTGACGATAACCAGCGTCAGGCAACCAAAGATGCGGGAGAGATCGCCGGATTGAAAGTCTTGCGGATTATTAATGAACCTACGGCTGCCTGCCTTGCTTATGGTTTAGAGAAGGCCCAGAAGGCCCAGAAGATCATGGTTTTTGATTTGGGTGGCGGGACTCTGGACGTAACTATAATGGAGATGGAACAAGGCGTATTTCATGTGCAATCGACTTCCGGGGATACGCAGTTAGGCGGCACGGATATGGATAAGGTATTGCTTGAGTATATTGCCGGGCAATTTAAGCGAGAGACCGGGATTGACCTTATGAATGATAAGATGGCGGTGCAAAGGGTGCGCGAAGCCGCGGAAAAGGCCAAGATCGAATTATCTTCAACAGTGAGCACAGACATAAATCTGCCGTTTATTACCGCGGACGCTCAAGGTCCCAAGCATTTAACTATGTCCATAACCCGGGCAAAATTAGAAGATCTTGTTTTGCCGATAATTGAACGTTGCAAGCATCCGATGGAGCAGGCGTTGGGCGATGCGAAGCTAAGCGCTAAAGAGATAGACCGGATTATTATGGTCGGCGGGCCCACGCGTATGCCGATAGTGCAAAAATTTGTAGAGGATTATGTAGGCAAGAAGATTGAACGCGGGGTTGACCCTATGGAATGCGTGGCTTTGGGTGCCGCAGTGCAGGCCGCAATTATCAAAGGTGATGTCAAGGATGTTCTTTTACTTGATGTGACTCCGCTATCCTTAGGCATAGAAACGTTGGGAGGAGTAAATACAAAATTAATTGAGAGGAACGCCTCCATCCCCACGCAAAAAAGCCAGGTGTTCTCTACTGCTGCCGATAATCAGACCGCGGTAACTATCCGAGTTTTGCAGGGTGAGCGGCCGATGGCTAACGATAATGTGGAGTTGGGAAGGTTTGATTTGGTGGGTATCCCTAGCGCGCCTCGCGGAGTCCCGCAGATTGAAGTAAAGTTTGATATTGACCGTGATGGTATTGTGCATGTTTCCGCCAAAGACTTGGGTACGGGCAAGGAGCAGTCCATACGCATTACCGCACCCAAGAAATTGTCTAAGGAAGAGATTGATAAAATGGTAAAAGACGCCGAAAGGTTTGCTGCGGATGACACCAAGAAAAAAGAAGAGATAGAGACTATTAATCAGGCAGATAACCTGGTTTATGCCACTGAGAAATCGTTGAAAGATTATGGTGATAAGGTATCTCAAGGGGAACGCGCTGATATAGAAGCCAAGGCTAATGATTTGAAATCCGCTATAAAAGATAAAAATGTGGAGAGAATTAAGAAGGGGATGGAAGATTTAAGCCGTGCTTCGCATAAATTGGCAGAGGAGATCTATAAACAGGCCGCAAGTAAAGAACAACCGCAGCAATCGCCGGGCAGCGGCGCGGATGCCAGCCAGGAACAGGCTTCTGAGGAGCCCAAGGAAGGCAAAAAAGAAGATATTATTGACGCGGATTTTAAGGAAGAAGACGGCGATAAAAAATAATGGCGGCGGCTAAGCGGGATTATTATGAAATATTGGGCGTGCATAAGAACGCCAGTCTGGATGAGGTAAAAAAGGCCTATCGTGAACTAGCCTTAAA
>JAQUMI010000033.1 GCA_028718225.1 Candidatus Omnitrophota bacterium | reverse complement strand
CCCGGAAAGAAAACGCTTTCTTTTAATTCCAGCTCGCCGGTAGCCGGCGGAGTATACAGGAGGCTTACGAAAAAACAAGTAGAGTTATTAGAGCTGTATGCATTAGGCAATAGCAGAAAGGGAATCTGCGAATTATTGGATATAAATGTATTTGTAGTGCAGAAGCAGCTGCATAGTATTAGCCAGAAATTAACCGGGGTGCCTTATAAAAAGGGCTTTGTCAATACTCTTCTTTTGCAAGCATATAAACAGCATTATTTTGATTTAAAAGAAGACGTTAAACGCGCGGTGGAGAAGTTAATTAAGAAAAGAGTGTGCCTTACTCCGGCAGAGTTGAGGTTAGCCAGGGCTTATGTTACCTATTCTGCTGATAGAGTTGAAATCTGTAAGGCATTGGGAATAAAAAATAGCGGGTTAAAAGACCTGTTAATAAGAATACGCAGAAAATTGCGCGAAGCGATTGGGCCGGGCAAGTGGAAGATTTCAGAGATTTTAAAGGAACTACACAGGGAAGGATATGATTTAAATCCGGGCCCGGGATATGGAGGGTTAAGAGACCAGAAGGTGCTCCAGACAATTTATGCCATTAAGCATCAGGAATCAGTATCTGCCCGATTGACTCCGGGAGAAATTAATGTGCTTCGCTCGGCCGTAAGGATAAAGTTTAACAAGGAGCCAAAGCTGGGTATGTTAAGAAGTCCTCTGTCAGGTGTCCGTAAAAGACTGCAGGTTCCTGCGCGGGAAGGATTAAGCGCGCTCTTTAAAAAGGCCCTGGATTCAGGCTATGATTTGAGCAGCGAAGGGATAACTACAGAAGGGATAAGAAGGGTTATCGAAGAACTTAGAAAAGAAGAAGGCAATCCGTTACATCCTTCTCAAATAAAATTATTAGAGGCTGCCAAAGAGATCGGCTTACAGGAAATTAAGGTAGAATATGCGGATTTGGCTAGAAGTCTTAATTTGGATTCGGTTAATATCGTCAGCAATACTATTAAAGCTGCTAAGGCCAATTTAGGCATAAAGAGCACCCGTTCTGAAGGGAATCTTTTAACACGCTGTGTCATCGTAGCTGCGGAAAGTGGGTATATAAAATGCAATCCGGATGAGTTAAAGAGGCTTAAGATAAAATTTGAAAGAAAGACGCTGACTCCGTATCAAAAAAGGATTCTTATTATGATAGCCTTAGGCTTAAAGTCTAAAATTAATAACGTAGCTAAATTATCCTTAGATATCCGTAAGTCCCTCGGGCTTCATAAACAGGATAAGACGACAGAAGATGTAATAAGTTTTGCCTTAAAAAATCAGGAAATTAACGAAAAAGATATCATTAATACTGCCTTGGACCTGGAGAATAAGCTGGGGCTGTCCGGCATACAATATGCATTAAATAAAGGATATTTATCCGGGGTTAAATATCTATTCAGCCAGTTCAAGGAGAATATCAAGAGCTTAGGCGCAGAAGAATTGGGCTTATTGAGCCGGGAAGAACCAGGCCCGGTTGATTTACGGCTGGGAAAAAGCATACTCGCTAAATTGAATGTAGAGAAATCGCTGGATCTGGAGGAAGTAAGATTGCTTTATAGCACATATGTTAATCTTTATGGCCACGATGATAATAATGAAGGGGGAGAAAAGAATAGCAATAAGGGGTCGGGGAAAAAGCCTTTTGAAAGAAAATGGGTAGGAAAATATAATAATTCCCGTACTCTTCCGGATCTAAGAGCCAGGGGCCATGCTGTTTATGATAATGGAAATGGCGACTGTGAAGTTAAAACTCTATATGATAGTTACAGGTGGCCGACAAGAGAAGAAGAGGCAATATTGGGGCAGGAATGCCTCAAGGGAAATGCGGAGGCCCGCGAGTTACTGGCGATCATAGGCATGAAGATAGTAATATTCCGTATCCAGAATACTGTAAGGAGATATTTAAGAAGCTACTATAGAAGATATTGGGATTTACGCGATACAATATTAGAGAATATTTTTTATAGCGACAGATCGATCCTGAATTTTTCCAATATGCGCGATGTAGTGGCATTATATGACCCGGATAAGGGTTTTAGGCTTTCTACTTTAATTTATAGCTGGCTTCCTGACGGGTCCGTATGGAGCTTAGTCAGGGATGAGGTCGAAGCGATAGCCAGAGAGGGCCTTTCCGTAAATGCTCCAGTCGGAGATGACGACAACGGATTTACGCTTTTAGATACGCTCGCAGACAGCCAAACAGATGATCCTTTGGAATATCTGGAGAGAAAAGAAATAATCGGTTATATCGTCGCCAGATATAGGGATTATAAAGAGAAAGATGCCAGCAAGGCCGAGGATTTATTCCTCGCAGTTTTAAATATTATATTAGGACAAAGTTTCGGGAAAGTAAATGTTATAAAAAAAGCGCTGAAAAACGAAGGTTTTCTAAGGTGGGATATCGGCAGGGAAGGGATCAGGCAAAGAGTTGAGAAAGGCAAGTTGATTTTAGCGCGGATATTGAAAGAGAAAGGTATTGTTATGCCTTGCCGGGAAGATGCAGGCCTTGCTTCTCCTTCCGTGGCTGGTGGGGGGCAAAAGCCCCTTCCTGGCGGGCTAATGAGCAGTAGCCCGGTTAAGAGGCCCAAATTGACCGGACAAGAGAGCATAATATTTAAAGAAGTAGTAAAAGAGGCGATAGCCGGAGAATTCAAAGGACTATTTGACCGGGTAGTCAGGAATATTGCTGAAGAATTTATGATTACCTTGAGCCGGGAAAGAGTAAGAAATGCCCTAAGCGATGTGCGGCGCAAGTTCGGGATCAGGGTAGATAAAACAAGTCTCAAGGGGACACGGGCTACAATTTCAGGGCTGCCAGAGTTAATTCTTAAGGCCAAAAAACTTAAGTTTAGAGAAGTCCGGGATATTACAGAGGAAGATATCGAAAAAATAAAGGCTAGAGAGTCGAATCCCATTAATATTGAAGCCAGGAAAATCCTTATCTTTGCTTTACAGGGGAGCTCTCCGGAAGATATAGCTAAGATTATGAATTTTCCCAGCACTTCATACATATATAACAGGGCTTTTAACGGTGTTTACGGAAAGATACCTAAGGAGGCAAAAGGTAAAAGGGATAATTGGAGGCATAGCCAGTTGATTAGCGCGGCAAGATACGCTTTAGAGCAGGGTTGGATTAGCGCTGGGGATATTTCCGGAGCCGACAAGGTTATTAATAATCCGTTGTCAAATAGAGAAAAATCGATATTAGAGATTGCGGTTAGTAATTTCAAAGATAATAATAACGAAATAGCGGGTATATTGAATCTAAAACCGCATACAATCCAGGTTTTTGTTGACGGTATTGCCAATAAACTGGGAGTGAATAAAGACGGCAGGAATACCCTTATAGAATGTGTTAAAGCAGGATACGCGAAGGGGTATATAAATTGCGATAAGGATAGTTACGATATCTTTATTCTTAGTTTTTATAATAGAGTAAGACTGAATAAAGCCGAAACAGAGGTTCTGGTTTATAGCGCATTGGGATTTAGCCCGGATAAGATAGCGTTAAAATCAGGATTGGACCGGAGGCATATAACTACTTCCCTTTACGGTAGTATACGCCAAAAGCTGAATGTAAGATTAGAGCCTAATCAGAAGATGCACCAGGTAATGGACGCGGTGATTACAATTGCACTTAAGAAAAAAGCGATAAGCGAAAGCGATATATTATCGGCGTTATGGTCGCAGGATAGAGAAGAGCGGCTGCCGTTGGTAAAGCATCTTTTAAGTAAAGGTTATTTTGAAGTATTGAAGGGGGTATTAAATAAACTATCTAAGAAGCTTGCGGCGAAAGAGGCAGGAGTATGCGCAACTGGAGTTATAGCGGAGAAGGAATTTTTAAGAGAGTCTGATGGTGCCGCAGAGGAAGAGAGAGATGGCGGTTCTTTTTCCGGTAATCCTGAGGATACTCGGGATATCGATGTGGTACTCCCGGATTCTATAAATCCAGATTTCAACAGGCTTGAATATGATGATACAGAGGAGGCAGTCTTGTCTTCTTACCTTGCTTTTAGATATCCTACCAGAGAAGAACAAAAGATTCTGGTAGAAGCGATTAAGAGAGGCAAGGCGCCTGATGCTGACGCCAAAGCCAAAGCCAGGGCAAAGCAAGCGCAGGATAAGTTAATTAACGGGACTATGCAGCATATAATAAGGCAGGCCGGGTATTATAACAGGAACAGGCGTTTCTCTTCCCATGTTTCATTGTTTGACCTTGCGCACGAGGCTATTGAGTATGTAATGAGACGGTTGGATAAATTTGATCCGGATAAAGGCGATTTCGCGGCATTTGTTACAGGTAAGAGGATTCCCGGTATAAATATGACTCAGCTGGAAGTGCAGTTTAGCAGGATAATTACCGCTAAAAGCTATGCCAATGGGGCAAAGTTGCCGGTAGATATATTCTCCCGTAGTAGTAGATTAAACAGCACAATCAGGGATTTAACAGAAGAGTCAAATGGAAATGTCCCTTCGATAGAGGAGATTGCCGATAGGTTTCGGGCTGAGAAAAGTACCGTAGACGGGCTCATCAAATTAAAGAATGGGTTGATGCGGACCGTTTCTATAGACGGACCGGCCAGCCAACATGACGATAGGGAATTGAGGGATTTTCTAGGTTGTGAAGAGGATATCCTAGAAAAGATAAACCTGAGAGACGTTGAATTGAGTATTAAATCCTTGATAAGAAAAGCTGTTGAAAAATACAACAGGTATGAACTAAAGAAACATAGGCAGGCGAGCAGGATAACGCCTTTAAAAGAGTTTGTCTTTATTCAATTCTTAATAGAGAAAAGATCCTATAAGGAAATCAGGAATATGGTAGAAGAGAAGTTCGGCTATAGATTTAATAGCAGGCAGTATGTGGAGTTTATTGCCTGGGAAGTTGCCGGAAAATTAAAAACCAAGGTGAAAAATAATTCATTAAAACCCATTCTTGATTTTAAGAAAGTAGAGGAAGAGATGGGCGTGCCGGGCTTATTCGGGAAAATATCACTGAAGCATAATAATGGAAACGGGAAGAAAACTGTTTCTTCCAGCCCCCTTTATTTCCGGGGGTTAAGGCCGCTAAAGCATTTTAATTCCCAGGCGCCGCCTGCAAGTTTATTTTTTGGCGCAGTTGTGAAAACGTTTTCAAAATCAATAATATATACCGGCAGTTCACCGATAACCTACAGCAAAATTCTTATCCCCCAACTTTCCTCTCCAGACAGAAAAACTATTCATATATACGAAAGTATTATTCTTTCCCGGGAAAGAATAGACCACGCCTTAAGGCTTCTAGGGTCATTGAGGTTTGAGTTTTATCGGCAGACAGGGCTATCTGAACACAAAAATTCGGAATATTTAGCCGTATTAACAGAACTAAAGGCAGTATTAGGTAGGATGAGAGGGACTAAGAATAAAATTGCCGAAGCCCACGAGATAACCCTTGTACGTCAGGAGTTAGAATTAATCTCGGAAAACTTAAAGAATGGCATAAGAGAGGGGCTTGCGGATAATATTTGCCAGGCAGTCGATCTGCTTGAGGCAAGAAAAGAACGCCTGGGCCTTAAAATGAAAAGAGTTGAAAAGCGGGTAAAAAAGATACTACCAAAGCTTACTTTATTAGAGCCGCAGGTTCCTTACGATAATCTGCTTATTAAGAAACCGAGCGTAATTGTTAGACCCAGCCTGAAGCTAGAAACGAATCTCTCCGGAGAAATTAAATATAGATTTTACGGCCAGACAGCCAAGAGATTTCAGAAGAGTATCAAAGAGGGCATTGCTGGCTTGCTAGAGAGCCGTTCAGGTATCTCAACGGTAGAAGTATTCTACGCAGACCATAAGCCCGGCTGGAAACCTCAAGACCGCCAAGAACTTATCCAATGGCTAGCTAAATATTATCCCGGGGATAATACGTTTGGAACAAAAGAAGAGCCGCAATTAAGAGCAATTTATTACAACGTAATAAGGCGTACCTACTTTGATGTTTTTGCAAATAAAGATATTACTTTTAAGCTCTGTAGGGTAAAAGTAACCGAATCCCGCGACAGGAGAGTTAAAGTAGAAGTAGAAAACTTGTCTTCCAGCCCTATAAACTCCCGGGTTGTAACTGTTGGTCTTTTAAATGTTTTGAAGGTTATAAGGTCCAGGAAAACAAGAGATATTTTCTCATCCGAGCACAGCAATATTGAAGAGATAGCAAGGCAGGTCGGGCTTGAGCGATATGCGGTTGAGCAAGAAATCGCCCGTGTTTGCCGGGTGTTAGAGGAAAAGTTTAATATGTTCCTAGATTTTGAGGATATTAAAGAGATGTATCTGGCAGCGCAGATGCTTCTTAACCCGGGGTTGGTCACCAGGAGGAATATTCAACTTGTTTCCGGTTGCATAAGCCAGATATATAACAGTGCCTTGGCAAAGGAAGAAGAGCGGCAGGAAGCTCCTATGTCCCTGGAGGAATTAGTGGATGAATACGATGAAATTTCCAAGTCAGGATGGGAGGGTAACGGAAAAGGCACCTACGCCGTAATTTACCGCGATTATAGAAGATATATCGCCGATATTGTAGGGCGCGGCAAAAATATTCTTTCTAATGGCTGCGGTACAGGCGAATTAGAGGAGTTATTGCTTGCGCAGGGTAACAGGGTCAGCGGTTTAGATATTTCCCCGGGGATGATAAATGCGTTTAAATTACGTTGCCCTTCTGGCGAGGCTATACTAGCTAATGCCAACATTGATTTGCCTAGGCTTTTTAAGAAAGAGACTTTTGATGTAATAATCTTTCCGGAATCAATAGGCCATATGGATATACCGGTTGTCACCGGGGAATCTTACCGCCTGTTGAGGGAGGGAGGAATTTTAATAATCACAACTTATGAACCCTTAAATCCTCCGGTCGGCCAGTTATTCAAAAGTTACAAGAAGCTGCATCCTGCCCTATTAGCTAAAATAGTCGAGGATGAACGGTTTAGGGTTATCAAAAAAGAGGTGGTGACTTTTGAGGATGCCGAAGATTCAAGGTATTATATGCCCGGAGGCGCTGTTATTATCGTCGGCCTAAAAGATAAAACACAAAAAGTATCCTCACCGGTAAAACCCAGTTTGCGTATAACCAGCCTGGGCGGGGGATCCGGGCCCCGGAAGCTGGCTAAGGGGCTTATCAGCCGGGGGGCGTATTTATATAATATTATTACTGTTTTTGACAATGGGTTTAGTACTGGAGTACTACGCAGATATTTTGATATCCCGGCTTTTGGCGATTTACGCAACAGGTTAGTTACGCTTTTACCGGATACACTGGAAAATAAATTAGTAAGAGAAATATTTGATTATAGATTCCCGCGCACAGCATATGCCGATCACGATAACCGCCTAACTTGCCAATTACTCAATCTAATAGAAGTTAAAGAAAGGGCAAGCGGCATAAATATCCCCGGAGAGTTAAAAACATTAATGCAGGGGGCAATTGAATATTTTGTCCGTGAAAAGATTAGGAAGATAAATTCTTCCTTCCCGTTATCCGGTGCCAATGTCGGCAATATAATTATTGCCGGTCAATATTTCCGTATGGGGGGAGATATTTGTAAGGCCATGGCTAAACTAGCCGATACTTTGGGTATTGGTGCTTACGCTCAGTTAATCCCGGTGAGTTTGGCTAATTTGGATATCGCTGCCCGCATACAGGACGGCGCTATAATCCACGGGCAATATGAGATCTCGCATCGCCCTAACCAATCAGAGCATATTGAACGGATCAGCTTTGTCCAGAGAGGGGCACACAGAGAAGCGAACCTGCCGGTAGCTACGCGGGAGAGCTTAGCGGCTATTTTAGGTTCGGATGCCGTAGTTATCGGCCCGGGTAGCGTCACCAGTTATATACCGGGTTTAACGGTCAGGGGTATTCCGCAGGCAATCAGGCGGTCCAGGGGGGCTAGTATTTTTTTTGTGAATATTTCCTGGTTCAATTTCCGGGAGGGTTTTGCAGAGAGTAAGGGCTTAGCC
>JAQUMI010000032.1 GCA_028718225.1 Candidatus Omnitrophota bacterium | reverse complement strand
CGCGCCGTTGAGGGTATAGGTGGGAAAGGCCTCCCGCACCGGGCCGGTAGCGCAGCCAGATAAAGAAAAAATAATCACGCCGGCAATAAACGCTAAGGTTAGCTGGTTTTTAATTTTCATAATTTTGATATGATTAAGGCACTCCGCTCACTGCTCGGCTGGTCGCCTCGCTACGTTCGCTTGAGTGCCACCAAATTTTTGCTTGTCGCAAAAATTTGGTGGAGGTGGCCGGAATCGAACCGGCGTCCTTAAACAATCTGATAAAAGCCGCTACATGTTTAGCCCCGTATTTTAATCTTGCTCTTGCAACTCCCACGGGGCAGGATTTGCAAGCCGCAGCCTTTAGAAATTTCATCCCGTCTACAAAGGCGAAATAGCGGGACTATCCTACTTGAGTCTCTATTTCATCCCGTAGGCTGGACGGATAGAGGCTTCGCTAATTTAGTTAGCGAAGACTGGCATGCCAACAAACGATGGGGTTACCATCATCGGTTTAGCATTGAACAAACGGTTGTTTGCGTTTGTATTGTGCACGGATTATTAACGCGGCTAACCATGCGTCCGCGACATGCTGCTTTTACCCGACGGCCTAAGTCGAGCCCAATTCACCCCCTCTTATCTCCTATTCCTCATCGCCCTGCGCAGGGCGATATCTGTTTCCCGGCGTTTAATGTCGTCTCTCTTGTCGTAAAGCTTCTTGCCTTTACCGAGAGCAATTTCAATTTTTACAAATCCCCGGGGATTAAAATAAATCTTTAAAGGAATAAGGGTAAGGCCTTTTTGCGTAAGCTTGCCTTTTAATTTCTCTATCTGGTTCTTATGCAGCAGCAACCTTCTTTTTCTCGTCGGTTCGACGTTCATGTAACTGGCTTCTGCATAAGGATTTATGTGCGTGTTATATAAAATCAGCTCGCCCTCTTCCACGCGGGCAAAGCTATCGTTCAGGTTGACCTTACCCTGCCTTACGGATTTTACCTCGCTCCCCTTTAATTCTACGCCGCATTCAAAACTCTCGATAACCGCGTAATCCCGGTATCCTTTATGGTTGGAAGCGATGATTTTACTCATTTTAGCATAATCCGGCTAAAATATAAAATTAAAAACAGCGGGATAGTAATGATGCTGCTAAGGTGCGTCAGGAGAATGCCCTGGCTGACCAGGAGGTCCTCTTTTTTATAGCTCCTCAGGATTGTCGAAAGGGTCACTGCCGAAGGCATCGCCAATTGGATAATAATAAGCAGGCCGATCAATCCGGGCACCTTAAAAATAATCACCAGGGCCAAGCCGATAGCCGGCAGGACAAACATTTTAGCTAATATCAACATAGAGATTGCCTTCTTATCAATATGTTTAAGGCTTACCTGGGCCAGGCCCGCGCCCACGACCAGCATGGCCAGGGGCAGAGTACTCTCTCCCAGCATAAACAGCGGCTTAATCAAAGCATCCGGCACAAATTTATTCAGGCCGAAAAATATAATTACCAGGCTCACCAGGGTAACTACAACCGGCGCGCTCAGGAGGTTAAGCCAGATGAATTTTTTCTCTTTATGGAAATTCAATATGTGCACGCCGACGGAAAACATGACCAGATTAAACCCGGCCAGAAATAAGAATATATAGATGAACATTACGCTTAAGGACTCCGGCGCAAGTAAGGCCGCGACTAGGGCCAGAGGCAAATACCCTGAATTCTGAAAAGCCACCAGGCTTATAAATTGCAGCTTATGCTGTTCTCCCTTGATAAAGGGCGCGAACAAAAATCCCGCCAAGAGGCCGATGAGCGTAACCAGGATGCTCAAAAGAGGGAAAATCCACCAGTCTGCAAATGCCTGAAAAGAAAAATCCCGGATGAGCTGGCAAAAGATAAGCGCCGGCAAGGTTACGTCCATAACCAGGCTGCTTATGGCCTCCACCCCTGCGCTCGCCAGGAACCTGCGCCTGACCAACCAATACCCCAGCGCAGCCAGAAGAAGGATCTGGGCCACCGCTATTCCGGTTATCTTGAAATGTGCTAAAGGCATAATTTACCCTCTTAATTTAAGATTAATATTATAACAATAAAATAATGGGCAGGCAATGCTTTTATATTTGACAGGAGAGACAGGCTAGGCTATACTTAGAAGGCTCACAATGCGGAAGTGGCGGAATGGCATACGCGCACGTCTCAGAAGCGTGTGGGGTAACCCTTGAGGGTTCAACTCCCTCCTTCCGCACCATACCCCCTTAACCTCCCTGATCCTTCTACGTAATTACCAGCAATCCCAGAAAGGCAAAATAAATAAAATAGAGCAGAAATACCGCTTCTTCGCGGGAATCCGGCCGGCGGATATACCAATAATTGATAAGGCCGAATAGAAACGAAAGGATAAACATTTTTAGTTCATAAAAAAGCCCGTAAAGCAGGAACGGAACCAGGAGATAACTTAAAAATACCAAAAAAGCAATAATCTTCCGGCCTTTCCTTTCCCCGAAAATAACCGGCAAGGAATAAACGCGGCAGTGCCTGTCCCCTTCGATATCCTTGAGGTCCTTGATATTCGAACCAAGAAAGAAAATTGTAAACGCCAGCCACAACAGGGGCGGACACAGCAATATGGTGGTATTGGCCGGAGAGAGCGAGACCTGCCCCATCAGCAGGATTAAGACCGCCTGCAGGCCGGTGACCAAAGAAGAAAATAGGAAAAAACGCTTCAGCCGAAACGGCGGGGCGGAATACAAAAAATAAATCCCGATAAAAAATAAAGTAATCATAAAACAGGCCGCGCTGACCCAAATGGCAAACAACAGAGAAAATGCCAGGTATACCGCGCCTACTTTTAAATATTCGCTCCTGGTAATTGACCCGGAGATTAACGGCCGGCCCGGATTGGATAAGGCATCACAATCTACGTCAAAAATATCATTGACCAGCGCGGAAAAACGCACCGCAAAAAACAGCGCTCCGGACATGCCCAGTATCTTTACGAAAATAAAACCGTCCGGCCGACCGGCGGTGCCTAAGTAGAGGGCTAAACCTAAAGCAAGTAAAATAAAGCAGCACAGATAACGTAACAACCTAAAATCTTTCAATACTACCTTAAACTTCCTGGGGTCGTAAAGCCTGAACCAGGCCCCCGTAACAAGGAGCGCGAAGATAAGCTCGATGATCACAACCACGCTCTCGTCAACCGTCCCCTTGATCAAGCGGCCGCGCAAAAAGGAATGCGGAATACGCGCTAACAAGGAGGCGCCTTTTATAAAACCGGCTACGGCTAATCCCGGTAAAGCCCCGTAAAAGCCGCATAAACCAAAAACCAGAAACGCAGCCAGGCCGGACAAAGATATTTTATGTGTTTTTAAGAATACGTAGATAAAAGAAAAAACGCAGATAATGAATATCTCCAGGCGCAGGCTGTAAGGAACGCCGGGGACATTAAAGAACGGGTTAAAAAAATTAAGCGCGACCCGCCGGACATCCCCGCTGACGTATTCGTAAGAGATGCTCGCGCCGGTAAGCGAAGTTAGTATAAGGTCGCAGGCAACCGGAAAAATTATTAGCGCAAAGAAAACCAGGCTTACTTTAGAGATTTTCAGGATATCTTCTCCGGTAACCAGGCGCAGCAGGACGATAATGGATATAAGCGCCGTCAGGAAGAATACCGGGACGTGCACAAGGTGGAAAAGAGTAAACGTCGGAAACGCCTGCGTGCTCACCAGGCTTTCCAGAGAATCCCGGATAAAGATTATGGCCAGGGCCGCGGCTATCCATAACCCAAAACCTAGGTTACTTTCTTCGCAATACCGGATAAATCTTTTTATCTTTTCCATTTTTCAAAACACTCCTTATAGGATTTAAACGCGCTCTTTTGGGAGTAATCCCAGCGCACCAGGCCGAAATAATCCACGCCGTTCTTCCAGTGCCCAAAGCAATCGCGGAAAAACGCCCAGAACACCTTTTCTACATCTTTATTTTTAAGCAACCCGGTATAAATTTTCTTTAACCAGGCTGCCTGTTCCTTTTCGTTAGGATTATCTCCTATCCACCAATTATCCGTCCTGACCCCCGGCTTGACTCCGGGGCAGCCTGTCTCGGTAATCCAGATTTTTTTATGCGCATCGCCGTTGGCGGCCATTATCTTACGGGCTAATTTCGGATAAGCGACCAGCGCCTTTATCCCGCCCTTATGCAGAGGCGACTCAAAAAAATGTAGGTTCAGAATATCAAAATACTCTTTAGCTCCGTTATTATAAAGATTATTGATACTGCCCAGGCCGTTGGCTAATCCTCCGTTTAAGATTTTACAATCGGGGTCGGTTTTTTTGGCAGCCCGATAAACTTCTTTAAGTAAAGCACAATAGCTTTTTAATCCGTCCTGGGCCGGCCAATATACGGCCGAATCCGGTTCGTTCCAGACCTCCCAATATTTTATTCTATCTTTATAGCGGGCGATTACCTTTACGGCATATTTAACAAACACCGCGTTGTCTTTAGGCGGGCAGTTCCATTCTTTAGAGGCAACAGCCCAGCCAACGCTATAATTTAGAATACCCAGGACCTTCAGGTTATACCTGAGGAGTAAATCTACAATCCGGTCGTAGCGCTCAAATTTAAACTTCCCCTTTCTCGGCTCGATATCCTGCCATAGAAAATCCATTCTCACCCAGCCGACTTTCGCCTCTTGCATCAACTTGATAACTTTCTCCAGCTTTGCGGCACTGGAATACTTATAGTTATTCCAGGAATGGTCCCACTGTAAAAACTCCAAGACTCCGAAAGGATTATTCATCTATTTGTGCGGATTTTGTTCAATATTGATATAGTCATCAAAATCAATGCTTTCGCCCAGCTCTTCTTTTACTATCCTGATCCTGTCAGGGACATAGGGATGTGTTTTATAATAGTTCTTTTCCTGGAGCGGCCTTCTTTTCTCCACTTCCTGGAGTTTTTCCAGGAATTTAACCATGGCGTGCGGGTCGTATCCGGCTAATTGCGCGTAGCGCGTGCCTAACTGGTCAGCAAGTAATTCATCCTCCCGGGAATAACCGAGGATTAATTCGGTAAAAGCAGTATCCGCGGCTGCGCCGACTCCGCCCGGAGAAGGAGCTACCGCTACCAGCAGCCGCAATATGGAATAACCCTGCTGCGCCTGGAGTTTTTTGATACTGTGCCGGGCAACAATATGGCCGACTTCGTGGGCAATGACGCCGGCCAGCTCATCGTCATTAGATACCTTATCCACTAACCCTTTAAATACATAGACATAACCTCCGGGTAGAGATACGGCATTTACGCTCTCATCCTCTAAAACAAAAAAATGATAATCTATCTCTTTCCGGTCGCAAACCGCGACTATCTTCCTGCCGATATCCTCCACCCGCTTTTGCATCAGAGGGTCATCCCCTAGCTTATATTCCTTGGCTACTTCCCTGGCAATGGCCCGGCCCATCTGTACTTCCTTATCCGTAGAATAGTAATAACTCTCCTGCTCTCCGGTAACGATATTATATTCGGTAGAACACCCGGCCAGGAAAACAGCTATGAGTATGCCGTATATGCCAAGCTTCTTAAAAATAAGATAGAGTTTTCTTAGCGGCAAGCCGACAACATTATAAAAACAACCGTTAATCCGGCGGATAAATAACGCGCCCCGGCCTTGGATATCAAAACTTCCGGCTTTATCCAAAGGAGATACCTGCTTAAAATAACCGCTTATCTCTTTATCGCTAAGCTTATCCATAAAAACCGTGGTTCTCTCATAATCGGTCAGTATTTTAACCCGGCCTTTTTCTTTGCTGATCACCGCAATACCGGTATAAACCTGCTGCGGCCGGCAGGACATTGACTTAAGCATCCGCCTGGCGCCTTTTAAATCTTTGGGCTTACCGAAAATCTTTCCTCCCTGGGCCATAATGGTATCCGCGGCAATGATGATCCCGTTTTTTACCCTTAAGGAGGCATCCCTGGCTTTATTCTCCGCGTTTATCTTGACCAGCCTGGCGCAGGAAATACCCCGGGCCATCCTTTTCTCTTTCGCCCTGGGGAAAAGGACTTTAAACTTCAGGCCGATAGCTTCTAATAATTTCCTGCGGGCCTTGGATTTTGAAGCTAAATATATCATCCTTATATTTTAACTTAATGCTGCGCTTTCGCCAGCCAGATATCCGGTAGAAAACGCCGCCTGCAGATTAAACCCGCCGGTATCCGCGTCCACATCGATCATCTCCCCGCAAAAATACAGCCCTTTAACCCGGCGCGACTCCATCGTGCGCGGATTGATCTCCTTAAGGGCCATTCCTCCCTGGGTAACCATGCCTTCTTCCAGGGGCCTGGCCCTGTTGATAGCTAAACGCCAGGATTTAAGCAATGCAACAAACTTCCGGCGCTCGTCCTGGCTAAGCTGATTCGCTTTTTTATACGGGTCTATCCCGGCTATCTTAATGAATAAATCGATCAATTTTAAAGGCAATAAACTTTTCAGGATTTTTTTAATCCCTTTTTTGGGATTGGCCTGGAATTCCCTCAAAAACCTCTCATCCAGCTGTTCGCGGCTTAACCCCGGCTTTAAATCTATCTCAACATAAACACCTTTGCCTTCCTTAAGCCAATCTACGATTTTTGCGCTTAAGGTAAGGACCAGGGGGCCGGAGATACCAAAGCCCGTAAAGAGCAGCTCTCCGACTTCGGAGATAATCTCATTCTTTTCGGAGCAAAATTTGATCCGGATATTTTTAAGCGTCAATCCTTCTAAAATATCCGGGTACTTTTCTTTTATTTCAAGAGGCACCAAACCCGGGCGCAAAGGGATAATGGCATGGCCCAAACTTTGGGCCATCTTTAAACCCTCGCCGGTTGAGCCGGTAAAGCTATAAGTTGCCCCGCCGGTAGCCAGGATTATTTTAGTAGCGGGGATAAATTCAGCGCCAGCCAGATACAGGCCGTTTACCCGGCCCTCTTTTACCAGAATATCCTTTACTTCTGACCTGAGGAGGACCTCTACCTTCTGCCGCGTTAATTCCTTTTCCAGCACAGCCACAATACTGCTGGAACTATCCGTAACCGGAAATACGCGCAGCTGCCTTTCTACTTTAAGGGCCAGGCCCCGGTTCTGGAAAAAATCCATCAACTCCTGATTAAAAAATTTTTTGAAGGCGTCCCTTAAGAATTGGCCGTTGCGGGAAAATCTTTTTAGGAATGAATCCAGATCCCCTGCGTTGGTCAGATTGCAACGGCCTTTGCCGCTAAGGAGAAGCTTCTTGCCTAAGATGGGATTTTTATCGATAAGGAGTACTTCCTGTTCAAGGCTGGCGGCTTTTATCGCGGCCATCATTCCTGCGGGACCTGCTCCAACTACCGTTATTTTATTTTTTCGCACAAGCTTTCTAAGTTCCTAAAGGCCGAAATCTTTTACGGTGAATATGGATTCCAGGCGCAGGCCTGCTTTAGCCAGATTTTCCTTGGCGCCGGCGCATCTATCCACGATAACGATTGCCTCGCACGCTGCGATACCCAGCTTCTCCAGGGCTTGCTTGGCTTCAATAAGGGCTTTACCGGTAGTAGCCACATCATCGATCAAAATAACTCTGCTCGCCTTCTCCAGGGCCGGGCCTTCGACCTGGCGTCCGGCTCCGTGCATTTTGGCTGCTTTCCTGACGATAAATGTTTTTAAGGGGATCTTTTTAATATGGCTAAGCAGAGCGACTGCGCCGGCAATCGGGTCAGCTCCCAGGGTCGGACCGCCGAGCGCGTCTATCTTCCTGTCTTTGACCATTTCCAGGATGATGCTTGCGGCTAAATAGGCGCCTTCGGGAGTCAGGGTAATCACCCGGCCATCAAGATAATAATTGCTCGTCTTGCCGCTGGAAAGAACAAAATCCCCTCTCTTGAGGGCTTCTTTGTTCAACAGGGCCAATAACTGCTTTTTTAACTCTTTTATATCGCTTTCCATACCGGTTTATTCTACTATAACAATAATACTATTGTAAAGGCAAAACCCTGACCACGTATTCATTACCGCATTGCTTTAAGATTTCAAATTTGAAGTAGCCCTCGGTTAGGCGCCGGAAGTCCACGACATTACCCTTCTTGATAATCCCGTAGGTAACCGGCTGCTTGCCCAGGAATTCCCTTACCTTTATATCGGAATCCAGAAAGGGTATCGGATGCGGGCTGAAAAACGGAGTCCCGGGAATATCCACAACTACAACTTGCCTGCCGGTATAAAACCGCACTCCCCGGGCAAAAAACTTTGAGCAGATAATCGGACCGCTGACCGTATGGTTCTGCATCAGGTATTCGACCGCCGGTTTTGAGGATGCATACGGCTCAATATCCTTAATTACAGAAGCAGCGCCTAATAACATGACCAACGGCAGAAAAACTAAGGTGAAAATAAACCCCGTAAATCTCTTGCGCAGGGCAAAAACCAGGGAAAATACGCCTAAGACGAATAAGGCAATTGCTAAAGCATAAACCGGAGCCCTTGAACCCACATACATCACGTAACTTGGCAGGGCAACGGCCAGGCCCACGGGAAAAAGCAGGATAACGATTGCCGTAATCAGAGAGAGAGTATAAAATATACGGCTGGGATTTTTTACTGATAACCCCTGGTTGCAGATAAAGTCCGCCGTAAGCAGGCCGAGGGCGGGAAAAAGCGGGAATATGTAACTGGTCAATTTTGAATGTGCGAATTGGAAAATTAACAGGACCGCGCCTATCCAAACGCCTAAGAAAAGGATAAAATCATCGGTATTGCGCCTTAGGCCCCTGACCAGGTAAAGCAATGCCAGTAAAATATACAGGCTCCAGGGAAACATCGGGCCGATCAGCGTCGCCGGGTAAAAATACCAGGTGTCGGCTGCCGGATGTTCGGCCTTGATCAGGCGGACAAAATGGTCGTTATAAAAGAACTCGCGGTTAAAGCTGGCGCCGTATTTAATCTCCATCAGTATATACCAGGGTAAGGCGACTACGCAAAAAACCAGTAAGCCCCACAAAGAATATTTGCAGAACAGGAACTTCAGCTCTTTTTTAACGCAAAGGAAAGCGATGACAACCGCCAGTGTAATTATACAACCAAGCGGGCCTTTGGTTAAAACCGCCAGGGCAGAGAAAAAAGCAAATAAGAGCAGCCCTATCCCCTTTCTTACCGGATAGGTATAACCCCAGTAGAACGCCAGGAGCGCAAAAAGAATAAATACGGAAAAGATCATATCGGTAAAAACGCTCCGGGATAATCCGATATAAAAGCCGCAGGAGAGCATCACCAGGCCTGAGAAAAATGCTTTTTTGCTGTCTTTAAACCCGATCAGCCCCAATAAATATACGGCGACGACCCCCAAAAGCGCGATGAGTGCGGCAGGCAGGCGAGCAGCAAAAGGAGTATTCCCCAGGATCTCAATACTTGCGCGCAGCATCCAGTATAGAAAAATAGGTTTCTCGAATTGCGGCTGGCCGAACAGATACGGGGTCATCCAGGTCTTCTGCTGGATCATCTCTCTGGCTGTCTGAGTGTAGAAAACTTCATCGGGGTTAGTCAGGCTTATTGCGCCGTTGCCCATGATCAGAAAAA
>JAQUMI010000031.1 GCA_028718225.1 Candidatus Omnitrophota bacterium | reverse complement strand
AAAGGCCGGGTAGCTATGTCGGGAAGGGATAAGCGCTGAAAGCATCTAAGTGCTAAGCCCCCCTCAAGAATAAGTATCCCCATTAGGCTGGTCGTAGACTACGACCTCGATAGGCGCAATGTGTAAGATCCGTAAGGATTTGAGCTAATGCGTACTAATCAGCCGATTGGCTTGGCCTTATATTTTTTCCGCTTATAAAGCGGGAAAAGTATCCCGAGCCTTCTTCTTGCAAAAGAGTTGAAGGTGGAGGAAATTAATTCTCGAAGGTTTATTGAGATAGTTTTTACCCAAAGCGATTATGTGGTTGTTAAGGTTATTTGTTGAAAATTTGGAGTGCCTTTACCGAGGGGGAAACACCCGTTCCCATTCCGAATACGGAAGTTAAGCCCCTCAGGGCCGATGGTAGTGTATTCGTAAGGATATGTGAGAGTAGGTCGGTGCTCCTTAAAATAAAAGCCCCTGTTGATTAAATTCAGCAGGGGCTTTTATTTGTTAGATTTTAGTACTCACTCCGTCTATTAGGACAGAAGGTTAAACCTTCAATCGTACCCCCTTGTAGCATAAAATGGATAATGCGCTTTTCCGACTAAAAAGACGATGTGGGTTCGAATCCCACCGAGGGGGTAACGAATGCGGGTATGGTTAGGTCGGAAAGGCTAGCCGTACCCGGCTATTTTTCTTGACAATCTACATTAAGTTGGGTATACTTTTATTGAGTCGGAAAGGCGTTTATGCTACAAGGAAAGGCGTTTGAGAAATCAGCGCCTTTTTTGTTTTACCCCCCATAAAAGAACAAGAGTCAGGGTTTGCTGCGTTACTTCCGCAGTCTCCTGGCTCTCGTATGGAGGGCGGATAACCATAAGCACCTTTATTCTACCCACCTTCCAATTAAAGTATACACTATTATATCCTCTTTACAAGGAGTGGAGTCAGGCTATTTTGCTCTCAGGGTATTGCTCGCGCGCTGAAAATTTTCGCCGAGTGCTTCGGTTTACGACTCACTCCCGGAAGGACTTACGCTGGGCGCAATTCCTCCGTTCGTCGTAATTCCTCGCACTCTTTTGCCGAAAATTTTCTAATGCGCGCTCCCAATACCCTTCGGCAAAATAGAGATAAGCTCTTCCTTATAAAAGGGGACATTTTCCACCAGAATAATACCGAAACTGCAGGAAAGTGTCCCTTGGATATTGGAGTTTAAGGTTGACATTCATATTGCCAGGGGTACAATAAATCTAATAAGTAGGATTTGGTTGCCCCAGAGTCGCAATTCGAGGGACGGTTTCTAGAAAATAGAACCGTCCTTATTTGTTAAGAAGAAAGAACTGTTATTTCCAAAATGGAGGTATAAATGTACAGAGATGGACAGATTATAAAGATTAAATGTCCTAGGTGCCGTGAAATTAAAAAAATAAGATATATTAATAAAGAAAATTTTGGTAAAGCTGTTAACGAATCTCCCGGAGGAGATTTAAGTTCAGATATCAAATGTGATTGTGGAGAGAAGTTAGATTTACCAGAAGACTGTTGATTGCTTAACAAATCCCGAGGACGTACAACTTAATTAAAATCCCAATCCTTAAAATGGCTTGGGATTTTTGGTTAATCGGAGTATAATTATTTTAAATCTTAAAGAATACAGTCTTTGCGCGTAACTATACGCCAGCTAAATAATTATGAAACAAATATTTATTTTTATAGGTTTGGTATTTGTTGCGGTAGTTCCTGCCAGGGCTGCCAGCGTGGGAAGCCCGCAAGCGCAAGGAAAAGGTAAGTTTGCTGCAGAAGCCGAATGGTCTTATATATTTAATACGGACTTAGATTTCAAAAAAGCGAGCCGGCCTGCCGGACACGCTACTGATCAGCCATTAAATTTCAAGATAACCAGGGGGCGTAGTTCCGTAGCCAAAATTTCTTACGGATTATTTGATTTTCTGGATGTATATTTAAAAGTAGGATCTGCCAATTATAATTTCAAGGGTGATGTTTACGTTGGAGGTACAAGAACTGTCGAAGAAAATCTGTCATCCAAAGATTCTTTTCTCTACGGCTTAGGTTTTAAAGTCGCCCATGAACTAAAGAAAGGCTGGATCGTTGGTTGTGACGTGCAGTATCTTACAACCGATCTGAATTTAAATTTTAGCGCTACTAGTTTGGGTACCGGGGCAGTTGCTAATGCGAAATATACTAATTGCAGGATACAAGAGTGGCATGTAGCGCCTTATATCGCCAAGAAGATCGCTAACTTTACTCCATATCTAGGAGCAAGATATTCTGATTTAAGGTTGGATCAGAGTAGCCCTAATGACCCAAATCGGTGGAACAATTTAGTATTTAATGCAGTTTATAATGTCGGTGTATTTACGGGAATGGATTGGAACATTGGAGATGGTTTTAAATTGAACGTAGAAGGCAGGTTTATAGACGAAACGGCAGTAAGCGTTGGCGTAGCATATAAATTCTAGAGCAAATAATCAAACATTTTTCCTCAATTCCAAGTTCGATACTTTGTGCGAAGTACAAAATACTGCGCTAGACAAAAACATCTGGTACTTGAAATGACTTGGGATCCTTTTTGCTTCGCAAAAAGGACTACGCTAGATAAAAATTTAAGGTGCTTGTTTTCGGTTGTGGGGATATAATATAGTTCATGAAAAAAATATTTCGTAATCTGGGGATTTTGGTTGTTTTAGCAGGGCTTGCTTTTTTAATCTATGCGCTGGCGCTGAATAATAAAACTGTCCTTTCCAAAGACGGCGTAAGGATTGCTTATTCCGTATATGGAAAAGGGGAGCCGGCGCTGGTGTTTGTGCATGGATGGTGCGGCAGCCGGGCTGTCTGGTATAGGCAGATACCGTATTTTGCTAAAAAATACAAAGTAGTGGCTTTGGACCTGGCCGGGCATGGCGTGTCCGGCCGCCAAAGAAAGGCTTATACTCAAGAGGCCTTTGGCGAGGATGTAGCTGCGGTGGTAAATGCGGTAGGAGCAGATAAAGTTATTCTTATCGGCCATTCTATGTCCGGCACAATTATATTGGAGGCTAACCGGCTTATTAAGGATAAAGTAAGCGGGCTTATTGCTATTGATACGCTGGAGAATTTTGAGAGATTACCGGCTACTCCGGAAGATAAAATAAAATACATTGAGCCTTTGAAAAAGGATTTTGTCAAGAATTCCGCACCGTTTATGCGGGAGATGTTCCATAAGAACGCTGATCCCAGGCTGATTGAGCAGGTAGTCAGAAATGTCTCCCGGTCTAACCCGGAAATTGCCATTAATACCATGGAATATTATTTTGATACACCGATTATCCCGCTTTTGGCTGATGTGGATGTTCCGTTATGGTGCCTGAATGCCGACCTGTGGCAAAGTTATCCGGAGATTAACAGCAAATACCTGAAGTCCTATCATTTAAGAACAATGCGTGGAGTGGGGCATTTCCTGATGGTTGAGAAACCCGATGAGTTTAACCGGCAGCTGGAAGATATTATCAGCCAGATTACAAAATAAGACTACAGGTTAGGTATGAGGTGCTTTGCCGGAGATACGGAGCCTGCTGCGAAGTTTTTGACGGAGGCCCCCTGCGAATATTTAAAGAAAGATGAGGCAGGAAAGTATTTCTGCCATGTTTACGGCTACAGTATAGGCATGCATAAAACAGTTTCCAGCAAGCAATTCGCCTGTGTTCCGATAAGGGGCCTTAGGCCGAATTTACCTTTTCAAAGCTGTGTTTATTTTTAAGATGAGCATAGTCGGCGTATTCTTTGTTTATGGGCTGGCTTTCTTTACGCTGGGATTGGCAGTCGCTATTTATCCTAAAAAGGATAGCGCGTTCAGGCTGGCGGATAAGATGTGGCTGCTGGCTGCTTTCGGGATTATCCACGGCATAAATGAATGGGTAGATATGTTTATGCTGATCAGAAAGCCCGCTAGTGAAGATTTCCTCAATTATTTAAGCTTATTATTTCTGGCAGTTTCTTTTCTCTTTCTATTCCAGTTCGGCGTGAGCCTGATTGCCGAATCCAAAAATAAATACCGGGCGTTAAAAGCGCTTCCGGCAATTTTATTTATTGGTTGGATAGCCATAGTTGTATTCCATGACCAGCGGATTTTACTGGGGAATATCTGGGCCCGCTATTTATTAGGCGCCCCGGGGATATTCCTGGCTGCCTGGGCTTTATTGCTGCAAACCTCCCAGTTTAGAGAGATGAATTTAACGGTTATTTCCAGGCATTTGAAGTTAGCCGCAGGTGCCCTGGCAGGTTACGCTGTATTTTCGGGCTTAGTCGTGCCACAGGCTGCATTCTTTCCGGCATCTGTGCTTAACTATACGGAATTCTTAAATGTATCCGGTATCCCGGTGCAGGTTTTGCGTTCTGTCTGCGCAGTGCTCATAACTTATGCTATATTACGCGTTCTAGCCGTATTCCAGTGGGAGACCAATACCAGGGTGAGGAATTTATTGGCCGAGAGCCAGAAAGCTTACGCTGAGCTGGGTAAATTGGAAAAGGTAAAAGATTCGCTTACCCAGATGATCGTGCATGACCTGAATAATCCCCTGGGGATAATCCTGGGCAGCGTTGAAATGCTGGATAGGGGACCAGGAGACAAGCTGTCCGGGGAACAGAAGGATGCCTTGAGGGTGGCCTTGGATAACATTAGCGAGATGAGGGATATGATTTCTAATCTTTTGGATATCGGCAGGATGGAAGAAGGAAAATTACCCTTACATTACGAAAATATAAAATTAGACGTTTTTCTTAAAGAGGCGACGGATGCGCTGCAGATTTTAGCAAAAGGCAGAGGCAAATCCATATCCATACATTTGCCGGCAGATGCCCCGGAAATAAGGGCGGATAAAGATATCCTAAAAAGAGTCATCTTTAACTTGGTCGGGAATGCGCTTAAATTCACGCCAGTCGGCTCGGAGGTTGTAATCGCGGCCTCTTATAGCGCAGCAAATAAAGAAGTCCTAATAAGCGTAAAAGACCAAGGCGAGGGCATCCCAAAGGAATATCTTGGCCGGGTCTTTGATAAATTTATCCAAGTGGATCCGGCTAAGAAGGTGAAAAGAAGCGGTAAGGGTTTAGGGCTTACTTTCTGTAAGATGGCGGTAGAGGCCCACGCCGGCAAGATCTGGGTGGAGAGCCAGGCCGGCAAGGGCAGTACATTCTACTTTACTATCCCGGCAGAAACAGTAAATTAGGATATAAAACCTTGGTTGAGTTTATTTGCAGGGTTCCCCTATTTGCTAAACTTTAATCCCGGAAAATTCTCATCTAAATACTTCTGCGCGTCAATAGCGGTTTGAGGCGCGTCTTTAAACGAATAGCATTGTATCCTTAAGGTTATATTAGGCCGGACAATATTCTGCGGCCCTACGAAATCGGTTGAAGAAGGAATCTGTTTTGAGCTGGCGCGGGGAGCATCGGATATCTGGCAGGTATCCGATTGGTCGGATTTTGTTAATACCTCAAAATGGGTATACCCTTTGGTCAGCGTAATTTCGCAGGCGCGCTGCATAGCCAGTTTTTCAGCTTCGCTTTGGTCCATATAAGCATTGCCGCAGAAGGCCACGCTATAGGATGATTTAGAGATAGCTTCAGTCACAAACGACCTCTTTTCGCTCTGCATCATAAATCCCGAGCATCCGCTCAGCAATACAATAGAACCGGCCGCTAAAATATGAAAAATTTTCATAATATTCCTCCTTGTGTGTATTCATTATACCCTAAAGATAGAAGCCGTCAATCTACTAATAAAGCTTTTTTTCTGTTCTTCCGCATAAACTATATTGACACTATCCTAAACAAGAGTAGAATTTGACTAGGGGGGCCGGAATGGTAAAAGGAGAAAGGGGGCCAGGTTGATACTGATTGAAATCATCGGGATTTTTATAATAGCCATGGGGAGCATAATCTTATTAAACCCTAAGGCGGCCAGAAAGATGCTGGTTTTCTGGCGCAAAGGAAATAATATCTTTTTAGCCGGGTTGATAAGGATTGTAATAGGGATTATTTTTCTAGGCTTTGCGCCCCGGGCAAAAGTGCCGCAGGTTATATTTGTGCTGGGTATTTTAGCGCTTTTAGGCGGTTTGCTTATTTTTATTTTGGGCCCGGAAAAGGTCAGGACAATGCTTGGCTGGTGGGATAAGAAGCCGGATAACCTGTTGCGTTTAATTAGCCTGGTAACGCTTACTTTCGGTATTTTACTTATTTATGCAGCATAGCGGTCTAAAAGACAGGAGGTGGCAAAATGGCGAAATTTTTTATGTACGGAAAATATTCAAAGGAGGCGATGGAGGGTATCTCTACTGATAGGACTAACAAGGCGCTTGAGGCGATAACTAAGGCCGGCGGAAAGGTAAATTCCATGTATGCGCTCTTGGGCAAATACGACATAGTGCTGATTACGGATTTTCCCGGAGTCGCCGAAGTCATGAAAGCTTCAGTTGCGTTAAATAAGCTGACGAATATATCCTTTACCAGTTTTCCCGCAATTACGATAGAGGAATTTGATAAGGTCATGGCGTAAGGTAGAGGGGTATAGTGGAAATATGATTGCCATAAAAGTTGATAAAACTACCTGCCGGGGCGATGGTAAATGTGTGGAGGTCTGCCCGGCTAAAGTCCTGCGGATGAACGAGAAAGAGCACGTGCCGGAATTTATACCGGGCGGCCCGGAGCTGTGTATTAACTGCGGCCATTGTTTTGCGTTTTGCCCGGTTGGCTCGCTAGAATTATCTACGATGAAGCTTAAGGATGCAATACAGCTTGACTACGCTAAATTACCGACGCAGGAGCAGGTAGGGTTACTCTTAAAAGCCCGGCGTTCGATTAGGGCCTATAAAGACGAACCGGTAGCAGAAGAATCAATAGAGAAACTTTTAGATATCGCCCGCTACGCTCCCTCGGGGGTTAACCGGCAGCCGGTTAATTGGCTGGTTATCAATAATAAAGAGAAGGTGCATGCGCTCGGCGTTTCTATCGTAAATTGGATGGAGGGGCTTCTAAAAACTAAGTCTTCGCTAGCAGAGTCGCTGCATTTTGACCGTCTGGTTGAATCCTGGAAAGACGGAAAAGATAGGATTTGCCGGTCCGCGCCTTGCGTCGTTATAGCTTATGGCCTTAAAGATGACCCGATGGTCCCGCAATCCTGCACGATTTCTGCGGCTTACCTGGAATTAGCAGCCTTTGGCTTTGGCCTCGGCGCCTGCTGGGCCGGGTATGTGCAAATGGCGGTGAATATGTCGGAAAATGCCGGCAAACTTGCCGGCCTATCCAGAAGAGCGACAGCCGGCGCAGCAATGATGCTGGGGTATTCTAAATATCGCTATAGCCGGATACCTGCCAGAAACACGGCGAAGATTACCTGGAAGTAAGAAAGTATAATATCCTTATGGACGAACTAGCGTATTTACGAAAACAGGAAGAAGAGCAGGCCAGGTATGAGGCCCTCTGCAGGAGGTGCGGAGCCTGTTGCGGCGCTTTTGACGGAGACCCTTGTGAGCACTTAAAGAAGAATGAATCCGGGGAATTTTTTTGCCCTATCTATGACCATAGGATAGGGATGCATAAAACAGTTTCTGGCAAGCAATTTGCCTGTGTCCCGATAAGAGATCTTCGGCCGAATCTGCCTTTAAGGAATTGTGTTTATTTTTCTTATCTCGGAAAAGAGGGCATATAAAAAATAGGGGAAGGAGGGTGAGATGGAAAAGAAGAATACCTGCGCGTGTAATGCGATTCTGTGGGGTATCGGGATATTACTGCTTTTAGCAGCAGCTTTTGACGTCCTGCCGCTCTCAGATAATCTAGTCATATTTCTTGCTATCGCCTGTTTCATTATCAGTGCGGTAATCAAGAGAATTGCAAGAGGTACAAGTGGCAGTTGCTGTAAATAAGCAGTAGTCTATTTACGCCAATCCCAAGCTCTTAATAGAGCTTGGGATTTTTGGTAAGATTACTTACCTGCCTTATTGACAAGTTTTTATATTTTTATAAAATATTATCAAAACAGGGAGGCAGGTATGAAGAATAGGGTCATTATTGGGGTCATTATTGTGTTGGGAGGAGCCCTTATTTTTGAAAACGCCTATTTGCTGGGCAGGTATAATAAAGAAAGGGCTTATAGGGCTGCTTACGTGCGGCATCGGCAGATGCCTGCAGAAAGATTTTCGGGAAGGGCTTTGCCTGTTGTTTATGAAGTATCTGCCTGGGACCCTTTCGCGGAGATGAATAGGATGCAGGAAAGAATGGAACGTATATTTAATGATAGCGTTTCCAAGAGGCCAGCTGCGCCGGGTATGTTCAGAGATGAAATATCTACCGGTTCCGGCATAAGCTTTGGCAGCAATGGATCGGCATATACGGTAAAGGCGCATATGCCGGGTATAGATAAGAAAGACATCAAGGTGCAGGTTAAGGGCAAAAAGTTAATAATTTCCGCTAAAAACAGGAAAGATAAAACCGTTGAAGGTGAAGATGCCTACACCCAAGAATCGAGTTACGGTGCTTTCTTGAGCCGTTTTATACTGCCGGAAGACGCGGAAAGAAGCCGCATAGTTTCAGATTATAAGGACGGGATTTTAACAATCACTATTCCTAAAAAAATAAAGGGTAAGTAAGAGCAGGGAGGGGGCATGGAAAAACTTTACCTTTCAAATACAGACCGCAAAATCGGCGGGGTCTGCGGCGGCCTGGGCGAGTATTTTAAGGTGGATTCTACGGTGTTCAGGGTCTTGTTTATTTTTCTTACTATCATATCGTTTGGAATCGGGGTAGTCGGTTATCTGGCAGTCTGGATGGTGATTCCCCGAAAACCTAATGGCTAAAATCAAATTAGATTTACACGGCATCTTCAGTAACGGCCGGGCGATCGAGGCGGAACTCAACCGCGTGATTCAGGAAGCGGTGAGTAAAAAAATAGAGCTGGTGGAAATCATCCCGGGCAAGGGAAGCGGGCAATTGAAAAAGAGCGTCTTGCGCTTTTTAGGGCAGCCGCAGATTAAAAAGCTATACCGGCGCATCGAGAAAGACGATAAAAATTTCGGCAGGATATTTGTGCATTTCAGGTATCCGGCGTAAAACTAAAGGATTCTTCGGGGTTTTGTGAAATGGCGAAAAATAAGATTTTTTATGCCTATGTATTTTACTTAAGCTTAGCCGTAATTTTTCTTCCCGGCTGCGTGTACCTGACCCATTGGGATGAAGTCAGGTTCATGAAGGGCTTAGAGGCCAGCCAGAAAGAGATGCAGGCCGAATTAGACAGGGAGCAAAAGTTATACAACAAGCTAAAGGCCGATATTGATAATGGCCGCCTGGATAAGTTAATGCAAAAACGCGCTATTTTCCGTATTTACGGAGAACCGACTTTATGCAGGCCGGCTCAAGGCCAGGGCCAGAGCGGCGTCAAAGAATCCTGTATTTACCGTAACCCTGCGGGGGAAGGCTTGCTTGCGGAAATAATCCTGCTTAATCTGGATGCCCGGGAGAGGTTGTCTTTTTGGGAGGTCCAATAAATTAAAAGGCGCTTTTGGGGATTTTTTAGGTAACTATGAAAAGAGTTTTTTTGAGCTTTGCGGATGAAGATGCCCAAAAGGTAAAGAGTTTGCTGCCTTTACTCTATAGCCCGGAGTATGACCTGGATTTCTACGAAGGGCCTTTAGATATGGATATGGATGCCCCAGGCGCCGATGTTATCAAGCGGGCACTAGGCGAAAAAATCGTAAAATGCAGTATTGTTGTTTGCCTTATAGGGGAGAATACGCATACTAGCAAATGGGCAGATTCCCAGCTCCAGAAAAGCCGCAATAAAGGCAATAGGATTATCGCTATGGCTTTAAAAGGGATAGAGAGCGCTGTGTTACCTGCCGTAATCAGGGAGGAAAACCTGACTTTTTACCCCTGGGATCCGCAGCGGTTGAAAAAGCTTATAACTGCAGAGGCGGATAAACTTTTTAATAATTCTTTTTGAAGGCCGAACATTTTTATTTGATAATTCACGGAAAAAGCATATAATAAGCCAGAGAAAGGAGGAGGTATGGGAAAATTGAATGTGAAGGCATTTGGTTTGGCCTGCGGAGTCCTTTGGGGCGGCAGCATGCTCATTATGGGGTTAGTGGATACGGTTTCTACCTGGGGTGATGCCTGGGGAGAGGTAATGGCGAGCGTTTATTTGGGTTATACGCCGACGATAGCCGGAAGCATAGTCGGAGGCATTTGGGGTTTTGTGGACGCCGGCATAGGAGGCTTGCTATTGGCGTGGTTGTATAATAAATTTTCCAAAGCCTAGTAAAGTAGTAATTTTAAGGCGCTTGCGGCGGATTTTGCCACAAGCGCCTTTTTTATAGATTAAGGAGGTTGCCTGGGGCCGTTTAAAAATATTTAGGATTTTGCAGTTATGGCAGTATAATAATAAAAAA
>JAQUMI010000030.1 GCA_028718225.1 Candidatus Omnitrophota bacterium | reverse complement strand
ATGCTGTTTTATCCGATTCGCAAAAACGCGCCCTGTATGACCAGTACGGACATTCCGGGATAGACCAGAAATACGCGCAGGAAGATATTTTTAAGGGAGCGGATTTTAGCAGCGTTTTCCGGGACCTGGGTGATTTTGGCCTGGGCGGAGGGTTGTTTGATGAGATATTCAGCGATTTAGGCTATGATTTCTTTGGTGGCAGATCCAGCCGCGCTTCCGGCAGCCGGCGGAACAGAGGAAGGGACCTGCAGATTTCTGTCACCATTACTTTAGAAGAGGCGGCTACGGGTACAGAAAAAACAATTACTGTACCGCGCTATGAAACCTGCCCTGTTTGTTCAGGTACAGGCGCCAGGCCCGGAACAAAAAAAACTACCTGCCCTCAATGTAAAGGCTCAGGGCATACGGTTGTCGGTTCAAGAGGTTTTTTTATACAGCAAACCTGCTCCCGCTGTTCAGGAGAAGGAGCGGTAATGCAATCTCCCTGCCTGGAATGCCGCGGCGAAGGCAGAACCAAGGTAACCCGTAAGATAAAAGTCAAGATTCCGGCCGGGGTAGATACCGGTTCTAATTTAAGGGTGCGCGGCGAGGGGGAAGGGGGAACCGCTTCCAAGGGGGATTTATATGTCATTATAGAGATGCTCCCGCACCCTGTTTTTCAGAGGCATGGCAACGATATATTCATCGAAATAAATATAAACTTAAGTAAGGCTGTGTTAGGCGGAGATATTATCGTCCCGACGCTCAAAGGAAGAGCGGATATGAAAATTCCCGCAGGTACCCAACCCGGGAGCATTTTCAGGCTGAAAGCTAAAGGCATCCCGGATTTACATAGCCGGGGCACGGGAGACGAATTGGTCAGGATAGGCGTAGAGATCCCTAAGCGGCTGACTTCGGAACAGCGCAGGCTTATGGAAGAGTTTAGCCGCCTTTAGGCATAAGTCATTTGACAGGGGCAATATTATTGATAAAATAATAAAATCACTGGCTAAAAAATTAAGGAGAAATTGATGCCGACCTATGAATACGAATGCAGGAATTGCAATAAGGTTTTTGATATATTTCAAAAGATTACCGATAAGCCCATTGAAAAATGCCCCAAATGCCATAAGAAAATCAACAGGCTCATCGGAGGCGGTTCAGGTATAATCTTTAAGGGTTCGGGGTTCTATGCTACGGATTACCGTAAATCTTCGTCCAAGAATACCCCTGCTAAAGGGAAGTCCGGGACCTGCCCCACTAAAAACTCAGAATGCAGTAGTTGCCCGCATGCCCATTGACAGGTAATGATAAAAATTAAACCCTTCAAGGCGGTTTTTTATAATCAGGAGAAGCTTAAAGACTTATCTGACGTAACCTGCCCTCCGTATGATGTAATTTCTTCCCTTCAGCAGGATTATTACTATAACCTTAATCCGTATAATTATATCCGTATACTTTTAGGGAGAGATATAGCCGGTGAAGATAAATACGCCCGGGCTGGCCTTCTGTTTGAGAATTGGCTCAAAAACAAAATCCTCGTCCAGGATACCAGGCCTGCGGTATATTTTTACAGCCAGCAGTATAACATCAAAGGGGAAAAGAAGACCCGTTTAGGGCTTATTGCGCTTTTAAGGCTGGGCGATAAAGATTCTCCGGTATTCGGCCACGAGCATACGCGGATAGAGGCAAAGGAAGACCGGTTAAACCTTATCCGCAGGGTTAATGCTAATTTAAGTCCGGTATTCATTATTTCTAAGGATAACCAGCGGGTTATCCAGCGTTTATATGAGCAATATGTCAAGGATAAGCCGGCATTCATGGAGGTAAAGGATTATGAAAAAACCCTGCATAGAATATGGAGAATAGATTCTCCCGAAGCGCTGAATATGCTGCAGTCGGGGATGCAGAAAGAAGAAGCTTTTATCGCGGATGGCCACCATCGTTACGAAGTCTCCTGTGCCTACAGGGATGAGATGAGGAAGAAGCTTGGGAAGGAGCTTTCGGAAGAGTCAAGTCTTAATTATACCCTGGCCTATTTTACTAATACCGACCAGCGCGGATTATCCATATTACCCCTGCATCGTCTTTTAAGGATGGAAAGGGAGATAAATTTAGAGAATCTCATCCCGGCATTAAAAAATTATTTTGATGTTGAGGAAGTTAAGGATAAAGCCCGTTTTTTCTTCTTGATGGCAAAGGGCGGCCGCGCAGAGCATCTTCTGGGGATGTATAAAAATAAAAAATACCGTTTATTGCGGTTAAAAAATATTAAAATACTGGATAAACTGCTTGGCGATAAACCTAAGGAATACCGTTCGTTAGATGTGGCTATTTTGAACCATATTATTTTTAATGATGTACTGGGGTATGCTGCGGCGGAGAAAGACAACCTTAAATACAGCCCTAATGCGGAGGAATTCATCGCGGCGGTGGATAAGGATCCTTTAAGTATCGCTTTTTTCTTAAACCCGGTAAAGATAGAGCAGATCATGGCGGTAGCCTTGAGCGGTAATAAGATGCCGGCGAAATCCACCTATTTTTATCCCAAGGTCCTCTCCGGTTTGCTGATCAACAAGCATGGAACGGGAGGAGAGTAAATGGCACTCTTCGGTAAGCCAAAGTATACGATCGTAAGAGTAAAGAAGAAAGAGATGCCCGAGGGCCTATGGACTAAATGCGGAGAATGTTCCGAAACCCTCTACAATAAAGCTATTGAAGAGAACCTCAAGGTCTGCCCCAAGTGCGGGTACCATTTTTCTCTGAGTGCCTACGAGAGAATAAATATGCTCCTGGATAAGAATACCTTCCGCGAATATGACGCGGATATGCTCTCTGCAGACCCTCTGGATTTTAAGGGGCCCAAGACTTATAAAGATAAACTTGTCCAGGATCAGCAGATAACAGGCCTCAAGGATGCGGTTGTGTCGGGCGAAGGGTTGCTGGATACCCGAAGGACAGTTATTGCGGTTACCGATTCGCGTTTTATTATGGGCTCGATGGGTTCAGTAGTGGGGGAAAAAATAACCCGGGCTATTGAAACGGCAATTAAAAACAAACTTCCCATAGTTATCGTTTCTGGTTCAGGCGGCGGGGCAAGGATGTATGAAGGGATGCTTAGCCTTATGCAAATGTCCAAGACCTGCGCGGCTTTAAGCCGTCACCACAAGGCGGGCCTGGCGTATATTTCCGTGCTTACTAATCCTACAATGGGCGGAGTGATGGCTTCTTTCGCCGGAGTGGGCGATATTATCATTGCCGAACCCCGCGCGTTAATCGGATTTGCCGGTCCGAGGGTAATTGAACAGACGATAAGGCAAAAGCTGCCGCCGGGATTTCAGCGTTCGGAGTTTTTACTTGAACATGGGCTTATTGATATGATTGTACAGCGCAAAAATCTTAAGCTTACTTTGAGTCAATTACTTGATTATTTGAGTTAAATTTAATATAATTATATACTAGGCTACTTTAAAACCAGACAGAATAAGGAGAAAGATGGCACAGGTCAGCTTAAAGAATGTTTGCAAGGTTTTTGCGGGCAATGTGAAAGCGGTAGATAATGTAAATATAGGTATCGAAAATAAGGAATTTATGGTTTTAGTCGGGCCTTCCGGCTGCGGAAAATCTACGACCCTCAGGATGATCGCCGGCCTTGAAGATATAAGTTCTGGCGATATTTATATAGGCGACAAAAAGGTCAATGACGTTCCGGCCAAAGACAGAGATATCGCCATGGTCTTCCAGAATTATGCCCTCTATCCGCATATGACCGTATTTGAAAATATGTCCTTTGGCCTGCGTCTGCGGCGCATGCCGAAAGGCGAGATCGCCCAGAGAGTAAATGAGGCTGCGGATATATTAGGCATAAAGAGATTGCTGCGTCGCCGGCCCAAGGAACTTTCCGGCGGCGAACGTCAGCGTGTAGCAGTGGGAAGGGCGATTGTGAGAAAACCAATGGTTTTTTTATTTGACGAACCCTTAAGTAACCTTGATGCTAAGATGCGCGTCCAGATGCGCACCGAAATCCATAAACTGCATATCCGGCTCCAGACTACCATAATTTATGTTACGCATGACCAGATTGAAGCTATGACTATGGGAGATCGGATCGCGGTGATGAAGGATGGCGTACTGAATCAAGTTGCCGATCCGATTACTGTTTACGACCATCCTAAAAATAAATTTGTAGCCGGTTTTATTGGCTCTCCGCCGATGAATTTTATGACGGGGAAAATTATTAAGAAAGACGGACGCCTCTATTTTGATGAGGGTAAGTTCCAAGTCAAACTGGTTGATGATATGCGCCAAAAGATGAATGCCTATGTCGATAAGGAAGTAATCTTTGGCATACGCTCTGAGGATATTTACGATAAACTATTTGTTTCCGAAGCTCCGCCGGGGAATATCGTGAAAGTCAACTGTGAGGTTTACGAGCCTATGGGTTCGGAAGTTTACCTTTACTTAAACACCGGTAAACATACTTTTATCGCCCGGGTAGGCGCGCATGACCGTCCCAAGATCAATCAGGATATGGATCTTGTCTTTGATATGAGTAAGGTTCATTTTTTTAATAAAGACAGCGAAGATACGATTGTTTAGCCGAAAAATATTCTTATGGCCAATCCTTCTTTAAGGAAAAGTATCCTTTTAAGGGTAACTGCCTATGTAATTTTATTCCTGTTCCTTTACTTTATCTTCCCTTTAAAACTTGCCAAGTTCATCGGGCCCCATAACCTAAAATATCTTTTTCTGTTCTACCTGGCTAATATTATTATTGCCTGCTACATCTTAAGAAAAAATTCCGCCGCAAACTATTCCCTCGATTCACGCGCCCAGGAAGTCCAGGAAAGGTTTAATCTCTTAAGCGTAGAATATTCTAAAGAACATAAAAATAATATTTCCCTGAAAGAAAAATACAGGCGCTACAGTAGTTTAAAGAGCATACTTGAGGAGATAAATAAAAGCCTGGATTTGGACGCGGTGGCGGATGCCTTTGTTTCCGAAGCGTTCTCGCTTATCGCAAACAATCAAGGAGTTTGCGTGCTGTACCTGGTGGACAACCAGACTCAGAAGCTCGTGCTTTTTAAAGCTAAGAGGGAGGACCCCGATTTGGTGATTAAAGCCAAAGAAGGGAACATTTTTGACTTGTGGGTATTGCGGCATACCAGCCCTCTATTAGTTGAAGACATTAAGAATGACTTTCGTTTCGACCCCGAAAAACTAAAACTTCAGGACGCCCGGTCTGTTTCTTCGCTCATCGCAGCGCCATTTATCAGCGAAAACAAATTTTTAGGCATTATCAGGCTGGATAATACGGCCAAGTATTTTTTTTCCCAGGATGACCTAAGGTTCCTGGTTTCTGTCTCTGACTTGGGGGCGGTGGCTTTAGAAAATAGCGAACTTTTTAAAAGAACCCAGGATTTAGCCATACACGATGCGTTGACGTCACTCTATACAAAAGGTTACTTTGCCGAACGCCTTAAAGGTGAGTGTAAGAGGTGCACGCGGCAGAAAATGCCTTTATCCCTATTGATGCTGGATATCGATTTATTCAAAAATTATAACGATAAGTTCGGCCATACCGCCGGCGATATTGTGTTAAAAAAAGTAAGCCAGATTATTACTGATTTTCTGAATAATCTTAACCCAATTATCAGCCGTTTTGGGGGAGAGGAGTTTTGCGCCATTATTGCCGGCTTGGATAAGGAGAGCGCTTTGGGGGTCGCTGAGACGCTACGCCGCAGGATAGCAGAGGAAAAGATAGTGTTGCGCCGCGAGGAAAGCCATATTACCGTATCTATAGGAGTGGCTACTTTTCCGGCTGATGCTACCGAGGAAGATGAATTAATCCAGCGGGCGGATAAAGCAATGTATAAGGCCAAGCAAAAAGGAAGGAACCGGGTATGCTATATCTAGGGGCGCTTATTCTACTGGTTATCTTAGCGGCCCTGACTTTAAAAAGGGCGCTGAGGGAATCTTTACTCAAGAAAAAGGGGCACCTGAAAAATCTGGAATCCGAATACGCGGTGCTCTCTGAAGAAAAATCCAGGCTCAAGAAGGATAACCTGGATATTGAAGAGACGGTTAATGAAACAATAGCGCTTTATAACATAACCAAGGATATCTGTAAGACGCTTGATGAGAAAAAAATATTTTCAATCTTTCGGGAGCGCCTGAATGACTATATTAAGATAGGAGACTGCCGGTTCCTGGATAAAGATGCCGATTTATCTTTTTATGCCGGGAGCACGGTTTTCCCTTTAGTTATTCAAAGGGATACGATCGGTTATTTAATCGCCAGCCAAATCCAGGAAGAAGATAAGGAGAGGTTCCAGATTCTCGCCCAGCAGTTTTTGATCGGGATCAAAAGGGCGCTCCTTTATAAAAAAATGCAGGAATTGGCGATTACCGACAGTCTGACGCAGTTGTTTAGCCGGAGGCATTTTCTTGACCGGTTTGGAGAAGAGTTGAACCGTTCCAGAAAATTTAAATACAATTTTTCTTTTCTGATGGTTGATATAGACAGGTTCAAAGAATTTAACGATAAATACGGGCATTTAGTGGGTGATGCCATACTAAGAGAAGTCTCCGGGACAATTAAAGAAACTATCCGGCAGATTGATTTCGTAGGCAGGTATGGAGGAGAGGAATTATCCATTATACTGGTTGAGACAGGTAAGGAGCAGGCGCGTTTTGCCGCAGAGCGTCTCAGGCAGGCCGTAGAAGCAAAAAATATCAGGGTATATGACGAAGAATTAAAGGTTACCATCAGTATAGGCATAGCTACTTTTTCCCGGGGCAGGGAGACAGTAGAACAGCTTATTGAGTCCGCGGATAAAGCCTTATACGTGGCCAAGCAGACAGGCAGAAATAAAGTCTGTGTATATGCGCCAGAATAGCCTTTCTTAAAGAATATCCCTTGTAGCTTTTAGATTTTTATGCTAACCTAACTGAATATTTGGCGTAATAGCTTGTCATTCCTTATTTTTTGATATAAAATAATTTTTGATATGATTAAGAAATTTATTATCTGTATTGATTTAGGCGGTACCAACCTGAAAGTTGCCCTCCTGGATTTAAATTACCGGATAAAAGACAGGGAGACCTTAAGCACGCGCTCTTTCATGGAAAAAGACGACCTCATCCTGGGGATCGTGCATTCGGTTACCAGGTTTATTAAATATAATAACCTAAGTAAAGCTCAGATCCTGGGGGTGGGGCTGGGGTTGCCCGGACCCACAGATGCCCAAAGAGGGATAGTGCATTTTTTTCCCAATATTCCCGGATGGAAAGAAGTACCCTTAAGGAATATTTTAAAAAACAAACTTGGCCTGAAGGTCTGCCTGGATAATGACGCTAAATTGATGGCCCTGGCCGAGCATAAACTGGGAGCGGCCAAGGGTTACCGCAATGTTTTATGCATGACCTTAGGTACCGGGATAGGCGGAGGAGTCATTCTTAATAATAAACTTTACCGCGGTTTTAATAACGTTGCCGGCGAAATAGGCCACTTGCCGATTAATGAAAAAGCAGGCGCGCCCTGCAACTGTGGAAGCTTTGGATGCCTAGAGGCGTACGTCGGCAATCAGAGGATTATTCAGGAAGCGAGGAGAGTTTTTAAACGTGTTGTTACGCCTGAAGAATTAAGCCGGCTGGCCTTAAAGCATAACCGGCTGGCAATAGATATATGGCGTAAAACAGGTAACCACTTGGGGTTTGCTTTAGCCGGAGTAGTAAATCTGTTAAACCTGGATGTTATTGTTATCGGAGGGGGAGTTGCCGGGGCGGGTAATGTATTATTCGAAAGTATAAAAGAGTCACTTATAAAGCAGGCAATGGGGGTACAGGCCAAGCATGTAAAATTATTTAAGGCAAGATTGGGAAATGAAGCAGGTTTAATCGGAGCAGCGATAATGGTAAAGGAAGGTTTATAGATGAAGATATTTATTGATACCGCGAACGTTCAAGAGATAAAAGAGGCGGTTAGCCTCGGAATAATCGATGGGGTGACTACTAACCCTACCTTAATAGCCAAGGAAGCCCGGCCGGCCGGTGAATTATTGCGGGAGATTTGTTCTCTAGTTTCCGGGCCCGTAAGCGCGGAAGTAATCAGCCTGGATTCAGACGGCATGGAGGAAGAGGCGCGCGCGCTGACCAAGATTGCCAAAAATATCGTAGTCAAGATCCCGCTGACTAAGGATGGGATAAAGGCAGTCAAGGTTTTATCCGGGGAAGGCGTAAAAACAAATGTTACGCTTTGTTTTTCGGCAAACCAGGCGTTATTAGTAGCTAAGGCCGGAGCAGGGTATGTCTCTCCTTTTATCGGCAGACTAGACGACATCAGCCAGCCAGGCATGGATTTAATCCGGAGTATTAAAACTATCTATAATAATTACGGATTCAAGACCGAGATTATCGTGGCTTCGGTGCGCAACCCTGTGCATGTCCGGGATGCCGCGCTTATCGGCGCTGATATAGCTACTATTCCCTTTAAAGTAATTGAGCAATTGATAAAACATCCGCTTACGGATATAGGAATACAGAGGTTTATCGAGGACTATAGAAAGATACCGGAATAAATGCTCAAGAAACTATCCTGCCTAGGTTTTATTTTAGTACTATCCTGTATTTCTCTCTCCCGCGCCGAGGGAATCATTAAATCTGCTTCAAAATCCCAGCCGATGATCATTAACGGCGATAATGTAGAATATTCCGCTGATGCCCAGGAAGTAATTGCCTCCGGAAACGTGGAGATTATCTCGGGGGATACCAAACTTACCTGCCATAAGCTCACCGTGAATACCCAGACTAAAGAAGGAATAGCATCGGGGCAGGCGAGGTTAGAGGATAAAAAGGGTATTGTTGAAGGCGAAAAATTAATTTACAATTTCCAGACTAAAACGGGTAGTATTATTGACGCCCAGTTCCGGGCCAACCCTTTTTTCGGTAAGGCCAGGAGAGTAGATAAAGAGGGGGATAAAGAAATTATAGCCCACTATGGATACGCGACTACCTGCAGCTTTGACCGGCCGCATTACCGCATTGGTTCAAAGCGGATAAATATTATCCCCCAGGAGAAGATTCAGACTAAAGACGATTACCTGTATCTGGGCCCGGTTCCGCTTATGTATCTGTCGCGGTTTAACCAGACTTTTGAAAAACCGCTTATGCATGTGAGCGTCCTCCCCGGAAAAAGGAAAGACTGGGGGCCCTACCTATTGAGCGACTGGAGGTATAACCTTGCGGACAATATTGATGGCCGGATGTATTTGGACTACCGTAATAAACTGGGTTGGGCCGAAGGTTTAGGATTGAATTATACAAAAACGGCTATCGGCAGCGGAGATTTTAAATTTTATTACAGCAAGGAGAGGCCCAGCAGTGTCCCTGCAGGGCATCCTACTTCGTACCAGAGATATCTCTTGCGCTTAAGGCATAAATGGGATATTGACAATCGGACTAATTTTATCGCGGAGATCTATAAAATCAGCGATGAAAAAAGGAAATATGATCCTAGGAGCAATATCCTTAAAGATTATTTCTACCGGGAATATGAGAAGGATTCTGAGCCGTTAACTTACGCATTGCTGCACCACAGCTTTTCGTATTCCAGTATTGATTTTTTGGCGCAGAAGCGCGTCAACCACTGGTATAATCAGCTGGATAAGCTACCGGAAATAAAATACGCTCTGCCCAGCATTAAATTGGGTGATACGCCGTTTTATTTTGAAAACTATACTACGCTCACCAGTTTTAACAAGAAAGCTACTACCGCCCCGGAAAGCCCCGATGACCTGACCGTCACCAGACTGGACACGCTGAATAAAATTTCTATTCCTACGAGGATAGCGTTTTTGCGGGTTAACCCTTTTGTGAAGGTCCAGGAGACTATTTATGATAAAAGCGCAACCGGATCTAGGCTGCCGGCTAGGTCAATATTTTATGCCGGAGCCGATATCAGCACTAAGTTTTACCGGATATTTAACGTTCAAACCAACGCTTTTGGCCTGGGCTTAAACGGTTTAAGGCATATAATTACGCCTACTATCGGGTATTCCTATAACCCGGAGCCTACTGTTTCCGCCAATAAATTACTGCAGATAGACGGCGTTGACCTGCTTGCTTCCAGCAACGCCGTAACTTTAGAGTTATCCAATAAATTGCAGACCAAGCGCAAAGACAGAGGGGGCAAAGAGGTGAGCGTTGACCTGGTGGATTTTATAGTCTCGACTACCTATGCATTTAGCCCTCGGGTTGTCTACGGGACTAAACCTGTTATTTTAAATAATGATAGCGTTATCTATTCTGCTGACCCGGCTAATAAAAATAAATTGAACGGCGCTGCTTTTTCGGATATTCTTTTTAAATGGAAGCTCCTCCCTTATTCCTGGCTGAGGATTGAAGGAGACGCTACTTATAAGCACTCCAGGATCCCGGGCGAAGTGTATTATGATAATTATAATCATTTTTCCAATGTAAATTACGATATTAATTTTGATTTTTCTCCGGAGCGTTCATTCGGAATAGGCCAACGCTATCAAAGGAAAGGCCAAAACCAGATAACCGCAAGCTTTCAATGGAGAATTAATCCGAAATGGAAGTTTTCCATTTATGAAAGGTATAATTTGAAAGCTTTTACGGATACATCGATTTGGCCGAATGATCTCGTAGAACAGGGTGCGCTTGAGCAGCAGTTCACGCTTACCAGGAATATGC
>JAQUMI010000029.1 GCA_028718225.1 Candidatus Omnitrophota bacterium | reverse complement strand
TGCTGTGTAAATCTCCGGAAGTAGAAGCGGCTAACTGCCCGATGCTGGAGGAATGCCTGCAAAAAGCATAAATAATGATAAAGATATGGGTAACCAGAAAAATAAGAAAAATAGGCATAAGCATCAAGACCGATTCTCTTACCCCGCGCATATTTAATAACATAAGTATTGCGACTACTGCAACTGCAAAAATCAACCTATAGGTATGCCATTGCATGGGTAAAAGGCTGAACAGCGCATCCGCGCCGCTGGCGATGGAAACGGTAATGGTCAATACATAATCAATTAACAGGGCGCAGCCGGAGAACATTCCCAGGGTAGGCGATAATAGCTTGCTGGCAACCAGGTACCCTCCGCCGCCGCCGGGGAAAAGCTCAACGATCTGGGAATAGCTTGTGCTGATAATAAAGATAGTAAGCACCGTTCCCAAAGCAACAAAAATACTTAAGTAAATGTGGCTGCCTAAGGCCAGAAAAGCTTCCTGGGGACCGTAACAGGATGAGGATAAACCATCGGCGCCTAAGCCCACCCAGGCAAAGAAAGCGATTAGGGATATTTTATGGAAAATCGCGGAGTCCTTAGGATTCCGCGATTTTCCTATAACGATATTCTTTATACGTTGAATAATGGACATCTTTTATTAAAAACCTGCTTCGCTCTTCTTTTTAAAGCTTAAAACCCCATGTTTGGAATAAACTATAGCCCCAAATATCATAACTACGCAAAGCGTAATACTGATTATAACACCCGGACTGGTTAAACGGTAGTGAATAATTATAGGCGCAGCCAATAGCGAAACCATGTTGATTACTTTGATCATCGGGTTTAAGGCCGGCCCGGAAGTATCCTTCAAAGGATCGCCGACAGTATCGCCGACAACACAGGCCTTATGGCATTCGGAACCTTTACCTCCGTATAAACCGTCTTCAATCGTCTTCTTGGCGTTATCCCAGGCGCCGCCGGCAGTAGCCATAAAGACCGCCAAAAGCTGGCCGGAAACAATTACGCCGGCAAGAAATCCGCCTAAAGCCTCCACCCTTAAAACCATACCGATTAAAAGCGGGCTGAGCACCGCGATTAAAGCCAGGCCGACAAGTTCTTTCTGTGCGGATATTGTGCAGATATCTACCGCTTTTTTATAATCCGGTTTGACTTTCCCTTCCATTAATCCCGGAGTATGAAACTGCCTACGCACTTCCTCAACAATAAGGCTGGCTGCGCGGGCTACGGAATTAATCATCAGGCTGGAGAACAAACAGGGGATTGCCGCGCCGATTAAAACGCCGACAAAAACAATCGGCTCAGAAACCCGGATACCCGTAATCAGAAGCCGTAAAGATTCGGCTAGGCCCATCTGCGCCTGGACCTTGGTCACATCGGTTAAAAAAGCGCCGAACAAAGAAACCGCAGCAATTACTGCTGAACCTATGGCCACACCTTTAGTGATGGCCTTAGTGGTATTTCCTACAGCATCCAGGTCGGCCATGATCTTGCGCGCCTGCGGCTCCAAATGGGCCATCTCTCCAATGCCATTAGCATTATCCGCTATCGGACCGAATGAATCCATCGCTACATTATTACCGGTTAAGGTAAGCATACCGATACTGGTCATGGCTACTCCGTAAAGCACAAACACAACGGGTTGTCCCCAATAAATCACGATAGCGGCCATGATAGTAAGCGCGATAACCACAAACTGCCAGGCGCTGGATTCCAGGCCGATGGATATGCCGCGCAAAATCAAAGTTGCCGCTCCTGTCCTGGATGAACCGGCGATCTCTTTAACCGGAGCATGGTGTGTATGAGTAAAATACTTGGTTATTTCATCAATAACGATAGCCAGGACTATACCTATGGCGACGGAGAAGAATGCCCGCCATTCGTGCATATAATAATGGGCCAAAACTAAGAACGCGGCTATTGAAATCGCAGCAGACGAATAAAATCCGCGGTTGATACTCTTAAACGCATCCCCCCCCTTAGGGTCCTTTTTGCTTCCTCTAACCATGTACGTTCCGATAATTGAAGAAAGCACCCCGATACCGCGCACTAATAGCGGGAAAACAATCCATTTTAACTGACCGGTTATGCCGACCAGGGCTAAACCTAAGATCAAACCGGAAACAATCGTTACTTCATAAGATTCAAATATATCCGCGGCCATACCCGCACAATCACCGACATTATCGCCAACGAGGTCAGCGATAACCGCGGCATTCCTCGGATCGTCTTCGGGAATATTTTTTTCTACTTTACCGACCAGATCAGCGCCTACGTCTGCTGCCTTGGTATATATTCCGCCTCCGACGCGCATAAAGAGTGCCAGGAGTGTCCCGCCAAAACCAAATCCCAATAATACGTCGGGAGAAGCAATCCCGAAAATAATAAATATCGCCGTGCCGCCTAAAAGGCCGAGCCCGTCGGTAAGCATACCGGTAATAGTGCCGGTACGGTACGCTATCTTTAAGGCCTCGCCAAAACTCCTGCGGCTGGCCGAAGCTACGCGCACATTACCTTCAACTGCCATACGCATGCCGAATTGGCCTACGCTAAGCGAGAAAAATGCGCCCATAACGAATGCTGCCGCCCGGCCCAAACCAACAATAAGCCGGACCACATCCGGAGTAAAATTACTAAAACGTTTTAATGCCTCCTCGCTCGGAGGAATGATATATACCGAAAAGAATAAAACACCGGTAAGGACCAAGATTAAAGGCAATATGCTTTTTAACTGACGGCTAAGGTAGGCGTCCGCGCCTAAACGTATGGCATTCCAGACATCCTGCATGCTTTGAGTCCCCTTATCATGGGCTAAAACCTGTTTACGCAATAACAAAGCATAAGCTAACCCCAGAAAAGCAATTAAAAGAACGCCCCAAATCGCGACCATTTCAAAAACACTCGCATTCATTAAACCTAACATCTTGCTACTTCTCCTTTCTTATCCTTCAGTTATTGCCGCAATATTAAGATTTTTTATTCCGCTGGCATTTAAAATATCCAGGATATCCACGATATCTTTAAAACGTACCAGCCTGTCCGAACTTACCACTACGCCCACGGAAGGATCATTTTTACGCCGGGCATAAATCCTTTCGCGTAATTCCTTACGCGTGGCCATTGCCCCGTCCACATATAGCGCACCGGTATTAGTGATGATAATGTTGATCGGCCCCATGTCCCGTATCGGCGAAGCACTCTTAGCCTGCGGGAGATTCACCTTAAGGCTCGATTGCAGGATCAAAGGCGTCGTAATCATAAAAATGATCAACAAAACCAGAATAACATCGGTAAAGGGAGTTATATTTATCTCGGCGATCAGCCTTTGTTTACGCGAACGTAAATTCATTTTCCTTCTAACCTTTTAATAAATCCATCACCTCGGAAGCGCACAGCTCCATGTCGCTGATAAAATTATCAATCTTCTTGATGAAATAGTTGTAGGCAATAACCGCCGGCACGGCCACGCATAAACCCATCGCCGTACACGCCAGTGATTCAGAGATACCGCTGATAACTACGCTTATGCCTCCTGAGCCGCTCAGGGATATATCGTGGAAGGCCCGGATAATCCCCAGCACGGTGCCAAAGAGGCCTATATAAACAGAGGTACTCCCGATAGTCCCAACCACACTGGTATATTTCTCCAGCTTCATTGTCTCCACCGTTATTTCTCTTTCCATGGTATTGGAAATGAGCATCTCATTATGGCCGTGTAAATTTAAACCCGCATATACCACGCTGGAAAACGGAGTATCGGTTTTTTTACAGACCTCCAGGGCCTTTTTAACCTCACCCTTACCCAGTTCCCGGCTTACCTCCAGCATAAAATCTATTTTCTTGATGCGGGACCGACGGCGGTAATAAACATACCTCTCTATAATAATGGCCAGCGAAAGAACCGAGCAAGCTAAAAGAATATATATGGTTATGCCGCCGCTTTTAAGCATCTGCCATATGGTCATCAGGAACCTCCTTTGGGTTTAACTTTTCGTTTTCTATACAACAAATGTGTTACCTTAAAAGCAATAAAGATGAGTACCGCGAAAACAGCTAAAATCACGATTACCTTGGTATGTTTGATTATCGCTGAACCAAAAACCGCTAAAATAAGGATCCTGGGCAAAACACCGATTAAGGTACATAATACAAACGGAACAAAAGAAAGGCGGGTGATGCCGGCGGCAATGGAAAAGACCTTAAAAGGGACTATCGGCAGGACCCTTCCGATAAGGACACTGGCTATGCCGTATTTCCTGGCAAACTCCTCCGCTTTATAAATATGGTGAGGCTTAATTAATATGAATCTGCCGAATTTTAATAATACCGGCATGGCCGCATACCTTCCCAGGGAATAACCCACCATCGCGCCTAAAGTTGAACCTAAAGCGCCAAAGATAACCACCGAAACCAGAGGGATGCCAATCGCTCCGGCGCTGATTAAAACTATTTCGGAAGGCAAGGGTACAATACTCGATTCAAAGAACATCGCTAAAAATACACCCAGGTCGCCGAAGCGCGTGATTAACCCTACTATATCATTTTGCAGGACAGCTTCATTTATCATTTTTCGTAATTGAATTACCCGTATCGCCCGCCTTAAAGATAACTCTTAACTTATTCTTATCAAGTTCGGCCAGCTCAACTTCTTTGGTCGGCTCAAGCGCTTTTTTCGGGCAGGAATCTACGCATTGCGCGCAATATATGCAACGGCTTAAGTCAAATACAGCCTCAAATTTATTTTCAGCCAGCTTGTTAATAGTAATAGCGTTGGTCGGGCAATCGCGCATGCACATTTTACAGCCAATGCAGCGCTCGGGATAAAATTTTAATTTACCGCGGAATTTATCCGGCATATCTAATTTTTGAGCCGGATAAAGGTTCGTAGCCGGCTTTTTAAAAATAGAACCGAGTACCTCTTTTAACATCTTGGCCGGCCTCATCTTAAAAGCGTTCCTTTCAGAATAAGGTTAAGTAAGATCTGTAACAGCGCCAGGGGCACCAGGTATTTCCAGCAGAAGTTAACCATCTGGTCTATGCGCAGGCGCGCCACAACCGTCCGCAGTAACGAAATTAAGCCTAGAATAAACAAAACTTTAAAGAGAAAAAGCAGGAATCCCGGTAGAGGGCCAAGATTTAACCCGAAAGGAAAAAAGACCAACGCCAGAAGGCTGCTTCCCACGACCATTTCTACATCTAAAGTCAATCTCAGATAAGCCAGCATCCTGCCGCTATACTCAGTGAAGCCGCCGGCAACTACTTCTGTCTCTGCTTCCGGTATATCAAAAGGAACCTTCTCCAGCTTTCCCAACAAGCTAACCAGGGATATAGCAAAACCCGTTAGGTTAAACATCCAGAACCAGGGATGCGCCGTATAGAAAATAACCATCTCCTTTAATGACCAGGTATCCGCTAAAAGTGCGGAAGCCAGTATCCCCATAAAGAGCGGGACTTCGTAGGCAAATAACTGCATCAGTGAACGTACCGCGCCTAACCGGGAGTATAACGAAGTAGAATACCAGCCACCGATGAAAAATGCCAGCGTAGGCAGGGTCAATAAATAAAGCACGATAATAACATCGCCGTTAAAAGAAAGTAACGCCTCTTTACCCCAGAGTGGTATATAGAGAAACGCGGTTATCGCGGCAGTTAAGGCAAATACCGGTGCTACCCTAAACATCTTCGGGTTGGATTCAGCCGGTACAATATCCTCTTTAGCCAAAAGCTTGATAAAATCCGCGTAGGCTTGAAACCAGGGAGGTCCAACCCTGTTCTGCAACCGGGCATAAATCTTACGGTCAATAAATTCCGCGGTCAAGCCTGAAAATACCAGGAACAGAAACCCCGGAAATATAAGAATATAAAATAACGCTCCTAACATAACTACCCCTTTAACTTATCTTGAAGTTTTTTATTCAGCTCGGTAAAATCTATTCCCTGCTGTTTATACCATTCAATACTAAAAGCGTGCAAGGTCTGCCAGTTGATTATTTTAGCCCTGGCGCAATCCTCTTCTTTTAAGGCGACCATACGGTCGGTGCAGGAAAAACAGGGGTCAATTGCCGCAACCACAATAGGCATATCCGCAAGGTACCTATCGCGCAGCATATGCTTTACTGCCTGGACATTAGCCAGGGTAGGCGCCCGGATTTTGACCCTTTCCGGTTTCTCCGTGCCGTTAGATTTAACATAATGCACATCTTCTCCGCGCGGAGCTTCATAACGGCTGATTGCTTCTCCGACAGGGATTTTACGCGGCGCCCTTACCGTTAAGGGGCCAGCGGGTAAATTTTTCAGCGCCTGGCGGATTATCTTATAGGACTCCATAAGCTCCTTGACTCTTACTACTGTCCGGCCATAAACATCCGCGTGGTCATCCGTAATCACCTTAAAAGAAAGTTCGGCGTAGGCCGCATATGGGTCATCAGCCCGGACATCGCGCTTAACTCCGGAGGCGCGGGCAGTCGGACCTACCGCATCCAGGCGTAAAACATCTTCGCGGGACAAAATCCCCACTCCGGATAATCTCTTGATTATCGTCGTTTCTTGCGTAGCAACTTCAATATAATACTTAGTCCTTTCTTCCAATATAGTAAGGGCCTTGAGTATATCTTCGGTTTGTTGAGCGTCTATATCCCGGCGCACTCCGCCGATAGTATTCATTCCGTAATTGACCCGGTTACCGGTAATAGCAGCCAGGATATCCATGACGACTTCCCTATCCCGCCAGGAATACATAAGGAGTGTATCAAAACCAATCTCATGGCCGGCCACGCCCAGCCACAAAAGATGGCTGTGGATCCTTTCCAATTCAGCGATAATCGTGCGGATATAAAGCGCGCGGATCGGCACAGCTAAACCGGCGATCTCTTCAACTGCTTGCACAAAACAGGTAGAGTGGGAATGCGAGCAGATGCCGCAGACGCGCTCAATCAGATAAATATCCTGCACATAGGTCCTCTCTTCGGCAGCTTTTTCTATCCCGCGGTGATTATAACCTAAACGGATATCTACTCCGAGGATCTTCTCGCCCTTAAGCGCCACACTAAAACCTTCCGGCTCTTTTAATGCCGGGTGCTGCGGCCCGATGGGGATCTTAAAATCTTTAGAATCATGCATTTTTGTCCGCCTTCCAATCTTTCCTTAAAGGAAACTGATCAACCGGCCAGTCATCAGTCAGGGGATAACGGTGGCCAAAAGGCAATCCTTCGATTTTTGCTCCGAACAAATCTACCAGCTCCCTTTCATAGATCTCCGCGCCCGGAAAATAAGAAGTAACAGTTTTGAGGATTGGAGAATTTTTGGGAAGGGCTATCTTCAGGTTAACCAAAACTCCTGAATCAGCAGCCAAATGGTAGATGAAACTTAATTTTTCCGGTTCATCCAGCCCGGTTATAGTGCATAAATGCGAAAATTGCAGGTCCCTGGCTAAATAGGCAAAGACCGGCTCAAAATTATCCGAACTGACTTCAATAGATATACGCCGGGGCCGGGCTATCTTGATGGCAGCGCTAAGATAATCGAATTTGTTTACTAAGCTCTCTTTAATTGTTTCTTCCTGGGACATACCTCTACCTCCCACTCTTCTTAGTTTCTTCTTTTTCTTCCAGGCTGGTTAAAAGTTTAGCTACGCCGTCAATAAGCGCCTTGGGGCTGGCCGGACAGCCCGGAATATATGCCGAAACCGGAATAACCTTATCAATCCCCGAATCTACATTATAGCAACCATCAAACACCCCGCCGGAACAAGCACAGGTACCTAACGCCACCACGAATTTGGGCTCGGGCATTTGTTCATAAATCCGGCGTAATCTATCTTCTATTTGTTTAGTCACCGGCCCGGAGCAAACTAGTATATCCGCGTGGCGCGGCGTGCCTTTTAAAATTACCCCAAAACGCTCCAGGTCGTATCTAGGAGTAAGCGCGGCAATAAGCTCAATGTCGCAAGCATTGCAGGCACCAGTATTAAAATGCAAAATCCACGGCGACTTTATTCTTGCCCAGGTAACTATTTTTTTAGTTAAACTCATCATGCCTGCCTATTTTCTTAATAATATATACAAGCTGATAATCCCGCCGATAATATAAAACATTGCCAAAACCAATGTTCCGGCGTCTACCAGCGGTATGCTGGTAACAATCAGGGTAGCTACGTGCGCCAGCGTAAAGAAAAAAACAAAAGAAAAGAACTGGCTGTAATCCGGCTGGGCGGTATTGTCAAAATTGTTCTCTCCGCAGGCGTAAGATTCACAACGGCCAGGGGCAGGCCTTTTAGCACGAAAGGCGAGCCTGGAGAATAAGCGGTTAAGGACAAAAATTACCCCTAAGATTATTATAAAAACAACCGCAGGATTAACCAGGTACTTTTCCATAAAAATTATCCTTTTAACTTCCTTATCTTTCTTGAATCCAGTGAATTATTATAACGGTGGATGCCTATGACAACGCCTACGGCTATAGTCATTATGACTACCTCGATAACAATAATACTGACCACCATTGCCTGAGCCAGAGCCATATTCCCATTTTGCCGGCCAGCCGCTATAATTAAAAGCGTGACTGCCTTGATTAAAATCTCAACGCCGATTAAAACCCGGATTAAGTTATACGTCGCCAGAATACAGTATATGCCGATAACCAAAAGCAAAACGACAAAAATTGCGCTAACCACGCTTCTTCCTTTCCTTAAATAATACTGCTACGCCAAAAACCCCGCCAAACAGTATGATAATCTGGCCCAATAAATCCAGTTGTCTTAAATGCCATAAGACAAAACGCGCGCTAGCTTGAGTTTCAAGCGCAGGTAATTTTGCTTTAAATTTTGCGCTGAGCAAAACGAGGATTACCCCTAATATAAGCACGAGCAAAGGCAGCTCCCAGAAACGCGCCATCCTCGAGCGCATATGCTCAAGAGCCTCTTTAAACGTCAAGGGTTGGGTAAGGCTGATGACACTGATAAATAAAACCGGAATTAACCCCGCACATACGGACAATTCAAATACTGCGGCCAGGCTCGCATCCATATTGAACATAATCAAAGTCAGGATAGCGCTGACCAAAGCCAGGCCTAGGCTTGCGCGCAAGAGGCTCCTGGTCATTACCGTCCATAATGCCGCAATAACTAATAATATTAAAATAATCAAATCTAAAAACAAACTAACCTCCTAACACCGCATTGAAACTTAAGATAAATTTATCCAGCACCAGCGGCAGGAATATGCCTACGCCCAAGGTGATGACCCCTAGTAATATCATAGGGAATAGCAAGCTAAAACCTGCTTCTTTAATATTCCTGAATTCGGCATTAAGTTTACCGAAAAATACGCTTCTCTGCAGAGAGAGAAAATAAGCCAGGGTCAGGACGCTTCCTAATATGGCAATTACCGCATAAGTTTTAAAACCGGCGCTCCAGAGTGCAATAATGATTATCAATTTGCTCCAGAAACCGGCTAATGGCGGAATCCCTGCGCAGGATAAGCTCCCTAAAACCGAAGTCAGGCCCGTTACAGGCATCTGGCTGCCTAAGCCGCCCATTTTACTGGTATCCCTTGTACCCAGCGCTTTTTCTACTGCCGCGGAATTCATGAAAAGCAGGGATTTAAATACCGCGTGATTAAAAATATGCAAGGCTGCTCCGGCCAGGCCCAGGACCGTACCCGTACCTACGCCCAGCATAATGTAACCGATCTGGCTAATACTAGAATAGCTAAGCATACGTTTAAAATCAGTCTGAGTCAACGCGGCTATTGCTCCGATAATCGCTGAAAAAGCGCCGACAAACAAAAGCACGCTCTTAAGCGTAAGGCTAAAACCTACTAGGGATACCAACATCCTGATTAAAACGTAAACCCCGGCAGCTTTAGTCACTATGCCGGCCAAAAATACGGATGAAGCGGCAGGTGCCGAGCTATAAGCATCCGGCAACCAGCCGTGAAAAGGCATAAGCCCACCCTTAATAAATAAGGCGGAGACGAACAAAGCTATGGCCAGATTGATTAAAAGGCTCTTATCCTGGGCCAGAAGCGCAGAATGAATAACGGCAAAATGCGTGCTTCCGCTGACCAGGAAAAATAAGGCGATGCCGGCAATCATTAAAACCGTGGCTATACTGGAAAGCAGAATATACTTGAAGGCACCTTCTAATCCCAGCTCCTCCCGGTTAAACGCAATCAAGATAAAAGAGGCAACTGCGGTAATCTCTAAAAATACATAAAGGGAGAATATATCTTGGGCTAAGACTATGCCGTTCATACCGGAAACGGCAATTAAGAGTACATTGGCAAAATTAAACTTATCATCCCCGTCTTTTAAAAAGAAGGAACTGGTGCATAAAGTAACAAAGGCAACCAAACCGGTGCAAAATAGCATAACTTTGCTTAAAGCATCTACCCCGAGGTCAAAATTAAAAATATTAGCCAAGGCCGCCGGGTTGATCTTATTTAAACCAAAATCCGGAATTAAGATTACGGCCATTTGTAGCAGGAACAAGGCTGCACAAACTCCGAAGCTCAACCTTTTATTTACTTTCCTAAAAGGAAGGTTCAGGATAAAACTGCCTAAGAATGGAGCTAAAATCAATAATGCGTACACGATCTATTCTCCTAAAAAATAACCAGAAAGCCAAAAATAACCAGCATCCCTGCGAGCGACCAGGCCAGGTACACCGAATAATTCCCTGTATGCATCTTTCTAATCCCCGAGGAAAAACCATACGCCAGGCGCACGGTTAACCCGTCAGAGAGCCAGTTTATTCCCCGGTCTATCCCCAGGCTGATTCTGGAAATAATACCCACTAAACCTAATCCCCAATTATAGGGGT
>JAQUMI010000028.1 GCA_028718225.1 Candidatus Omnitrophota bacterium | reverse complement strand
TAAGAAAATTAAAGAAATAAATGAGGTGCCCAGAATTAGCAGAAGGCGTCAAAATATTCGCCCTACCAATTCCAGCAGATAAAATAGTTAGATAAATAGCATCCGGCCACCAATTTTTTCCCGCTTTGCCTAGTTCAAACATATAAAGAAAAATTGAACTATATAAAAATAGAGTAATTAGGACAATAAAAACATGCGAAACGTCTAGAAACATTACTAAAACAGCAATTGAGAGTCTGTTTTTATTACGTGGAAGAACATGATTATTCCATAACTTTTCTATATATCCGTTTTCGCTTAGAAAAATCTTTAGCATATAAGACAATAATAAAAAAATAGCACAACTTAAGATAATTATCTTATCGGAACAACTCATCCCTATATAATAGGTTGAAATGATAAGTATCACAAGAGGTACTATAACCAAACAGATTTCTGAAGGAAAAACATTTCTCTTTCTCATAGTTAATCTTTCTAATAGCTATGGGTTAGATATAAGATTTTGTGGTTTTGGTGGAGCGCGCATTAGAAAATTTTCGGCAGATGAGTGCGAGGAATTACGACGAACGGAGGAATTGCACCAGCGTAAGTCCTTCCGGGAGTGAGTCGTAAACCGAAGCACTCGGCGAAAATTTTCAGCGCGCGGAGCTAAAACCGCAAAATCAATGTCTCTGCACGCAAATATCCCAAGAACAAAAAGGCAAAGTTAAGCTATATGAACTTGCTTGTTACCTTTGACCACTTCTCCGATAATCCAGGATTTCAATTTCTGATTTTTTAGTTTTGAGATTATTGCATCTGCTGACGCAGGATCAACAATGAGAACCATGCCGATGCCCATATTCAAGGTATGGTACATTTCGCGCTCTAAAACATTCCCCTTATTTTGAATGAGGCGGAAGATTTTTGGCACGCTCCAGGAATTTTTATTAATTTTCACATCTACATTAGCAGGGAGAATCCTGGCGATCTTATCGTAAAAAGCGCCGCCGGTAATATGGCTTATGCCTTTTATGTTTTTATCCGGTAATAATTTTAATATTTGTTTTACATAAATACGCGTAGGCGTAAGTAATTCCTTGCTCATGCGCTTTAATTCATTCTGCGAAAAAACTTTTCTCACCAGGGAATAACCGTTAGAATGAATGCCGCTAGACTCCAGGCCGATAACCGCATCACCTTGCTTAATCTGGCTAGCGTCAATAATTTTACTTTTTTCAACCACGCCCACGCAAAATCCCGCGATATCATATTCGCCTTTTCTGTACATCCCGGGCATCTGCGCTGTTTCTCCGCCGATTAAGGAACAACCAGAGGCAATACAGCCGTTACTTATCCCCTTGACCACATCAATTAATACTTCTTCTTTAACTTTACTGTAAGCGATGTAATCCAGAAAAAAGAGCGGCTCAGCTCCGGTGCAAAGAATATCATTCACATTCATGGCTACGGCGTCAATACCGACGGTATCGTGCTTACTGGCTAACTCGGCGATTTTTAATTTTGTGCCAACGCCATCGGATGAAGAAACCAATATTGGCTCTTGATATTTATGCTTATCTAGCTTGAAAAAGCTCCCGAATCCGCCGATATCCTTTAAAACTTCCTTGCGGAAGGATTTGCGCACGATCGGCTTAAGTTTGGACTTAAACGCGCTGGCCCCGATAATATCAACACCTGACTTTTTATATGTAATCATCTTATTTTCTCCCTACATTCTACCTGCTAACTACTACCTACCATCTATTCAGGTACTAATTTCTCCTTGGCCGCAGCATCCGCCTTCCAGCGAAAACTTGCCCTGCCTTTTCTCCGGCATCACCGGATATTTTCCTGTCCAGCAGGCAGTACAATAATCGTTTTTCTTATACTTAAGGCATTTAAGCATGCCTTTTAAGCTTAAATAGCCCAGGCTGTCTACGCCCAGGTACTCTTTGATTTTATCCAGCGAAGGATACCGGTTGGCAATCAGCTCGCTGGACTTATGAAAGTCTATGCCGTAATAACAGGGGAACCTGTGCGCCGGGCAGGAGATCATCAGGTGTACTGCCTTGACTCCCGCTTTACGCAAGTTCCGCACGCGGATCTTGGAGGTTGTCCCGCGCACAATGGAATCATCGACAATAACGATCCTCTTGCCGCGCAAGACATCCCTAAGCAGGTTGAATTTTACGCGTACGCCCAAATCACGCCTATCCTGCGCCGGCTGGATAAAAGTCCTGCCGACATAATGATTACGGATAATCCCCATTTCCAAAGGTATGCCTGACTGCTGCGCGTAGCCTAATGCCGCTGAATAACCCGAATCCGGCACCGGCACCACAAAATCCGCTTTCACCGGAAATTCTTTGGCCAGTTGCGCACCCAATTTCTTACGCACCACATGCACTGTCTCGCCGAAAACATTAGAATCCGGCCGAGAAAAATAAACATGCTCAAATATGCAATGCGCATGGCGGTGCCCTACGCGCCACTCTTTAGGCCTGATCGATCTTAACCCTTTTTCGTTAATAAAGATTATCTCGCCCGGCTCAACCGGACGCACGAATTTGGCTCCGATCAGGTCAAAGGCGCAGGTCTCCGAGGCTAACACCCAGGAATTCCCTACTTTTCCCAGCGCCAGCGGCCTGAACCCCCAGGGGTCTCTTACCCCGATTAGGTTCCGGTTATCCATTAATAAAAGCGCATAAGCGCCCCGGATCTTCTGCAGCGCGTATAATAAACTCTCATCCAGGTTGCGGGATTTACCGCGCGCCATAAGATGGATGATGATCTCGGAATCCGTGGTAGTCTGGAATATGGAGCCGGTCTCCTCTAGGTGCTGGCGCAGTTCCGTAGAATTTACCAGGTTCCCGTTATGGGCGATGCAGATCGAGCCTTTGGCATAGTCAATTAAAAGCGGCTGGGCATTTTTTAATACACTTGAGCCGGTAGTAGAATAACGCACGTGGCCTACCGCAGCCCTTCCTTTTAACTTACTCAAGACCGTTTCGCTAAAAACATCATTTACTAAACCCATCCCTTTATGCAAGGATAGGCTGCCGTTGTTATTCACTACAATACCGCAGGCTTCCTGGCCGCGGTGCTGCTGGGCGTAAAGCCCTAAATAGGTCATCCAGCTTGCTTGTTTAGTATCAAATATCCCAAATAAACCGCAATATTCCTTGGGTGAATCGCTAGAGTTCATTTTTTGCCTTTCTTTACTCCGTTTTTCGGCGCTTTGCCTGTCCAGCAGTATAAACAAAGTTTATTTTCAGGCAAGCCGATCGCTGCAATCATATCCTTTAATCTCTGGTATTTCAAAGTAGTCGCGCCCAGGTCTTTCTTGATCCATTCTACCATTTTTTTGTACTCAGGGGAATTTTCATTCAAGTACCCGGATAAATTCTTGATAGCGCTTCCTTCCAGGGCCTTTACGGCCTTGCGTGCGGCCAGCTCATGGATGCTGCGCGTGGAATAATTGAACTTGCAGGGGAACATCAGCGGCGGGCAGGCAATGCGCAGATGGATCTCCTTGGCCCCGCTTTGTTTGAGTTTACGGATGGTATAATTTTTGAGCTGCGTGCCGCGCACAATGGAATCGTCGCAAAAAACCAGGCGCTTGCCTTTAATGATTTCCGGAATTGGGATTAACTTCATCCTGGCGATTAAATCGCGCTTCTCCTGCGAAACCGGGGTATAACTGCGGTCAAACCCGGGAGTATATTTTACCAGCGGCCGGCGCAGAGGGATCCCCGACTCCATGCTATAACCTATGGCATGGGCTGTCCCGGAGTCCGGGATTCCCGCGACCATATCCGCGTTGACATTATCAGTCTTGGCCAGCATACAGCCGCACCTTTCCCGGGACATCTCTACGTTGATATTTTCATAACAGGAAGCCGGAAAGCCCGTATAAATCCAAAGGAAAGAACAGATCTGGTTACTCTTGGCGCCCTTACGCTTTAAGCGCATCCCGGACTCGTTAAATAAAACGATTTCGCCCGGCTCAAGATGTTTGACAATTTTGTATCCTAAATTCAAAAAGGCGGCGGTCTCGGTAGTCACTGCCCAATCCTTAGCCTTCCTGCCGACAACTAACGGCGTAAGGCCCAGCCTATCCCGGGCAGCATAAATTCCGTCCTTATTTAGCAGCATCAATGAGCATGACCCTTCGATCTTCTGGAACATTTTTTCAATGCCGTCAATGATATTTTTGCCGCGGATGATCATTTTAGCGGCCAGCTCCGTTAAATTTACCCTGCCGTCAGTCACCTCGCTAAAAGACCTGCCTTCCCGGAATAATTCCCTGGCTAATTTTCCGGCATTATCAATATAACCGTTGGTAATAATGGCGAACGGCCCGAACTTTGAATTGATGATAATAGGTTGTTCGTCCCGGGCGCTGATCACCCCGATCCCTCTTTTACCTTCCAGTTTCTTGTAGTCTTCATGGAACTTGGCCTTAAACTGGCTGCCCCGGATATCATGGATTTTGCGCTGCAAACTTTGGCCGAATACCGCCAGGCCCGCAAACTGCGTACCCAGGTGCGAATGATAATCCGTGCCGTAAAACAAATCCTCCGTGCAGTCCTTTTTTGAAATTACCCCGAATATACCGCTCATCTATTTTTTCTCCTTATAAATTTTTCTTGATATACTCTACGCCGTTCCTGAAAATCTCCAGCCCGTCGCCTTCTTTTTTATTTTTTAAATTAAACCAGCGCGGGTGCTGGGAGGGAGCAATGTGCCTTTCCGGATGCGGCATCAACCCCAGGATCCTGCCTGTCCTATCGCAGATCCCGGCGATATCATCCAGCGAACCGTTGGGGTTATCCGGATAGCCGCTTGGCTCTCCTTGCGCGCTGCCATACCTGAAAATAATCTGCTTATTGGCTTTCAGCCGGTTAAAGACGGATTTGTCCTTCACCATGAACTTTCCCTCGCCGTGGGCAACCGGAAGATAGATCACTTCAGGCATATTCCTGGTCCAGGCGCATTTGCCGCTGTTTTTTAAATATACCCAGCGGGCTTCAAATTTTCCGGAATCATTAATGATCAGGCTGGCTTCCTGCTCAAACGTACTATTACCCGGGAGCAGGCCGCTTTTTACCAGGACCTGGAAACCGTTGCAGATACCAATGATCAGTTTTCCGTCCGCAATAAACCTTACCAGCTCTTCTTCCAGCTTGTATTTCAATTCATTGGCAAAGACTTTACCTGAGGCAATATCGTCTCCGTAACTAAAGCCTCCGGGCAGAGCCAGAATCTGATAATCCGAAAGAGAATTTTTTTGCCGGATAAAATCATTGCTATGGACTAACTCCGCTTGGCTGCCCGCCTTAGAGAACGCAAAAGCAGTCTCTTGATCGCAGTTAATCCCGGCTGTCCTTAAAATACAAACTTTAACGTTTTTCATTCCGCTTCCTAACGGGACATATAGAACTTTTTGATGACCATGGCCACTTGTTCAGGTTCGTCCACTACGCTGAAAATATTTAAATCTTCCTTACTGATATTTCCGCTCTCTAATACCCCGTCTTTTAGCCAATCCAAGAGCCCCTTCCAGTATTTACTGCCGAATAAGACTACGGGGAACTTATTGATCCTGGCGGTCTGGATAAGATTGATGGCCTCAAAAAATTCATCCAGCGTGCCGTATCCTCCCGGCAAAATCACAAAGGCCTTGGCGTATTTGACAAACATAACTTTGCGGATAAAGAAATAACGAAAATCCAGCAAGGTATCCACATATTTATTCGGCTTCTGTTCACAGGGGATATGTATATTTAAGCCTACGGACTGGCCTCCGGCGCGCTTAGCCCCCTTATTTGCCGCTTCCATCAGGCCGGGGCCGCTTCCGGTAATCACGGCATAGCCTGCCTTAGCTACATGGTAAGCGACTTCTTCTCCCAGTTTATAGTATTTAGCCTCGGGTTTGGTGCGGGCTGAGCCGAAGATGGAGACGGCATCGCCGATCTTGGATAAGACTTCAAAACCTTCCACAAATTCAGACATGATCCGGAAAACCCGCCAGGGGTCTTCCTTGGTAAAATCGTTGACTAAGTCAATTTTATCGATATAAGGTTTTTTTACCATCTTAGCGGCTCCTTCCATGCACTCTTTAAGCTCTCGATCCCGGAATTAATACAAACTTTACCGTCTAAACCGTAAACCCTAAATTCTCTTTTTTCGCTTACGCAGCCAATTAAAGCAAAGGGGGCGCCTTTTAATTGTTTTTCAAATTATTCTTTCTTTTCCTTTTCTACCTCTACGATAAACCGGGAATTGGATGCTGAAAACAGGACATAATCGTTGCGTCTTTCTCCGGCATAGGGGACACTGGATAAAAACACATTTATCCCTAAGCCGCCGCTAAAAGCCATTTCCGCCAGAGCCACCCCTAAGCCACCCTCAGAGCAATCGTGCATTGAACGGACCAGGCCCTTTGCCGAGGCCTTGCTTAAAATATCAAAAATAAATTTTGCTTTCTTGACATTTACTTTAGGCACGCTGTTTCCGATAGCGCCGGATAAATCATAATAATGCGAACCGCCTAATTCTTCGAAGGTCTGTCCCACTGCGTAAATCAAATTCCCCGCTTTTTTGGCGTACATGGAGACTGCCTTACGCACATCATCCATCACACTGATAGCCGAAATCAAAAGCGTCCCGGGAATTGCCCTAGACCTGCCATGCACGCTGTATTCATTATAAAGGCTGTCTTTTCCGGAGATAAACGGCGTGCCAAACCCCAGTGCCGTAGCATAACACCCCTGAGCGCAGCGCACAAGAGCTCCTAACCTGTCCGGCTTATCCGGAGACCCCCAGCAAAAATTATCCAGAATAGCTACCTGTTTTAATGCGCCGCCAACGCTGATTATCTGGCGCAGGGCCTCATCAATACAGGAAGCAGCCATCCAGTAAGGGTCAATAAAACCATACCTGAAATTTATCCCGTTGGAGACAATCACCCCTTTAGCCGAACCTAAAACCGGCTGGACAATACTGGCGTCTGAGGGCCCGTCATTATCTACGCCCACTAGGGGCTTGAGGATTGAACCGCCTTGCACTTCATGGTCGTAACGCCGGATCACCGATTCCTTAGAGCAAATATCATAATGCGCCAGTAACTTTATTAAAGCGGGGGTGAGGTCTTGCGGGCATTTTATTTTCGGTTCCCGGTGTTTTGCCGCAGTGTATACCGCTTGTTTGACGGTCTTAGGCAGGCCATTATGCAAAAAATCCATATCCAGGTTACAGACCAGGTTATCTTTATAATAAAGCTCTAATTTTTTAGTGTTGGTAAATTCGCCGATTACGCTTGCTTCCACATTTTCGTTTTCAAAGACCTCCAAGAGCGCGCCGATTTTTTCTTGCGGCGCAGCAAGGACCATCCGCTCCTGGGATTCGGATATCCAAATCTCCATATAGGATAAGCCGCTGTATTTTAACGGCACCTTATCCAGGTCAATCCTCGCCCCCAATTCCGCAGCCATCTCGCCGCAGGCGCTGGAGAGCCCGCCTGCGCCGCAGTCGGTAATCGCGCTGTATAAATTTTTATCCCGCGCCTGTAAAATCGTATCCAGCATCTTTTTTTCCTGAATCGGGTTGCCGATTTGCACTGCGCCGCTGGAAAGCGTTTCGGATTCATGCGTCAACTCGCCTGAAGAAAAAGTCGCTCCGTGTATTCCATCCCTCCCGGTCCTGCCGCCTACTACCACCACTAAATCTCCGGCACTTACCTTCTTAAAAGATTTATCCCGCGGCATAATCCCGGCTGTGCCGCAATAGACCAGGGGATTACCAATGAATTTTTCATGGAAAAGTATGGCGCCGTTTACCGTAGGAATACCCATTTTATTTCCGTAATCGCGCACACCGCTGACCACTCCCTTCATCACGCGTTTAGGATGCAGCGCGCCGGCCGGTAATTTGCTGAACGGGTAATCGGGAGGGCCAAAACAGAATATATCGGTATTCAGGAATGGCCTTGCGCCCAGCCCGGTCCCCAGCGGGTCACGGATTACTCCGCCGATACCAGTATTGGCTCCGCCGAACGGCTCTAAAGCCGAAGGATGGTTGTGCGTTTCCACCTTAAAACAAATATTATACAGCTCGTCAAACCGGATTATACCGGCATTATCCTTAAATACCGACACGCACCAGGGCTTATTTAATTCCTGGGTTACTTTCATTATGGTGGCCTTAAGCAGGCCGTCGATTAATTTTGTCTTTGCGCGCTTAATCTTTTCGGTATATTTAATTTTGCCCCGGAATGTTTTATGCGAACAATGTTCAGACCAGGTCTGGGCAATGGTTTCCAACTCGCAATCGGTCGGGTTTCTCTTTAAGGCCCTAAAATAATCCCGGATGGCCTGCATTTCATTCAAGTTCAGGAACAATTGCCCTTTTTTGCTCAGCGCTAACAACTTTTTAGCGGAAGCGCCTAACAGGCCTACGCTAGACAGGTTAAATTGGTAGCCGAAGTTGCCTGTTTTATGCCCGGGAGCATCGGGCTTTACGATATGCTGGATTAATTTGTTATAGAGGAGTTTGTCGCAGATAGTTTTAAGCTGGGAGGCAGAGAGATTACCCTGGATGATGTATTTTTTGGCTGTTTTAACCGACTCCGCTCCGACAATGCCTAAATCGCTTATGCCTTTTAAGGTTGATTCTTCCACCGGGTCCATCACCCCGGGGTTATAAGCAACTTCAACTATAAATTTGTCTTTTAGTTTTTTCTCCGGAGCCGGATTTATGGAATAATCCTGGCAGATTCTATCCGTAAGCAGTGCGGCGCAGATTTTTTCTACTTCCTCTTTCGCCAGGTCGCCGGTAATATTATAAACCTGGATAAAGCGTACACCTTTGACTGCCTTTATCCCGAAATCAAGAATATCGCCCTTGACCGCTCCTGCGACAGCGTCAAAAATACCGGGTTTATCTCTTACTTCAATTTTGTAAAGCATGGTTGACCAATTACGGGGTGCAAGGTGGGTAAATTATCTATTTATAAGCCGACTCTTTTAAAAATCTTATTGACGTTGCGCAGGTAATAATTCAAATCAAATATCTTATCTATCTCTTTCTCGCTTAAAACTTTTAAGACCTGGGCATCCAAGAGGAGTGCGTCCTTAAAATCTATTTCTTCTTTCCAGGTGTGCATGGCTGAACGCTGCACCAGGTCATAGGCTTTTGGCCGGGCTAAACCTTTTTCCATCAACGCCAGGAGCACGCGCTGGGAAAAAATCAGGCCGCGGGTTTTGATGAGATTGGCCAGCATATGCTCGGGATAAACATTCAAGCCCGCAACCACCTGAATAAACTTATTCAGCATATAGTCTAAAGCCAAGGTTGAATCCGGAATAATTATCCTTTCTACCGATGAATGCGAGATATCCCGCTCATGCCATAACGCTACATTTTCCATTGCCGCTTGCGCATTACCGCGCAGGAGCCGGGCTAAACCGCAAATGCGTTCGCAGATTACCGGATTACGTTTGTGCGGCATGGCCGATGAACCCTTCTGGCCTTTAGCAAACGGCTCTTCCGCCTCCAAAACTTCGGTGCGTTGGAGATGGCGGATTTCAGTAGCAAATTTTTCTAAAGAAGCTCCGATAACCGCCAGTACTGCCATATATTGGGCATATACATCCCGTTGTATTATCTGCGTAGAGATATCCGCGGGTTTAAGCCCCAGCTTTTTGCAAACATAAGTTTCCACCTGCGGATCAATATTGGAATAAGTGCCTACGGCACCGCTAAGCTTACCTGTTGCCGCTGCGTCCCGGGCTTGCTTCAGGCGCTCTAAATTCCTGGCCGTTTCCGTAAACCAGAGCGCCAGCTTTAAGCCAAAAGTAGTTGGCTCGGCATGCACGCCATGCGTGCGGCCGATACAAACTGTATCTTTATAAACTTTGGCTTTTTTCGCCAGCAGCTTAAGCAGCCTATCCAGGTCATCCAGTAAAATATCCGATGCTTCTTTAAGCTGGACGCCCAGCGTAGTATCCAGGATATCGGATGAAGTGAGCCCCGCGTGCAGGTATTGGGCATCTTTCCCAATATATTGGGCTACATTGGCTACAAAGGCTACTACATCATGTTGTGTTTTTTCTTCAATCTTCTTGATCCGGGCTAAATTGAACCTGGCTTTTTGCTTGATTCTGCGGACTGCCTCCTGGGGGACTTTCCCCTGTTTGGCGAAGGATTCCAAGGCGAGGATCTCAATGGCAAGCATGGTTTTAAACTTAAACCCCTCCTGCCAGATACTGCTCATTTTCGGTAGGCTGTAACGTTCAATCATCTAGGTCTTTCTCCCTGCCTGCCGCGAGGACAGGCTCTTCTAACGAGGAATGTATTATAGCAAAAAAACGCCTTTTAGCAAACAAAAAAAGATAGTATAGGGAAACGGTCCCTATACTAGAATGGTATTGATAAAAGGGCGAACTTAGTTATAATACCCTTATTAAACGGATTGCAGATGATTATACAGAAGAATAGAAAATTAATTATACTGGTTTCCAGCTTACTTATTCTCCTCTTCTCCTTTACCATCTACCTGAATTCCCTGCATAACGGTTTTCTGGCCGGAGATGACGAAGATATCATCCTACGTAACGCCTATCTTAGGGATAGCAGCGACTTTTATAAGTTTTTCACTCAAAATTTTAAGGCAGGCTCAGGCGTAATCTCCAACTATTACCGGCCCTTTCAGCTCCTTACTTACGGCTTAATCGTTAAAACTATCGGGATTAAGCCGGAGCCGTTTCACTTCTCCTCCATACTCCTGCATAGCTTATGCGGACTACTGATCTACCTGGTCTTCTTAAGGCTCCTTTATCCGGCAGTCTCTCTACCCATAATTTTTCTTACAGCACTTATTTGGGCCGGCCTTCCCATACATAATGAAGAAATTGCCGGAGTTACGGGCCTGGGCAGCCCCTCTTACCTGTTCTGGATGCTGACGGGCATCCTCACTTTCTTATATTTTGAGGACAAGAA
>JAQUMI010000027.1 GCA_028718225.1 Candidatus Omnitrophota bacterium | reverse complement strand
ATAGGCGAAGGGGTTGCCGGGAGGGCGGTCAAAGAAAGCCGGTACATAGCGGTTAAAGATGTGACTAATGAAAAGGAATATAAGCATAAAGATATTGCCAGGAAAGAAGGATTGTGTTCGCTTTTATGCGTCCCCCTGACAGTTAAAGGAAAGGCCATCGGCGTGATTAATTGTTATACTCCACAGCCGCATGATTTTTCGGCAACAGAGGTGAATATCCTGGTTTCGGTGGCTAATCAGGCAGCCGTAGCTATTGAGAACGCCGAGCTGATCGTAAAGAGCAAGGTAATCCAGGAGGAATTAGAGATTCGCAAGAGGATAGAGCGCGCCAAGGGTATCCTGATGGAAGAAGAAAGCCTGACGGAAGAAGAGGCGTATTTGAAGATCCGTAAATACAGTATGGATAGCCGTAAAACAATGCGCGAGGTTGCTGAGGCAATTATTCTAGCTTCAGATATGCGCAAGATAACCGAGATAAAAAAACCGCAGGTCCCTAAACCCAAAGGAGGGTAAAAATGAATCTGTTAAGGCCGAATGCAAACGATGCGACAAGGACATTCAACCGTTCCAAGAACGTGGTGCCGGGTTCGGGTATTTGTTCCAGGTGTATTGACGGGTGTAAAGGGAATTGTGAAATTTTTAAGGCAACTTTTCGGGGCCGCGAAGTAATTTATCCGGGTGCCTTCGGCGAGATTACCGCCGGAGGAGATAAAAATTATCCGTTGGACTACTCTCATTTCAATATTCAAGGGTATGCCTTAGGCGCAAAAGGATTGCCTCCAGGAAAAGAAGGTAACCCTGATAATACGAAATTTCCTGATGTGGATACCGAAACTGAATATGGCTGGGATTCTAAAGTAAAGATGCGAGTTCCCGTTTTTACCGGCGCCTTGGGTTCGACGGAAATTGCCCGCAAAAACTGGGAGCATTTTGCCGTAGGGGCGGCTATTTCGGGTATTACTCTTGTCTGCGGCGAAAATGTCTGCGGCATTGACCCCGGGCTGGAGTTGGATAGCAAAGGCAACATTAAGAAATCCCCGGATATGGACCGGCGCATCGAAATTTACCGGAGATTCCACGAAGGTTACGGAGAGATACTGGTGCAGATGAACGTAGAGGATACGCGTCTGGGCGTAGCCGAATATGTAAGAAAAAAGCATAACCTCCAGACCATAGAATTAAAGTGGGGGCAGGGAGCCAAGTGTATCGGAGGAGAGATAAAAGTAAAGAGCTTAGAGAGGGCGCTTGAACTTAAAAAACGCGGTTATATTGTTACTCCGGATCCTTCCTTGGAAGCTGTGCAGAAGGCTTTTGAAGATGGCGCGATCAAGGAATTTGAACGCCATTCCCGCTTAGGTTTTGTTTCGGAAGAGGCATTTTTAAGCGAGGTAAAACGCTTAAGGGATCTCGGTTTTAAACGAATTACTTTAAAAACCGGTGCTTATTCTATGCGAGAGCTGGCTATGGCGATTAAATATTGTGCGCTGGCGCATATTGACCTGTTAACTATAGACGGTGCTCCCGGAGGCACAGGGATGAGCCCCTGGCGGATGATGGAAGAATGGGGAATACCTACTTTTTATCTGGAGGCGCTTACCTATGAGTTTTGCCAAAAATTAACCCGTAACGGCCTGCGCGTACCGGATATAGCCATCGCCGGAGGTTTTTCCAGCGAGGACCATATTTTTAAAGTGCTCGCTATGGGTTCTCCTTATGTCAAAGCAGTATGTATGGGGAGGGCATTGATGATCCCGGGCATGGTGGGTAATAATATCGCTAGATGGATCAAAGAGAACGATCTTCCGGTTACCGTAGCGGAATATGGCAAAACAAAAAAAGAAATCTTTGTTTGTTATGAGGAGTTGGTTGAAAAATACGGCAAAGATATAAAAGACATATCATTGGGAGCTGTAGGTGTTTATTCTTTTGTTCAGAAGCTTAAAGTCGGCTTGCAGCAGTTGATGGCCGGCAGCAGGAATTTCAGGTTAAATGCAATTTCCCGCAATGACCTTATGTCTTTGACTGAAGAGGCGGCTAAAGTTTCCAATATACCGTATATAATGGATGCTTATCGTAAAGAGGCAGAAACGATTCTTGATGGTAAAAATAATTCCAGGTGTGAGAATAATTTTGACCATAAGAAGATACAGGTTGCGGTAAGGAGGTAATTATGAGGGAAAAAGGGTTATGTAATACCTGTGCTAACGAAAGGGGTTGCGTTTTACCGCAAAAGCTTCCTGTCTGGCAATGCGAAGAATTCAATAACTACTGCACAGTTATTGAAGAAAAGCGGGATAAGGTAGTAAAGCCCAGGAGAGGCTTGAGGTAGGCCAGTAAAGTATCTGGCGGAATTTTTAATCATTAAGACGCGGGCGTCTTTTTTAGATCCTATGAGGGATAAGAAAGGCGCCTTTTTATTTTTAGTAAAAAGGCGCAACAAACGAAAGGAGAAAAAATGTTACGAAGATCGAATGTTGCGTTATTAGCAAGCATAGTATTGACATTTGCAGGCTTTACCAAGGCGTTTGCCACGCCTTCGACTCTTATTTGGGCGCCGTCTACAGATGTAAAGCCGTTGGGAGTCTTGCATCTGGATGCGGATAATTATACACCGGTAAAAAGCCGGGATCATAACGATAATAAGCTGTTGGTTTTGCAGGATTATGGTTTAATGGCCGGGTTATTAACTGATAATCCGGAAAAAAATCCGCTGGGCAAACTTTGGTCGCCTTTGGGTAAGCTTCTGGCCGAAACAGGTTTTGACTATAAAAAAGGTCTTGGGTCAACTTTGGATAAATGGCCCGTATATTTTCATTTTAAGCTCGGAGTGCCGGAGGGTGCGTATTTTAAGAATATGCCCGCGTTCGCCGTAGGTTGTTACGATATGGGGTATAAGCATAATTATACTAATTATAATGTCTGGTATTTAAGAGGAGCTAAAACAATTAATATAGGTAAGCTTAACCTGGGACGCTTCTCGGCAGGGTATTTTAACGGCAACGCAAAGTTATTACGCAATAAAGATTCTGAACGCGATAATGCTGGAGTAATGCTCGCCTGGGAAAGGGTCATATCCGAGATCAGCGACCGGCTTTGGATCTGCGTAGATTACCAGGGCACCCAGTCATCGTATGGGGCGTTAAACTATGGTTTTTCCTGGAAGTTTACGAATAACGTTTCCGCGATACTAGGATACGATGTTTACAATAGCCCGAACTCAAAGAATACGGTAACTTTTCAGCTTGATGTGGATTTCTAAAATAAGAAGGAGAGATAAAAATGATTAATTCAGGGGATACAGCGTGGGTTTTAATGTCTTCGGCTCTTGTTTTGCTGATGACGCCGGCCTTAGCGTTTTTCTACGGCGGTATGGTCAGACGTAAGAACATCTTAAGTATTCTTATGCAATGTTTTGTGATTATGTGTGCTTTGAGCCTCCACTGGGTATTGATCGGCTATAGCCTGTCCTTTGGTCCGGCTAAAGGGTTCTGGGGAGGCTTTCAGTGGCTGGGCTTAAACGGAGTAGGTCTGGAGCCTTATACGGATTACGCCGCAACTATCCCTCACCAGGCTTTTATGATATTCCAGGCAATGTTTGCTATTATTACTCCGGCATTGATTATTGGAGCTTTTGCCGAAAGGATGAAGTTCTCCGCATTTTTGGTGTTTACCTTATTGTGGGCGACTTTTGTGTATAGCCCTCTTTGTCATTGGGTCTGGGGCATTGGCGGATGGTTAAGGAATTTCGGTGCTCTGGATTTTGCCGGAGGCACAGTCGTGCATATCAATGCCGGTATTGCGGCATTAGTCACGGCATTGATATTAGGCAAGAGGGCTAACCTGGGCAAGAATATTCCTTCTCCGCATAACCTGCCTTTTGTAGTTTTAGGCACGGGCCTATTATGGTTTGGCTGGTTTGGGTTTAACGCCGGAAGTGCTTTAGCCGCCAATGGCCTGGCAGTGAATGCTTTTGTTGTAACTAATACTGCTGCCGCAGCCGCCGGTTTAAGCTGGGCATTTATTGAGTGGATCCGCAACGGTAAGCCGACGGTATTCGGGATCTGTTCAGGGGCAGTAGCCGGCTTGGTCGCGATTACGCCTGGTGCGGGGTTTGTGAGCGTAGTCCCGGCTATACTTATCGGATTATTGGTCAGCGTATTCTGTTTTATCGCTGTTACCGTTATCAAGCCTAAATTAGGATACGACGATTCCCTCGATGCCTTCGGTGTGCATTGCGTAGGCGGGATCTGGGGCGCCTTAGCCACTGGTCTATTTGCCTCTAAAGCAGTGAATGCCGCTGGAGCAGATGGGCTGTTTTTTGGTAATCCTAAACAATTTTTAGTGCAGCTTTTTGCGGTTGGGGCCACCATTATTTACACAGCGCTAGCAACTTTGGTGATTTATAAATTGGTAGATTTATTTATTGGTCTAAGGGTAGGCGAAAAAGAAGAAGCCATAGGTTTGGATCTTACCCAGCATCGCGAAAGAGCATATACGGTTTTGGAATAAAAGGAGGAGAAATGAAGTTGATCATAGCGATAATTCAGCCGCATAAGTTGGAAGAGGTAAAAGAAGAACTGTATCAACAGGAAGTTAACCTGATAACGGTAAGCGAGGTATTGGGGCATGGTCGCCAGAAAGGCGTTACGGAAGTTTATCGCGGGCATAAAGAGACAGGAAACCTGTTGAGGAAGGTACGCCTGGAAATTGCCGTAAATGATAATTTCGTCGAGCCCACCGTTAATGCGATCATTAGGGGCGCAAAAACAGGCGAAACCGGTGACGGAAAGATTTTCATTCTGGAATTAAAGGAATGCGTGCGCATTCGTACTGAAGAACGCGGTTCTTCCGCTATTGGGTAGGGGGGAGAGTAAATATTATTATTTTTTTAAAGGATTGTGTTATAATACATTATCAGTGAGCAAGGGAGGAAGAAATGAGCATAAGGCAGGAAGTGTTGTTTAAGATTAAGAGCGCGGAATTGGATGAGGTCAAAAATCCCAAGAAAGTATCTTCTTATTTCGCCGAAAATACATTTGGCATAGAAACGATGCGCAGGCATATCTCTCCGGGAACGTTTGCGGCCTTTAAGGCTTGGATGTCGGAAGGTAAAACTATAACTCTGGAGCAGGCCAATGAGATCGCTAATGCCATGAAAAACTGGGCGATTGCCAAGGGCGCCAGTTATTATACTCATTGGTTCCAGCCGATGACCGGCCTGACCGCAGAGAAACATGATAGTTTTATTTCTATTACCGGGCCGGGAAAGGTAATTGAAAAATTCTCCGGGAATAAATTAATCCAAGGCGAGCCCGATGCCTCCAGTTTTCCTTCAGGAGGAATCCGCGCTACCTTTGAGGCCCGGGGTTACACTGCCTGGGATCCATCCAGCCCGGCGTTTATTATTGAAAGCAAGTTAGGTAAGACCCTTTGTATCCCAAGTATTTTTATTTCTTATCACGGTGAAGCGCTGGATAAAAAACTGCCACTCCTGCGTTCAGATGAAGCATTGAATAAATCAGCGTTAAGGTTATTGAGGCTTTTTGGCCGTAAAGATGTTAAAAAAGTATTTTCTACCTGTGGGCCGGAGCAGGAATATTTTTTGATTGATAAGTATTATTATGATCTGCGTCAGGACCTAGTGATGGCCGGCAGGACTTTAATCGGCGCGCCTTCGCCAAAGGGGCAGCAGCTGGAAGATCAGTATTTTGGGACGATCAAGGAGCGTGTGGTTAATTTTATGTTTGAAGTGGCGCAGGAGGCTTATAAGCTCGGGATTCCCTTGATGACTCGCCATAATGAAGTTGCTCCCCACCAGTATGAATTTGCTCCTATCTTTGAAGAATCAAATCTGGCTGCGGACCATAACCAGCTGTTGATGGAGTTAATGAAAAAAATCGCTCTTCGCCACGGGCTGGTTTGTCTTTTGCATGAGAAACCCTTTGCCGGAATAAACGGAAGCGGCAAGCATCTTAATTGGTCTCTGGCTGATGATAAAGGTAATAACCTGCTTAATCCGGGACAGACCCCTGAAGATAACCTGCAATTTTTGGCAGTATTGGCAGCGGTGCTGCGCGCGGTCCATTTACATGCCGATCTTTTAAGGGCTTCGGTAGCTATGGCGGGCAATGAACACCGTCTGGGTGCCAACGAAGCTCCTCCGGCGATTATCAGCATATTCTTAGGGCAGCAATTGACCAGTATCCTGAATATGATCGAAAAAGGCGTAAAGTCAAAGGTTTCTAAAGGAGACATTATTGACTTGGGCATAGACCGTCTTCCCAAATTCAATAAAGACACAACCGACCGTAACCGCACTTCGCCTTTTGCCTTCACCGGAACCAAGTTTGAATTTCGCGCAGTCGGTTCTTCGCAGAACATATCTACGCCTATAACCGTCATTAATACCATTATTGCCGAAAGCCTCGATTACGTTACGGAAAAAATCAGAAAGGTTTCTAGCGGTAAGGATTTTAACAGTGCGGCCCTTAAGGTTATCTCCGCAATAGCCAGGGAGACAAAAAAAATTCGCTTTGAAGGTAATAACTATGCCGAGGAATGGATTAAGGAAGCCAAGAAGCGTTCATTGCCTAACGTAGCGGCAACTTACGCATCGCTTAAAGATTTGACCAAGGAAAAAAATATAGCGCTTTTTGAAAAATATAAAGTCTTTTCGAAAGAGGAACTTATTGCCCGTTACCATATTTGGATGCATATGTATAATCTTACCCTTGAGATCGAGGCAAATACTTTAAAAGAGATGGTTAATGCTTCGGTTGTGCCGGCGGGTTATGAGTACGAAAAGCTCCTGGCGGCAACACTGCACGAATTAATCAGCCTTAAAAAATCATCCGGGCTTAAGCTTGATGCTGGCGCACTAAAGGATAAAAAGGAGCATCTTAGCGATATCATTGCCAAGATTTACTATGTTAGACGGAACACTTTAGCGATGGGTAGTCTTCTGGAAAGAGCGAGAAAAATAAATAGCGAAAAGCGCGCGCAGCTTTATTTCCAGGAACTTAGGCCTTTGATGGAGCATATCAGGAAACACGTAGACCAGCTTGAGTGCGTGGTTTCTGATGATGCCTGGGATTTGCCCAAGTATCGCGAGATGCTGTTCATAAAATAATTACCGGAAGAAGTAGAAGCACGTTGTAGTGCTTTAGGTTTATTTAACCAGAAAGAACACAGACGTTCATTAAAGCTCAGGTTTCCCTGGCTTTCATGAACGTCTTTTTTTGTAGACAGCGCTGATTAAATTTTAGGCAAGATATGATAACAATATTGATTGCTGATAATGAGCTAAAATTAAAGGAAGAGCTGGAAAAAATGCTGGTGAAGGTTATTGAGCTCGGTGATTCCATATTTAATGAAAAAAAGGGAGTATTATACAAGGCTATTATTGAGGCGGTAGAAAAGCCTTTGCTGGAGCAGGTCTTAGAGCGCACGGGAGGCAACCAGATTAAAGCCGCTCAACTCCTGGGCCTTAACCGTAATACGCTGCACGCCAAGATTAAAAAAATAGGGATTAACGTAGAAAAATGGAAAACCTAAGAGGATTATACGATCCGCGTTTTGAGCATGATTCCTGTGGCGTAGGCTTTGTTTGTAATGTTAAGGGCCTAAAGTCCCAGGCTATAGTGGCCCAGGGCCTGGAAATACTCCGGAGCCTGGCGCACCGCGGGGCCACCGGGGCTGACCCTAAGACAGGGGATGGTGCAGGCATACTTATCCAGATGCCTCACGAATTTATGCTTAAGGTTGCCAAAGAAAATAAAATAATTTTACCGGATAAAGACAAATATGGGACAGGCTTGGTTTTTTTACCGGTTGACGCAGCAGAGCGCGAGTTTTGCAAAAACGTGTTCACTAAAATCGTTAAACAGGAAAAACAGGAATTACTCGGTTGGCGCAGCGTGCCCGTTGATAATAAGGATATAGGTAAGGCAGCCAGAGAATCTCAACCGGTAATCGAGCAGGTTTTTATCGGCTCAGGACTTCGCGGACTTGGTCTGGAAAGAAAACTTTATTTAATCCGCAAACAGGTTGAAAATTTAATCCGCGCATCAGGCCTGAGACAAAAATCCCTGTCTGCCGGCAGGCAGGATCCTTTTTATATTGTTAGTCTTTCCAGTCGCACACTTACTTATAAGGGGCTGCTTATGCCGGAACAGGTAGCCAGTTTTTTCCCGGATTTAAAAGATGTGGATATGCAGAGTTGCCTTAGCCTGGTGCACTCGCGTTATTCCACGAATACCTTTCCGGCCTGGAATTTATCCCAGCCGTTCAGGTTTTTGGCACACAACGGAGAGATCAATACCCTGCGCGGCAATATCAACTGGATGCGGGCAAGGGAGGGGTTGTTAAGGAGTAAGGCTTTTGGTGATTTAAAGAAGGTCTTTCCAATAATCGTCCCCGGCGGAAGCGATTCTGCAGCCATCGATAATGTTTTTGAGCTTCTTTATTTGTCCGGAAGACCCCTACCGCATACGATGATGATGCTTATTCCCGGGGCCTGGGAGGGGAACCGGCTGTTTAGTGAAAAGATGAAGGGGTTTTACCGGTTCCATACCTGTTTTATGGAGCCCTGGGATGGCCCGGCAGCAATGGCTTTTACCGATGGCGAAAAAATCGGAGCCATCCTGGATAGGAACGGCTTGCGCCCGGCGCGCTACCTGGTGACTAAAAATGATTTAGCTATTATGGCTTCGGAGGTGGGAGTTTTAGATATTAAGCCGGAAGATATTGCTTATTCCGGAAGGCTTGAACCCGGGAAAATGTTTTTTATCGATACCCGGGCCGGCCGGATAGTTGACGATACGCAAATCAAAAGAGAGGTATCTTCAGGAAAGCCCTATACCCGTTGGCTAAAAGAAAATATCCTGGAGTTGGATGCGCTTCCTAAGGTAGTAGTAAAAGAAGATAAGTTTGATACGCTAACGCTCTTAAATAATTTTGGCTACAGCCGCGAAGATCTTAAATTTATACTTAAGCCCATGGCCCAAAGCGGCCAGGAGCCGGTTAGTTCGATGGGTAATGATACGCCCTTAGCGGTTTTATCGAAACGTCCGCAATTACTCTTTAGTTATTTTAAACAACTCTTCGCCCAGGTGACTAATCCGGCGATTGATCCTATCCGCGAAGAGCTGGTTATGAGTTTATATACTTATTTGGGTCCTGAGAAGAATATTCTGGATGAGACAGCCGGCCACGCGCATAAATTATGCGTCAGGAATCCTATTCTTAGCAATGAAGAGCTGGAGAGAATACGTAAAATAAAAAGGAACGGGTTTAAGGCTAAAACCGTATCGCTGTTGTTTGAGGTAAAGAAAAAAGACGCTTTGGAAAAAGCGGTTGAACGCCTTCGCCGGGAAACAGTTACGGCTATAAAGAACGGATATACCTGTGTAGTTTTATCTGACCGCGGGGTAGACCGGGATCATGCCGCTATCCCCAGCCTGTTGGCCTGTGCAGCAGTGCATCATTACCTTGTGCGCCGGGCCCTGCGCACGCAGACCAGCCTGATCTTAGAGACAGCTGAACCCCGCCAGGTGCACCACTTTGCTTTATTATTTGGTTATGGCGCGGATTGCGTCAATCCTTATTTAGGTTATGCGGCAGTCGCTAAGCTAATTGACGATAAAGAATTGGATATAGACAAGAAGACAGCGCTGGAAAATTACGTTAAAGCGGTTGATAAGGGGATTTTAAAAATTATTTCCAAGATGGGTATCTCTACTTTACAAAGTTACCGCGGCGCGCATATATTTGAAGCAGTAGGCATCGGCAGAGAGGTTATCGAAGAGTATTTTAACGGAACAGTCTCCAGGATCGGCGGCGTGGGTCTTGAGGTTATTGCCAGAGAAACCTTAATGCGCCACCAGGAAGCCTTCAATCAAATAACCCAGGACTCAGGACTTTTATCTACGGGAGGCCTTTATCAGTGGAAACGCGACGGCGAATTCCACCTTTGGAATCCGGAAAGCATTTCTGCTTTGCAGGACGCGGTGCGGAATAATGACTCCAGGCGCTACCAGGAATTCCGGCAGTTTATCAATGACCAGCATAACCAGCCTGTTACCTTAAGGAGCCTTTTTAAATTTAAAAGGATTACCCCTATTCCGCTAGAAGAAGTTGAGCCGGTTGAAGAAATCGTCAAGCGCTTTGCTACCGGTGCCATGAGCTTTGGCTCAATCTCGCGTTCAACGCATGAAACGATCGCTATCGCCATGAACCGTTTAGGAGGAAAATCGAATACCGGAGAAGGAGGAGAAGACCCCGAGCGCTTTATTCCGTTAGCTAACGGCTATTCCAAAAGGAGTGCGATAAAACAGGTTGCCTCCGGTAGATTTGGAGTAACGACCAATTATTTGATTAATGCGGATGAAATACAGATTAAAGTTGCCCAGGGCGCCAAGCCCGGTGAAGGAGGGCAATTGCCCGGCCATAAAGTAAGCGTGACTATCGCCAAGACCCGTTACACTACCCCCGGGGTAACCTTGATCTCGCCGCCGCCGCACCATGATATTTATTCTATTGAAGACCTAGCCCAGCTTATTTTTGATTTAAAGAATACTAATCCTCAGGCGCGCATAAGCGTAAAATTAGTTTCTGAAATCGGAGTAGGGACAGTTGCCGCGGGTGTAGCCAAGGGGCATGCGGATATGATTTTGATTTCAGGAGGGGACGGCGGAACCGGGGCCTCTCCTTTAAGTTCCATTCAGCACGCCGGGCTTCCCTGGGAGCTGGGTATCTCCGAGACGCATCAAACACTTGTTTTAAATGATTTGCGCAGCCGCGTGCGGCTGCAGGCTGATGGCCAGATGCGTACCGGCCGGGATGTGGCGATTGCGGCGCTCTTAGGTGCGGAGGAATTCGGATTCTGCACCGCAGTGTTAATCGTCCTGGGCTGCGTAATGTTACGCCACTGCCATTTAAATAATTGTTCGATGGGTATTGCGACGCAGGATGAGCTATTGGAGAAGAGGTTTGACGGTAAACCCGAATATATAATTAATTATTTTAATTTTGTGGCGCTGGAATTACGCCAGATTATGAGTGAATTGGGGATCCGGAAAATTGACGAGATGATCGGACGCACTGATCTTTTAGAATTGGACTCGGCTATCCTGCCCTGGAAAGCGGAGAAAATAGATTTTTCGCGCATACTCTATAAGCCTGTAGTCCCCCATTCTGTAGGCAGGCACTGTATTTTCAAACAGGACCATGGAATTGCTAAAGTCCTGGACCGGAAATTGCTTGAATCCGCTAAAGCGGCCTTGGAAAAGAAGAAAAATATCCGCCAGGAATTTCCTATTAAAAATATAAACCGTGCCGTAGGCGCGATGTTAAGCGGCCGGATTTGTAAAATTCACGGAGAAGAAGG
>JAQUMI010000026.1 GCA_028718225.1 Candidatus Omnitrophota bacterium | reverse complement strand
TACCCGTTTTATTAGAAGATACATCTAGCCAAGAAGCCGAGAAAAAAGCACAGGAAGAGCGACTGGCCCAAGAAGCCGAAGCAGCTAGAAAAGCTGAAGCAGAAAAACAAGCCCAGGCTGATGCCGCCAGACGCGCCAAGGAAGAGGCGGAGAAAGAAGCCCTGCGCAAAAAAGAAGAAGAGGAAAGGCTAGTTAAAGAAGCCGAAGAAAAAAAAGAACCGCCTTTATGCCCGGAAGGAGCGAAATCTACGGTCTCGTTTAATGTTGACCGGTTTTCTCAGGTAGATAATACCGGTATTATATTACTTAAGGCAGCAGATTCTATGATCGGCGCAAGCCAGCGTATTGCCGCGGCAGTCAAGAGCAGGTTGGGCAGGACCGAAGATGATTTGAACGCCGTTATAGAAAACCTTATTTATCTCCCTTTACTGAGAGAAAAGACAGACCAGTCTGTTTTGAATAAATTATCCGCCTGTTTAAAGGAGATAGAAAATATCAAGGTGATGAACCTGGATATTTTGCGTATTATAACTTTGTGCCTGCAGGAAGTGCGCTGCGTGAGGATGATCCTCTCCGACGGAGAAAACGTATATCTGGACGGCCAGATGTATTCCGTCTGGTCCTCGCCGCATATCCCTTATGATTTTGTTTCCCCTATCCATAACTTTAAAAAATATATCAATAAATATTTTAACGAAGGCCAGCCGTTTGTCCTCTTTAACGCCCCGGGCTATGATATGCCTTCGCCGGAGTTTTTTAATTTCCTTAACGCTTGTGAAGCCCAATCAAGCAGTATCAGCAATACAGTTCTTTACGGAAACAAATTCAATGAACTGGAAGTTATCCCTATGGGTGCGCCCAAAAAACGCTTCTTTATTTTCGGGATCTGGCCTTGGCAGTTTACCGAATGCCGTAAAGTTAAAAACATCGGACAATTCCGAAGGCTGCACCTGGAGGCCCAGGACAGCGATTTCTATATCGCGGATATCGAGATGGCCTTAAGCCATCCACGCCTGGGAAAGCAAGTGAGCCTTGCCGGGTGCGCAGTCAAGACAAGCCTGGAAGAAAAAACGCGCCTGGTTATATTGAGTAATATTGCCCCCGGAGATAAAAGTTCCGAGGAATTAGCCGTAACCTACCTTAACCATTGGCCTAACCTGGATGAAGCTTTCCAGGACTATAGCCATAAAATTGAACTCTTTACTTACGCTGCCAACTCCCAGCGTTTCTTTTCCGCCGAAAAATTAAATCCGCAACTTGACCATGTTTTAAGCGTAGAGGAATTATTAGGGAACTATTTATTGGCTTTAGATGCCTATGTGCGCTGGTATTTATTGCCCACAGGATACACAGATAAAGAGCTGATGCTGATAAAAGAGAGGTTTTATAACCTGGATATTCAATTAACCAAAAACAATGAAAACTGCCTGGCCGGTTTTGTCTTGCCGCCGGAGTATGCTTTTGGTAAGGACCTAGCGTATCTTTGCCGCCGGATTAATGAAAAAGAAGTTGTTTTTCCCGACGGAATGAAGCTGTATTTTAAGTAGAAGGGTCATAAGAAAACGCTTTCTTATCCGGACTGGAATAGGATTGACGCTTACCTATAAAGATGCTATATTTAAATGGACAAATAAGGTATAGGTTTAGTGACGGCAAGGCGCAGGTAAATCCTGATATGGAGGTATCGGGATGGAGAATGCCACGGGTCGAACCGAGAGAGCTAGACTAAAGGTTACCGAAAGCCGTTGGTTTTCGGTTTTTTATTTTCAGGGGTTAAAATGGATTTAAAAAGGGCCCAAGCCGCGCTAGAATATTTTATAATATTCGCTATTATAGCGGCCTTAACGATTTTGTCTTTCAGCACTTTTTTGCCTAAGGTTAAAGAAGCGCTGCAGGGCTCAAGCGAAAAAGACGGCTTTTTTCAAAAAGCAGCGACAGCCATAACGCAATGAAAAAATGATGAGCAGGATCAAATATATGGCGGCCAGGAATAAGGGGCAGAGTATTTTAGAGTACGCGCTGATTATTTCCGTAGTTGTAGCGGCACTCGCCGCGATGAGTATTTATGTCCAGCGCTCAGCCCAGGCAAACTTGAAAGTTATCGAAGACCAGATTAATGCTGAGTCCAGCAATTAGGGAGGTGGAAAGATGTCAGGGAATAACAGAGGCCAGAGTACGTTGGAATATATCGCGGTTTTCGCGGCTATTGTGGGCGCGATCATTATTTTTGCCTACGCTAAATTAAAACCCGCGGTGCAGAACGTGATGGATTCCTCGGCGACAAAAATAACTACGGCAACCAGCGATTTCACAGCAGAGTAATGGTTTTTAAGGGAGGTGGAAGATGCGGTTACTATTAAAAAACAGAAAAGCCCAGAGCACCATGGAATACGCGCTTTTAATCGCGGTGGTTATCGGCGTATTTAGCGCCATGCAGATTTATATGCGCAGGTCTATGCAGGCTAAACTAAAGTCCGGAACAGACAATATGCCTAGTGTGGTATTAAGCGGGACAGAGGCTGAGAGCCAGGCCAAGACGCTGTTCGGGAACCAGACGCAGTATGAACCGTATTATATCCGGGAGGGGCAGTACCAATTTCAGACTGAGTCTACCGAAGGCACGGAAAAAGGGACAGTTTCCAGCACGGGCGGGAAAAAAGAAGTCAGCGACGCATCTGTTAGTCGTACCGGTACGCAGCAGATCATTGGTGCTAAAGAAGATTAAAGCTTAAAAATAAGCAGGGGGTGGATAATGTGGAGAAATAAAAGAGGCCAAAGCACCTTAGAGTATGCTTTGGTTATCGCAGCAGTAATCGGTGCCTTGCTAGCCATAAACGCTTATATGAAAAGAGGCGTACAGGGGAGGTTAAAGGAGTCTACCGACCAGATCGGCCAGCAGTTTGATGCCTCCGGCGATTTTACTTCTGCCTGGAAGACGGAGGCCTCTGGCACCACGGTAACTACCGAGACACGCGATACCTCTAGCGGCGCTACTACCAGTAAGGTGGAACAGGGAGAAAAAATTATTAAATCCGAGACCGAAGAGTGGGGCACTGCGCCGTCGCAGCGTTATTAAATGCGAGCTTTAAAATTGCCGGGGCAGAGTTTAACCGAACTTTCTTTGTGTCTAGTTGTGGTCGTGGCGATAATTTTGACTATGCGTATTTATATCCAACGCTCCTTTCAGGCTAAATACAAGGCCGGAGCGGATTATTTAATTTCTGAGATAAAAAATACTGCCGCTGACCAGGGTAACGCCAATATCAGCAGTATCAAACAGCAGTATGATCCTTATTACCGGGAATCAAATATTTCTGAAGCCAAGAGCGGGAACACTAGCGTAGGTTTTCCAGAGACAACCTTAGACCAGAGAGTTACCCGGACAGGCTGGGAAACAACCCGTTCAGCGCAGGATGCGGATTAAGATGAAAAACAGGTTTACGGCGGGGCAGAGTGTTCTAGAGTATGTCATAATATTGGGTATAGTAGCTATTGCCCTAGCGGCAATGTCCCTTTATTTTCGGCGGGGCATCCAGTCTGTAGTGAAGATAGCCGCTGATGAGGTAGGTAACCAGGAAGACGCCGAAGATATTAATCCTACTACCGGGGTAAAGACATCTTCGGAAATTAATCGCCAGACACAGGCAACCCGTCGAGAGAGGATATTAAGGGGAGGCAGCCGGGTGAGCGATACGAACACAACTATTATTTCTACAGGTACTTCCAGCTCGGTTGAAACGCAAGAGAAATAAAATGCAAAAGGCCCAAAGCACCTTAGAGTATGCCATAGTTATATTTTCCGTTATCGCCGCATTACTGGCCATGCAGGTTTACATGCGGCGCGGCATCCAGGGAAAGATGCGCTCTACTGCGGATGAATTAAGCGTGCAACAGTATGAGCCGAAGAATACGGTTTCGGACATTACTATTACGCAGATTAGCGATATAACGACTAATAGCGAGACTGTTGAGGATGATGAAACGTATAAGACGACCACCACTACTACTATTAATTCTCAAATTGAGAATCGTGCCGGAAGCGAGACTATAGGAGGGGCGGGGTCCTAATGCTTAACTTACAATTTAAAGGACAGGCTTTATTAGAAGTAGCTATTTTTGGCTCGATTATCCTTATGCTGCTGGGCGTCCTCATAAATTATGGCTTAAAGTATAATTCCCAGCAAAAGACAATGCAGCAGGCCTTTAGAAAATCACTGGCCCGGGCAGTAAGCCAGCCAGGTATCTCCACTTCCAGTGTCGTGGTTAAGGATACGCATATCCCTAATCCTTCGGATACGTTTGGGGTGGGTTCGGTTACGCCATTTACAGGCTCAGCCGGCGCAGTAATCCGCGACTATCAAATGAGCGAAACTGCTGATACGGTGAATGAGTTACCCCGGATAACCTTGAATATTAACGGCCAGGAGCTTACTTATCTGACTGCCGGGTTTAGGGATGAAACCAATGTTCCGGAGGATAGCTTAGCCAGGTATGAAGAGATATACGGTTCCGGAAATGTCTGGGTTACCAGCGAAGGAGAATGTTTAGAGGAGGGGACTTCAATTGACCCCAATACCGGAGAAACTACTACCAGCTGCATCCAGCCCAGCCAAAACATCCGGATTATTGACTACTGCGCCGGAGAGATTATGGATTATAGTAGTGCAGTCAAACAGTGCCGGATGATCGTGGATTCTGAGGCTTGCGCCATAGAATGTAACCGCAGCCATTACGGAGATAGTTCAGGAACGGATTGTTCCAGTGTCTGCGGCCAGACAGTAAGTATCCCCTGGTATTGCGCCGATTATACGCAAACTGACAGCGTAAACCACGCGTATAATTTCCCGTTATTAGAGCAGCTTTTTGCTTCCTCCGCCTTAAAAGCTATGGGCTTGCAGCAGGGCTATACGCAGCGCACAACAACTGAAAACGTATTAAAGAAGACAGAGGGCCCTTCCGGCATTACCACTACGGATAATCTTAACTGGAAGACCGAAACTACCAGAAAGATTATTACTCAGCCGTATGGAGCTACCAGCGTAAGCCCTGTCACCGAGGAGGTTACTAGTGAAGTTGCGCAGGAGAAAGTTGATTCCCGTAAGACTGCATGGTAAGCAGGCTCAAGTTTCTTTAGAGTTGGCAGCGAGCCTGGTAGTAGTCTTTGTTTTATTATTCGGGACGTTACAGGTATTCTTGTGGATGAATAAACGCCTGGTGCAAAGGCAGCAGGATTACGAGGCTAAGAGGGTGACGGCAGCTAATAGCGCTTCAGAGGTCCAAACCGATGAAACTGACCAGGCCAAGTATCCGAAATTAAATATTTTTGGCCAGTAAAAAGGGATAGGCATGTTAAGCAGTTTTTATAAAAAATTTTCTCTTGGCAACCTCAAAAAAGATAAGCCCCAGGGGCAAATCTCTACCCTGCTTATTTTAATGATTGTGGTTATCCTGATTATGATTCTTACCACGGTCAATTTGGGCCAGTTGTCTCTTTCTACAACCAATCTTTCCAATATAGCGGATTCCTCAGCCCTTTATTTAGCTTCGCAATTAGCTACCCGTTCCTATAGCCTCTATAGATCTTTAGGGAATAGCACTAAGAAATGCCAAAGTGCAGGGCTCGCAAGCATAGTTTTTGCTGTCATTCTAGCAGTTGTCGCTGTTGTAATAACAGCAGTAACTTGGGGAGCAGGCGGTGCTCCTGCCTGGGCCCTAGTAGCTGCAGGAGCAGCTGGTGGTGCAGTCGGTGGCACAGCCGGTGCAGCTTATGCCGGAACCAGTATTCTACAAGGAGCTATCCAAGGCCTTATAATTGGAGCGGCTATTGGCTCAGGGGCAGGATCAGGTGCAGCATCAGGTGCTGAAGCTGGGGCGTCAAGTTTAACTCTTGAGGAGAAGGTAGCACTTATGGCGATGCAACAAAGTGGTGTTCAGTCCGAGGCTGGAATTGCCGCAGCCAGCAAAATAGCTACTTATTCAGCAATAGGCGCTACATCCGGAGGTACTCTTGCTGTCACAGCATCTACTTACAATGCCTATGTTGCTGACCAGAATCAGTCAGCAGCCATTGCAGCTGCATCCCAGTCCTTAAACGGTTTACCGGATTATGACCTCTACAGAGAGAGTATATTTTTACAGGTTTTTTCCCAGACCGTGGATGACCCGAATAAGGATACGGATACGAGGGATTTAGACGGAGACGGTAAAATTGATGAAAAGATATCGCATTTTCTCTATTATTGGGACGACCGGATTAAATATTTAAAAGGGGTTATTCCCACCCTAAAAAGTATTACCAATAATTTTATTAACGGGACCCTGGAAGATTTTAAAGAATATATCCAGAATGAAATTGAGGGAGAGGCTGATGAGTCTTATGATTCAGAGGGTATGTCTGTTACTTCCTATACGCCCGGGATACTTTCTAAGGCAGGATCGGGAGAGGATATTACTCAGAATGGCTCAATCGCCGAAGTAGCGGAGGGGTTAAACCTGGGGTTCTGGGACCCTCAAACCGAAGGTTCCCTGGATAGTATAATAAGCGGCTTTAATGATTTTATATCCGAGGCCGAGGCAATACAGGCACTAGACCTTGACCGGTTAACCGCCAACTGGCAGACTTATATCAAGAATTTTTATAATGAGGACGCGGGAAAGACAACTGCGGACGGCGCCACCATTACTGATTATTACACTACTCTGGGAGAGGTAAGGGGTTATCTGGAGGATTGGCAGACGGAAATTGTAGCAAAAAGAAATGCTCTCCCTTCCTGTGAAATGGGGAGTTTATTTTTTGAGCCAGAATCAGGAGGGAGTTCCTGTGAGCCCTGTAACAGCACTTATTGCGCTAACGACTGTATTGTCAGCTCTGGCCAGGATAAAAGCCCTATTCCCTGTAAGTTCAATTTTACCTCTAAGGGCGGGACCCTGGACTATGCGATAGACGATGAAATTATTTCTGCCTTGGATGATATCGATGCCTTGATTAGTAAAATCAGCGATTTTCAGGACGCTATCAAACAGTATGCCCAAGATATGGAGAATACTTATGCCGCTATTGAAAGCGGCTACGGCGGCCTGAACCCGGCGACTTACAGCTGGACTGACAGCCGCGGCAACCACAGCATAAAAGCCGAAGTGGGGAATTATCAGTTAGCCAGCACTATTACTACTGAGAGCGGGAGTTGGCTCAAGAAAACAATTTGCATACATCTGGTAAATTACAGCGACGACGGCACAAATTCCTGGGTGCAGATAACCCGTCAGGACCCGAAGAGCAAAGACGTAAAATCCGGAAAAGTAAGTTTAGGGATGTGGAATCCCTTTTTTAGTGGTACAATTACCAAGAAAGGCAAGGCCTATTATAGTTACGATAATGTAGGGCTGACTAACTAATATGGAATTAAATAAAGATAAAAAGAATACTCCGGTCTTAGAATATAGTGTCCTGGCGGGGATAGTGATTGTTTTCCTGCTTATTATCTTCCAGGTAAAAACCGGGGATATTAACTTATGCCGCGCTATCTTTAAAGATTTAACTGCCGGCCGCTACGGCGTGCAGAAATATATTGATTGGGAACATTTTCAGGGATTGGATGTGAATGTAGGGATAACCTATAGTAAATTTTCCACAGAGCAAGAAAAAACCGGCTATAAAAAAGCCTTTATCCAGAGTTTTGCCCGGGGGTTTAAAGGTGCAGGAGGAAACTTCCGGTCATTTATTAATTGGCGTATTTACAGCAAGAATAATCAACAGGCGGTTATCGCTGCGGATTACCGGAGCCGCAACAAGACGCTTTTATTGGCCTTGTCAAGTGTGGGTAAAAAGAAACTAATTTCTCTACAGTGGAAAAAATAAAAAGAAACCGCACCTACTCAGGCAGACAGGGTTTTCTATCTTTGGAATATGCGCTGCTTATAGCTTTAGTGGTGGCAGCATTAGTCGGGATGGCGCTTTATTTCCAGCGTTCTTTAAGCGGGAAATGGCGGGAGGCCGGAGATAGTTTCGGCTTTGGCCGGCAGTATAGTAAATAGAACCTTCCTTAGGGGTAAAAGTCAGTCTATGCAAATATTAGTGATATTCGGGTTAATTGCTGCTTCCATAATCTTAATCGGCAGCCAGCTCCTTCCTATATTCTTGCAGCGGGCAAGCAAACTGCATACCCAAAAGGTAGTAGAGACGGAAAAGCAGCTGGATAAGATGTTTATTGAGGTCAACCGGCAAAAGCTGCTTCTCTGGTATGCCGTAACCCCGCTTATTATGGGAATAATCGGCTTCCTGCTCCTGCGCAGCTTAGGCCTGGCCCTGGCGGCCGGCGCAGTCAGTTTTATCTTTCCTTCCCTAATCCTCGGGAATTTAAAAGCTAAACGCCGGATGCGTTTTCAAAGCCAGCTTTCCGACGGCATCATGGTGCTTTCTTCGTCGCTCAAAGGCGGGCTCTCTTTGATGCAGGCAATGGAGGTGGTGGTGGAGGAGATGCCGGTCCCCTTTTCCCAGGAATTCGGCCTGGTTTTGAGAGAAAATAAAATTGGCGTCCCCTTAGAGCAAAGCCTCAAGCATTTACACGAGAGGATGCATTTTGAGGAATTGGATTTAGTAATTAATTCCATACTTGTTTCTAAGGAAACCGGCGGAGACTTAACTAAAGTTTTGGCGCGCCTTTCGGTTACCCTGCGGGATAACCGTAAATTAAAAGAAAACATTAAGACCCTGACTCTCCAGGGCAGGCTCCAGGGGATAATTATGTCCATCTTGCCTTTCTTTTTTGTGGCCTGGGTAGTAAGTTTTAACCGTAACCACTTTGATATTATGCTGAATTCAGAATCGGGCCGGATACTTTTAATCATAGCAGTTTGTTTGCAAATAGCGGGGATATTCTTAATCCATAAATTCAGTAAAATAGATATATAAGGAGAAAATGCTTTTCCTGATTTTTATATTTCTGGCGCTGGCAACCGTATTAATAGTGATGGGGATAAGGAATACATCCCAGGTGATCGGAGCCAGGACGCCGGCAGCTCCGGTTAAAGTAAGGACATCCAATTTCAATTTTTTATCCGCTGTTTTTCCTTTCACTAGCATTATCCTGGAGAAGCTCAATTTAGAGCTTAAAATCAAGCATCGTTTAGCCAACGCCCACTCCAGGCTCACCCCCCAGCAGTTCTTTAACCTAAAACTCCTGTTTATGCTTGCTTTAGTTATCCTTACACCGATAGCTTTAGGCAAGATTGAGCCAGTAGAGTTGGTTATAGCGCTTGCCTTAGGATACATCCTGCCGGAAATTTGGCTAAACAGCCGGATAGCCAAACGTAAATACGCTATTGTCCGGGTGCTCCCTGAAACCGTAGATTTACTCAGCCTTTGCGTAGATGCGGGCCTGGATTTTGTCGCGTCTATTGAATGGGTGATTAAGAAAGGCATCTCCACTAACCCGATGATTGAAGAGCTGGCCTTTGTTTTGGAAGAGATACAGTGGGGCAAGCCCCGCACCCAGGCCTTAAAAGATATGGCCAAAAGGCTGAATATACCGGAGGTCAATTCTTTTATCCAAACCCTGGTCCAGGCTGAACGTATGGGAACCCCGGTTGCCGAAGCCTTCGGGGTCTTATCCGAAGATGCCCGGACGCAGCGCTTTAACCGCGGAGAAAGGTATGCGATGAAAGCGCCGATTAAGATCCTTATCCCCCTGATTTTTTGTATCCTGCCGGTAATCGCCATTATCATTGGCGGCCCGATATTCCTCCAGTTTACCCAAGGCAAAATGCTCCAAGGATTCTAAATAAAGTAAATAAAGGGGGCGGTTCTATTTTTATTAGTTCGTAAGAAAAAATAGAACCGTCCCCTTTATTCTTTGTTAGGTTTATCTTCTTTTTACGTCAATTATAGTAAAAGGATGAATTTCATGTCGCGGACAAAAAGAATAATACCCTTTCTCTCAGGCAGAAACAATATATTGATTTCGTAGTTGACAGCAGTATAATAAATTCAAATTTACTCAACAGTAAGATATATATAGGTAGCCAAGCTTTTATTAACCGGCTTCAAGATTACTATTAAGTAAAAAATAGAAGAGACAATAAGGGTAGGCCGTTAAAAGCAGAATAATAGTGAAAAATAGAACCGTCCCCTTTATTTTACTCTTAATTCTGTCTGTCGCCATACCTTCTTCTCAGGCAGCACTCACCCCTTTAGAAATATCCCAGCAAGAGCAAGTGGAAGGTGTTCCCTTACCCCAGGAAGCCTGGTTTAAGAGGCTCGAGAGGTACCGCAAAGACATTGTTGAGGAATACGGCACAAATTTTGCCTTCCTGTTTAATTATACCCAGCAGGCAATATTAAAGAGCAGCAACGATAAAGGTAAAAGCCGCGGAGCCTGGTATTGGAACCTTGAGATCGCCCAGAAGCTCTGGGCGGGTGGAGAGCTATTTGTGGAATTTGAGATGGACAGAGGCAAGGGAGTGGATAAGTTTTTGCCTACTTTTTCTTCTTTTAATGATAATTCAGGAGAGGATGCCTGGTTTTACCTGCCTGCTTTATATCTGGAGCAGGGATTTTTCAACGATAAGTTCTTTATTGCCGCAGGAAAGCTGGATTTATCCTACTGGTTTGACTGGAATGAAGTAGCGTGCTCTGCCGATACCCAATTCTTATCCAGCAGCCTGGTTAACAACCTGGCTATTCCTTTTCCTGCTAAGGGAATTGGGGGAATGATAAGTTTTAGCCCGTATGCATGGTTTTATTTTCAATCGGGCGCAGCTACCGCCAAGGCAACTTCCACAAAAACAGGGTTAAGTGACGCTTTTAACAGCGCGTTTTTTATCAATGAATTAGGTTTAATCCCGAAATTCGGTTCATTACAGGGTAATTATCGTTTTATCTTCCATATGAACCACCAGAAATTAGATTGCCTTGATTCTGACGATACAAAGAATAATGATTATGGCTGGGCGCTAAGTTTTGACCAGGCAGTAACTGAGCGGATAACCTTATTTCTACGCTATGGTACTGCTGATCCAAAAGTAAGAGATGTTGAGTATTTTTGGTCATTCGGCGGACAGGTTAGGGGACCTCTTCCCGGCCGTAAATTTGATTGCCTGGGGATAGGAGTAGCCCAGTCTATTTTTGGCAAGGATTTCCGCCAGGCTAATGGGTATGATGAGACTGCTTGTTCTGAAACCATGTACGAAATCTACTACAGCTATAATTTAAACAGCGCGTTAATATTAACCCCAAATCTGCAGATAGTCACTAATCCCAATGCCGATAAGTCAGCAGATACTGAAATTGTCTGTGGCTTGAGATTCCTTCTCAGTTTTTAGTGTCCAAACTGAATTCTCGTCGCTAATTAATTGTCCATTCTATATCAAAAGAAGCTTTAAATGTCCACTCTACTAT
>JAQUMI010000025.1 GCA_028718225.1 Candidatus Omnitrophota bacterium | reverse complement strand
TGCGGCTGGCCGAACAGATACGGGGTCATCCAGGTCTTCTGCTGGATCATCTCTCTGGCTGTCTGAGTGTAGAAAACTTCATCGGGGTTAGTCAGGCTTATTGCGCCGTTGCCCATGATCAGAAAAACATAGGCCAGGCCGATTAAAACCAGTATCTGGATAAGGATCTTCTTGGGCATTGCTCTCCTTCTAAAAATATATTTTCAGGTTAAAATTTGAGATAATAATTTCACTTATTATAGCATTACCGCCGTATTTAACAACTCAAAATTTTTTACTTTTGATGGTTCGCTGGAGAGTTGACTTTTAATAAATTAGCTGTTATCATATGTCCATGTTGCGCCGTTTTATCCGGGTATTAAAGGATATCGTTTATCCTAAAATATGCCTGGGCTGCAAAAGCAGGCTTGAGCCGCACCTTGCGGATGAATACATTTGCAGCCGGTGCCGGCTTAAGATCAAGAAAAATACTCCGCCGTTCTGCCATAGCTGCGGCAGGCACCTGGAGAAGGATAACCGAAATAAGAATATCTGTCCGGCTTGCCTGAGGAATAAATTATGTTTTGACCGGGCCTTTAGCCCTTGCCTATATGAAGGCGTGCTCAAAGAATTAATCCAGGAGTTTAAATATAAAGGCAAAACGCACCTGGCTCGACCTCTAAGCAAAATGATGACGGACTTTATCCGGGAATATAACTTTCCTGTCGCATATATGGATTTTATCATCCCCATGCCCCTGCATAAAGCCAGGGAGCGCGAAAGAGAATTCAACCAGGCAGAGATCCTCGGCAGGCACGTCGCTTTGGAATTCAATAAAGGCCTGAAAAACAACCTGCTGAGGCGGGCTCGCCTTACGCAAACCCAGACAGGCCTGGACAATGACCGGCGCTTTCTAAACGTAGAGAATAGTTTTAACGTAGCCAAAGATGCTGACCTGAAAGATAAGAATGTGCTTATCGTTGACGACGTCCTGACCACCGGGGCAACTTCTTCGGCGGCTGCCGCGGCCTTAAAAAGTGCCGGAGCAAATATAGTCTTTGTACTGACCCTGGCTAATTAAAATATGAAGATACTGCGCAGTTACCTGTTAAGAGAATTTACCGGGCCGTTTTTGATGACCCTGGGGCTTTTGAGCTTTGTCATGGTCGTCGTGGGCAACCTGAAAAAAATAGCCGACCTGGTCATCAATAAGGGCGTAGATATCTTTAGCGTAATAAAGATATTTGTGCTGATGGCCCCCTATATATTGACCTATGCTTTACCCATCTCTATCCTGGTCGCCGTGCTCATGTCCCTGGGCAGGTTATCCAGCGATAACGAAATTATCGCCATCCGGGCCAGCGGCATAAATCTTTTTCAACTTATACTACCACTACTTACCCTCGGGCTGATTTTGAGCTTAGCTTTGGCTTTATTCAACGACCGGGCTGCCTCCTACGCGCACTACGCCTACCGTAAGACCCTGATTGAGATAGGCGTAAAAAACCCTACCGCCGCCTTTGAAGAAGGCGTCTTCATCAATTCCTTCCAGAAATATATACTGTTCATCTATAAGGTAGACCAGAAATTGAATAAGCTGATAAATGTGCGCATATATGAACCTCAGGGAGACGACCGGCCGACGCGCACCATCGTCGCTAAGAGCGGCGAATTTATTGCTGTCCCGGAAAATAACACAGTCAAGCTCAAGCTAATGGACGGGACAAGCGATGAACCCGACCCCAGCAACCCTACCAACTTTTATAAATTGAATTTCCGGACTTATTTCATGAATCTGGACCTGGCGGACGCGCAAAAGAAACAGAATATCGAAAAAAAATACAAGGAAATGACTATCCGGGAATTAGACACGGAAATCGCGAAATTAAAAAAGGAAAACATTAACCCCGCGCCCCTGATTACCGAGATACACGAAAAATTGGCCCTGGCCTTTTCCTGTTTCATCTTTATATTGATGGGCGCGCCCCTGGCCATCATTACCCGGCGCAGGGAAAAATCCATCAATATCGGGATTGCCATACTGATCATCGTAGTTTATTATCCTCTTTTTATCGGCTGCGAAGCCCTGGCCATGGAAGGCTTTATCAGCCCGGCTCTTACGATGTGGATCCCCAATATATTATTCGGGATACTCGGCTCAATCCTAACCTTTAAATTATGCGTATCTTAGACCGTTATATCTTAAAATCCATAGTCGTTACCTTTATCTCCTGCATATTCGTCTTCCTTTTTATGTATGTGATTATTGATGTTTTATCGCGCCTTGAGGATATCCTCAAAAACCAGATTCATTACACCCTGCTTATCCAGTTTTACTTAACTAACCTGCCGATTATGTTTGTCCAGGTAGCGCCCTTTGCCTGCCTCCTGAGCACGCTTTATACCTTCAGTAAGCTAAACCACGATAATGAAGTAATTGCCATGCGCGCATCAGGCCTGAGTATCTTTTACATTACCAAGACCGTGATTATCTTAGGTATAATCATAAGCTTATTCGTTTTCTGGATCAATGACCGTTTTGCCCCCGGCGCAATGCTAGAGATCCAGAAAATCCAGGCTAAAATGGATGAAGGCAAGAAAGATAAAAAAGAAAAGAAGAAAGAGTCCTTAATCAACCTTTCCATGTACGGCTTAAAGAACAGGCTCTTCTTCATTGATAGGTTCTACCCCGCTACCGCGACCATGGACGGAGTGATCATACTCGAGCAGGATGAAAAACAGAATCTCACCCGTAAAATTGTCGCCAATAAAGGTGTTTATGAGGATGGGCTCTGGAGATTTTACCAGTCTATTACTTACGATTTTGACCACAACGGCCAGATTGTCGGAGAGCCGTTGTACCTGGAAGAAGAAATAATGAACATACCGGAAACGCCGCAGGATTTCCTCGCCCAAAGGCAGCGGCCGGAAAATATGACGATAGCGCAACTGGATAATTATATCTGGAAATTATCCAAAAGCGGAGCGACCACGGTAATCCGCAATTTGAAGCTGGACCTGTACCAGAAGTTTGCTTCTCCTTTTTCCAGCCTGATTATTATTTTATTAGGGATACCCTTCTCGCTAATGATCCAAAAACGCGCTACCGGGCTCTCTTCGATCGGTATTGCGATTATCGTGGGATTTTTATATTATATATTTGATGCGGTATGCATCGCTCTGGGCCGCGGCGGTATGCTTCCCCCGATTATTGCGGTATCCTCAACGCACATCGTTGCTCTGGCTTTTAGCGTTTATTTGATCAGCCACCTTCCTTAACAAACAGAAACTCTCGGGATACGGCTGCCTAAGCCACAAACAATCTCGTAGGGAATAGTTTTGGAAAGGCCGGCTAGCTCCTCGGTGGTAATCATGTTCTTACCCTGCGCACCGATTAAGACTGCCTCCTCGCCTATCTTTACCGCGGCCTTGCCGACATCCACCATGATCTGGTCCATACATATCCTGCCGCAGATCCTAAAGCGCTTTCCCCCGATTAAAACAGGAGCTTTATTGGAAAGGTTACGCGGATAACCGTCCCCGTAGCCGATGGGCAGAGTAACAATCCTGGTAGGCCTGGCCGTAATATACTCATGCCCATAACTTATGCCGCATCCGGCGGGGACATTTTTAATAAAGACTACCCTGGTCTTTAAGCTTAAGACCGGTTTAAGGCTTACTTTTAAATTTCCTTTTGGGTAAAGGCCGTAGATTACCAGGCCCGGCCTGACCATATTAAAATGGCTATGGCAATAACTCAGGATACCCATGCTGTTAGCGGCATGGACCAGGGGTATAGTTATTCCCTCCGCGGCTAATTTCTGGATAAGCGCATCGAATAAATCTATCTGGTAAAAAGTAAACTTCCTATTTATATCGGCAAAAGCAAAATGCGTAAAAATACCTTCTATTTTTATATGCTTGAATCTGTGGATCTTCCTGACCAGCTTATGCGCGTCATAATGCAAGATACCGATGCGGCCCATCCCGGTATCTACCTTGATATGCACTTTGGCTTTCTTGCGGAGCAACCGGGCTTTGTTATTTAAAGCTGCGCTCAGTTCTTCGTCGCAGACAGAAATAGTTAGGTCATACTCAAAAAGCGGCGAGAGGTGGTCTTTCAGGATTAAACCCAAGACCAATATAGGGCTCTTGATCCCGGCCTTTCTTAAGGCTATCCCCTCGTCTATTGAGGCCACACCCAGAAAATCTACTCCGCAACTTTCCAGTCTCTCAGAGGTAGGGATTAAACCATGGCCGTAGGCATCTGCCTTGACAGTAACTAAAATCTTGGTGCCGCAGGCAATCCTCTCCTTTATCCGCAAGAAGTTATACTCAAGGTTATTCAGGTCAATCTCGGCCCAGGTCGGCCGGTATCCGATATGTTCGGCAGTAGGCATATTAATTTTTTACTTCCTTAATTTTGACTTTTGGCTTTTTTTAATCTGGCATTCCTTAGGGTAAAGATAAATCGGGTTAACCTCAGAAAGAATATCGAATTTTTTATTTTTAATCCGGGCCAAGGCCAGCTTAATAATGTTATGGGCTTTGGGGTACCACCGGTCTTTATCCAGAAGAACAAGACCCGCGGTATTTTTTAAAATATCCTCCCGGTATAAACCCAACGCGTCCCCGAAGAGTAGGGCCGGAGATTTTATTTTTTTCAATAACTCTTCTTTCGAAACAAGCAGGTAAGGAGATAATTTCTTAAGGACGCTTCCGGTATTGCGGTAAAAACAGGAGTAGATAAGGCTTCTTTTGGCGTCAATAACAGGGATGACCATCCTGGCATCGGCTCCCGCGTTCATCGCCAGGGTATCCAGCGTAGATACGCCGATTAACGGCTTATGGGTTAACCAGCTTAGCCCCTTCATCGCGCTTAAGCCCACGCGCATCCCGGTAAAAGAACCGGGCCCCAGGCCGCAGGCAAAATAATCTAAATCGTTTATCCCCAGCCCCAAAGCTTCCAGCGCCCTCTTAATGCTGACGGTTAAAAGCGACGATAATTTCGGCCCTACCTCCAGGTTATATTCATAGAGTGCTCCATCGCTATAAATACCCAGCGACAAAAACTTTGTTGCAGTATCAATGGCCAGTATTTTCATTTAATCCCCTGGATAATTTTTTTATAACGCGCCGCGCTGGCGGAAAATTTAAGCATCCTTTTATTCTTCCCGCGATAGGATAATTCTACCATAAGATATTCTTTAGGCATAAGATAATCTAAATTCTGCGCCCATTCAATAACCGCAACGCCTTCGTCGTAAAAGTACTCTTCATACCCGACAGCGGCTATATCGCCCGGGTCTTTGAGCCGGTAAAGGTCAAAGTGGTAAAGAGGGACCCTGCCTTCCAGGTGCCTTCGGATGAGAATAAACGAAGAGCTGGTAACTTTAGTTTTATCTACGCCCAGCCCCTCGGCAATACCTTTGGTGAATACGGTTTTGCCGGAACCAAGTTCCCCCTCCAGGCAAATGATGTCCCCGGCCTGAAGCTGCCCGGCGAGCAACCTGCCTAAATTCAAGGTATCCTTAACTGATTGAGAAATTATCTGCATTTAAAAATGCTTAAAGCCCCGCGGAGCGATATTTATCAGCCTCTTTTTTTTATCTATTAATTTAAAACCGTATTGTCTAGGCATTATTTCTCCGATGGGCTTAAAATCCGCAGCCTTTCTCCTGAATAGCTTCCGGGCCTCTCTCCGCGGAAGCGTAAAAAGGAGTTCAAACTCCTCTCCGCTATTTAAGGCGGCGGATAAATTCCGTACCCCTTTGCTCAAAGGGATCAAATCTTCATAGACCACCGCTCCTACCGCGCTCTTGTCTAATATATGCCGCAAATCCTGGACTAATCCATCGGAGATATCAATCATGGCGTTGATCTTGAAATTACGGGCCAGGAACCTGGCTTCTTTTAGGCGGGGGGTGAATTTAAGGTGTTTACCCGAAGCAGGACCTTGGAGCTCTCCGGTCATAAAGATAATATCGCCGGAGCGCGCCCCATCCCTTAAAACCAGACGCTTCTTCTCTACCTGGCCGAGCATGCTCACGTCTATAATGATTTTATTACTGCGGCTTAAATCTCCACCGGCAATATTAACCTTGTATTTACGGGAGATATCCCGCATCCCCTTAAAAAGCTCATCCGCAAATTTAAGCGGGGCATCTTTAGGCAGCCCCAGAGAAATAAGGCAATAGCGCCCCTGGCCGGCGCAGGCGGCAATATCGCTGAGCGATACGGCAATTGCCTTTCTGCCGATGAGATAAGGCTTATCTCTCAAGGTAAAATCTACGTCTTCTACGAGCATATCGCAGGTAAAGAGCTGATAATTTAACTTATCTAGCTTTAAAACTGCGCAGTCATCCCCGCTTGCTTTTATCACCGAAGGATCTGTCCGGATCGATTTGCGGAACCTTTCTATCAAACCAAACTCTCCTATATCTTTTACGCGCCTCATCTTTTCCTCAAAATCTTGCCTAATCTTCTTTTAATATTTTCTCCATACGGCGGACGGATAACCCCTTTATCCGTGATAATCGCGCTGATTAAATTATGCGGCGTTACGTCAAAGGCGGGGTTAAAAACCTTTGCCCCTGCCGGCGCAACCCTCTTTCTAAACAACAATTCGCTGACCTCCCGGCTGTTACGTTCTTCAATCGGGATATCTTTACCGCTGTGAATGCTAAAATCAAAAGTGGAATCCGGAGCGGCGATATAAAAAGGGATGTTATGGTATTTGCTTAAAACTGCCAGGCTATAAGTCCCGATCTTGTTAGCTGTATCGCCGTTAGTGGCGATCCGGTCAGCTCCGGCAATTACTTTATCGATCTTGCCCTGCTGCATGAGGGAAGCCGCCATATTATCACAGATAACCGTTACATTAATGCCGCTCTGCTTAAGTTCCCAGGCGCTCAGGCGCGAGCCCTGCAATAAAGGCCTTGTCTCGCAGGCAAAAACTTTTATCCTCTTACCTTCTTTTTTGGCGCGATAAATAACGCCTAAAGCTGTTCCGTAGTCAATAGTCGCCAGTATGCCCGCGTTACAAATAGTCAGGATCGTATCCTTGTCTCTGATCAGCTTGCTTCCGTAACCGGCAAGTCTGCGGCAGTTAAGCCTGTCTTCCGCAATAATCTTACGCGCCTCCTTAAGGATTAATTTTTTAAGCGTAAGTAAGCTCCTATCCTTATTTTTCTGCGCAACCCTGCGCGCTCTTTCCAGGCCCCAAAAAAGATTCCTGGCGGTGGGCCGGGAACCGGCGATATACCTGGCCGCTTTATCCAACGCCCGGATAAACGCGTTAAAATCTTTTGCCTTCACGTCTTTAATCCCCAGATATACGCCTAATGCGGCTGCCGCGCCTAAGGCCGGAGCTCCGCGCACTTTCAGCATTTTAATCGCCTGCCATAAATCATTTAATTTATCTATATAAATATATTCTAATTTCTGCGGCAGCTTTGTCTGGTCAATAAATTTAACCTTACTATTCTTCCACTCAATAGTAGTTATTTTCATAATCCTATGATTTTGGCGAACAGGCTCTTCTTGATTCCGATTGCTGCCGAAGGGCAGGCCTCCTGGCAGCAGAAACAGGCGATACACTTTCTATAATCAAAAACTATCCCTTTTTCCCGCATACTGATACATTTATTCGGGCATATTTTAACACAGGCAAAACACCTGGTGCAATTATTCCGCACAGGATAAGGATAATACTTGACCAATCGTTTAAACGCGTTAATTGCCAGCCGGGGGAATCTCTTTACCGGGAACGCTGATGTCGGAAGTAAAAAAGGTTTAACCTTTAAGTCCTCCGGTCTTTCGCCCAGAATCTTTATAACATCTAACTCAGCCACCCCTAATCCCCTTTGGCTGGCTTCCCGGATACTCCAGACATCAAAAGGCTGGATTCCCATTATTTTGGCCATTACGCTATCGAGCGCCACGCAATCGCTCCCCGCCAGCAGTAATCCTAGGTTGCGCAGCTTTCCGCCGGTTGCCGGACCATCCCCTTCCATAGCCACGATTCCGTCGATAATAGTCAGGGCGGGCCTGGCCTCGGCGTAAATATCCACCATAATTTTTGAAAATTCTTCAATCTGAAAATAATTTTTGTGCAGTTCTGTCTTAAAGGTCCCGGTGACCAGACCAAAAAGGTTCTTCATTGCCCCAGTCAAAAGCGTGAGCCCGTGGGTTTTGAACTTCGGGATACTAACTAGGTAATCGCAATGGTCTAACCAGGTAGTTAAGGGGAATTTTTGACGCATGCGCCTTTTGTCAAATTTAACCAGCTCTACTTTTTCTTCCTGGCAAACCTTTAATATGCCGGAGCGGCGGTAAACTTCATCCACGTTTTCAATTTCGCCGCCCCACACATTCGGACTATCGCCGACAAAAATATGGCAATTAATATCTTTTAATACCCGGATTACCTGGCGCACCACTTCCGGATGAGTATCGATCCCGCACTCCGGCTCCTTGGCCATAAGCATATTCGGCTTGACCAATACTTTTGCGCCCGGCTTAACAAAACGGGCTATACCGCCGAGTAGCCCGATGGCCTTTCTTACGCTGACTTCGACAAGTTTTGAGGTATAATCAGCGCATTTTATAATACTTACCTGTGCGTCCATTTAAAAATTAAAAAACCTCCGGGCATTTTCCGTGGTAACCCTGGCTAATTCCTCAAATTTTAAGCCTTTAAGTCCGGCGACCAGTTCGGCCAATGGCCGGACCTGGGCCGGCTCATTCCTTTTGCCGCGCAAACCTTCCGGCGCTAAATACGGGGCATCTGTTTCAAGCAATAGACTTTCCAGCGGGACAGACTTAATTATCTCCCTTAAGGTATCCGCTTTTTTATAGGTAAGATTACAGGTAAAAGAAACCAAAAAGCCTAAATCCAGGCATTCCTTTAAAAATCCCTTATCCCCGGAAAAACAATGCACTACTCCTTTTACCGGCAGCGCTCCTTTTAAAATCCTCAAAGTATCTGCCTGGGCCTCTCTTGTATGTATGACTAACGGCAGGCTTAACTCTTTGGCTAGTTTAATTAAAGTTGAAAACAAAGGAAGCTGGTTTTCTTTCCGGGAATAACCCTTAAAATAATCCAGGCCAATCTCGCCGATAGCCACGACTTTCTCCTTTTTGGCCAGGTCCTTTATTTCTTTTTCTATCTCCCGGCTAAAATCATCCGCTTCATGGGGATGGATACCGACTGTTGCATAGACCGGTGCGTATTTTTGGGCCAGCTCAACCGACCTCCGGGAGCCTTCCAGGCTTGAGCCGATATTAACCATATAATCTATGCCCTGGGCCTTGGCGCGCCTGATAACTTCATCCCTATCCTGGTCAAATACGGGAAAATCCAAGTGGCAATGCGTATCAACTAACATATGCGGGGGAATAAGGGAGAACCTTTCTTTATTGCGCTGCTTCCGATCTGTTCTCTGATTAAAGCAGCTGTCTGGGGCATAAACGCTTCTAATTCTTCGCCGACTTTGCGGATTACCTCTACTAATATACGGATAAATCTCTTAAGTTCTTCTTCTTTTTTACCTTTTTCCAGGTTCCAGGGCTTGGTATCTTCAATATATTTATTCGCCACTCCAATCAGTTCCCAGATACCTTCTAAAGCCCGGCTAAAATCCTGGTTATCCAATGCTGCATAAACTAACGGCTTTAAATTTTCGATCTTAGCCGCTATGCCGGCGATCTGCCGATCGCCATTATCCCCGCTTAGATCAACATCCGGGATATTACCCGCAAAATATTTCTCAATCATAGTCAAAGTCCTATAGACCAGGTTGCCCAGGTCATTGGCTAAATCGCTGTTATAACGCTTAATGATCGCGCTTTCCGAAAAATTTCCATCCAGGCCAAAAGGCACGTCCCGTAAAAGGAAATACCGGTAAGCATCCAGCCCGTATTTTTTGATCATCTCCAGCGGATTAACCACATTACCTCTAGACTTGGACATCTTATCTTCATTGATCAGCCACCAGCCGTGCGCAAAGACTTTCTGCGGGAGCTCGACCCCCAAAGCATGCAGCATGATCGGCCAATATACCGTATGCTGCCGCAATATGTCCTTGGCCATCAAATGCAGACCCGCAGGCCACCATTGGGATTGATATTTATCATTTTCGTCAAATTCGCCTACGGCGCTTATATAATTAATGAGCGCGTCAAACCAGACATAGGTAACATGACCCGGGGCGAACGGCAAAGGTATGCCCCAGCTTAAACGCTCTTTGGGCCGGGAAATACATAAATCATTCAATCGATTTAACTCTAAAAAGCTTAAGGTCTCTTCATACCGGCTGGCAGGCTTGATAAAATCCGGGTTATTATTCAGATAACCTAACAGCCATTCCTGGTATTTAGCCAGCTTAAAAAAATAATTTGTCTCGGTAATTTTCTCTACCGGTCTCTGGCAATCCGGGCACTTGCCTCCCTGCGCCTGCGCTTCCAGCCAGAATGTTTCACAGGGCGTGCAGTACAGCCCTTCATATTTACCTTCATAGATATCCCCTTTTTTATAGAGTATATCTAAAACCTTCTGCACGGTTCTAATGTGCCGTTCTTGGCTGGTGCGGATAAAATCATTATAAGAAATATCGAGTTTTTGCCAGAGCTCCTTAAACTGCAGACTCGTCTTGTCCGCAAAATCCTGCGGGCTTAATTTTGCCGCTTCCGCTGCGCGCTGGACCTTCTGGCCGTGCTCGTCGGTACCGGTAAGAAGCCAGACTTTATCCTCACCGATAACCTTACGCATATGGCGGGCCAAGGTGTCCGCGGCGATCGTAGTATAGGAATGCCCGATATGCGGAGAGGCGTTTACGTAATAAAGGGGTGTGGTCAGGTAAAATTTATTTCCCATGTTCTTTATCCTTATAATTTACCGTTATCCATGTCCCGTCTTCCAGCTGCACTGAGGCAACGCGCTTAAATACATTAATACTCACAACCTTGCCCTTGCCCTGCGGCGTATGCACATGCTCTCCTTCGCGGGGGAGGCCCTTGGAAAGCAATTTATAACTTTCATATTCAAACGAAAGGCAGCACATCAGCCTTCCGCAAATCCCCGATATTTTTGGCGGGTTTAGGGGCAGGCCTTCTTCCTTGGCCATTTTGATGGTCACCGGCTCAAAATCTTTTAAAAAACGGGCACAACAGAGTTCCCTGCCGCACGGACCGAACCCGCCAAAAAGCCTGGCTTCGTCGCGCACGCCAATCTGCCTCAATTCAATCCTGGCCTTAAAAATCTTAGCCAGGTCCTTTACTAAATTCCTGAAATCTACTCTGCCGTTGGCGGTGAAATAAAATACGATTTTTGAACGGTCAAAGGAATATTCGGCCTGGACAAGCTTCATATCCAGTTTATGCTCTTCTATCTTTTTCACGCAGGAATTAAAGACTTCTTTTGCCTTGAGGCGGTTCTCTTCAATCTGCCGGATATCCGTCTCTTTAGCCAGGCGCAATATCCTCTTAAGCGGCTCCTTACCTGCTTGGCCGGCCGCCGGCCCAGCAGCGTTATCTTTAAGGCCAGCAACTTCGCCGGACGTAACTATTTGTCCATAATCCTGGCCGCGGTCATGTTCAACAACTACATAATCCCCTTCTTTGACTTTAAGCCCGCCGCTATTATAGGGATAAACCTGGCCGGAATCCCTCAAGCGCACAAAAATTAAGCTTTCCATAATTCCATCCTCAGGTTAAACAGCAATAATCGCGTGTTGACATTCTTTTCTAAACAGGCTAT
>JAQUMI010000024.1 GCA_028718225.1 Candidatus Omnitrophota bacterium | reverse complement strand
AATCTCACCGTTAATCAATCATTTATGAGAAGGATGGAAAACTATGAGCATACTGCATTTTAGCGATTCAGATTTCAAGAAGGAAGTATTGGAATCTAAGCTGCCGGTGGTCGTGGATTTTTGGGCTAACTGGTGCGGGCCGTGCAAGATGATTGGCCCGATAGTCGAGGAATTAGCCAGGGAATACAGCGGAAAGGTTAAGGTCGGCAAGCTCGATGTTGACACTAACCCCAGGAGCGCGGCTGCTTACGGAGTTATGTCTATTCCAACTCTGATGTTCTTTAAGAATGGCAAGGTAATGGACCAGGTAAGCGGCGCCTTGAGCAAGAGCGCCCTTAAGCAGAAAATAGAAGAAAACCTTTAATGAAAAAAGTGTTCATTGCTGCTACCAAGCAGAATGATGGTAAGACTACTGTCTCGTTAGGGTTAATCCGTAATTTTCAGCGTATATTTAAAAAAGTAGGTTTTATTAAGCCCATCGGCCAGCGTTACCTGGAAGAAGAGGGCTTGAAAATCGACGAAGATTCCATTCTGATTGAGGAGGTTTGCGGCATAAAATGCGGGCTTAAAGACATGAGCCCGATTGCCGTAGAAAAAGGTTTTACGGAAAAGTATATCGCCAGGCCGGATAAAGAATCCATTACCCGGCAGATCAAAGATTCGTTCCGCAGGGTCTCAAAGGGGCAGAATTTAGTTATTGTTGAAGGCACGGGCCACGCCGGAGTGGGTTCGGTCTTTGACCATTCTAACGCTACCGTTGCCAGGCTGCTTGGTTCAAAAGCGATTTTGATTTCTTCCGGCGGAGTCGGCCGGCCGATAGATGAAATCATCCTGAATAAGGCCTTATTTGAGCGCGAAGGGGTCAAGCTCCTTGGCGTGATCATTAATAAGGTCCTTCCGGGCAAATTTGATAAAATAAGTAATTTAGTCAGGCGGGGCTTAAAGAGAAAAGGGGTAGATGTCCTGGGGGTGCTTCCGTATAATCCTATGTTGAGCCGGCCGACTATTGAGCAGATTTTAGAAGAAACAGATTTTGAACTTTTATGCGGCTTGGAATATCTGGAGACTTCGGTAGCGCAGGTTTTTGTCGGGGCAATGGAGCCGCACGATGCGGTAAGGTATATCGTAGAGGATAGCCTGATGATCACTCCCGGCGACAGGGAGGATATGATTATGACTGCCTTGAGTTGCTTTCGCGAAAAAAACGATAAAAGGCTTAAAGTCTGCGGAATAATTTTATCCGGCGGGATTACCCCGGAACAGCCGATAATGAATCTGTTGTACAAGGCTCAGATTCCGGTCTTACTGGCTAAATCCGATACTTATGACGTGGCCACCTCTATCCACGATTTAACCGTTAAGATCCGTCCGCGCGATAAAGAAAAAATTGAGGCGATAGTAAAGTTAATTAAAGATAACGTAGATTTGAGCAGGATATTGAAAGGAATGTAAAAAATGGATGCGATTAGCAGGATTAGGTCCCGGGCAAGGGAAAAAATTAAATCAATAGTCCTTCCCGAGTTTGGAGACAAGCGGACGGTAGAGGCAGCGCGTATTATCGAGGCCGAAGGTTTGGCTAAAGTTACGCTTTTTACCAGAGATATGATTGACGGAAAAGAACAAGAGCGCTATATACAGGAATATTATGAGGCTTATAAAAGCAAAGATATAAATATAGATGCAGTAAAAGGTTTCTTCAGCGATACTCTTTATTACACTGCGATGATGACCAGTGAAGGAAAGTTTGATGGCCTAGTTGCCGGGGCAGCGCATACTACTGCGGATACGGTCAGGGCAGCTATGCGCTGTATCGGTATGGATGAGCGGATCATGCTTGTATCAAGTTGTTTTATTATGGCTGTGCCGGAATGCCCCTATGGTAATGACGGAGTTTTTGTTTACGCGGACAGCGGTGTAATACCTGATCCGAATTCGCGCCAGCTCTCCTGCATCGCGTTTCTGGCAGCAGAGTTAGCCGGAAAAGTCCTGGGATTAGAACCGCGTATCGCTTTCTTAAGTTATTCCACACGGGGTTCAGCCAAAGCGAAATCTGCAGCGAAAATCGCCGAGGCCTTAATTATGCTCAAAGAAATGGCTCCGAACCTGCTTGCCGACGGTGAGATGCAAGTGGATGCGGCGATCGTTCCGGAAGTGGCCAAAATTAAATATCCGGATAGCCAGATTGGCGGAAAGGCGAATGTCCTGATATTTCCAAATCTGGAAGCAGGAAACATTAGCTATAAGCTTACCCAGCGTTTGGCTAAGGCCCGCGCATTAGGGCCATTACTCTTAGGCTTAAACAAACCGGTTAGCGATCTATCCCGCGGTTGCCTGGTCGAAGATATTGTAGACTGTGCGGCAGTAACAGCGATAAGGGCGCAATAAAATGAATATACTGGTTATAAATAGCGGTAGTTCGTCAATAAAATATAAACTTTTTCGGATGTCGCATAGAAAAATCCTGGCCGAGGGTAAAATTGAGCATATCGGCGAGGAGGGTTCGGTTGTTCCTGACCATTATGCCGGTTTAAAACTGATTTTAAACAAGATCAATTCCGTAGACGCGGTAGGACATAGGGTGGTACACGGTGCAGAGAGGTTCAAAAAGCCCGTATTGGTTGATGCTTCGGTAATCCGAAAAATCAAGCAATGCTGCAGCATTGCTCCGTTACATAACCCGGCTAATCTGGCAGGTATCCTTGCCTGCAATAGGCTGTTAAAAGGGGTAAAACAGGTAGCCGTCTTTGACACTGCCTTTCATCAAACTATTCCCGATTATGCCTATATTTACGGATTACCTTACGAACTTTACACCCGGCTGCGTATCCGCAAGTACGGTTTTCACGGGACGAGCCATGAATATGTCGCGCACGAAACAGCGCGTATTTTAAAAACACGCCTGGATAAATTAAAAATTATTACCTGTCATTTAGGCAATGGCTGCAGCATTACTGCCGTAGATAAAGGAAAATCCGTAGATACGAGTATGGGGTTTACGCCCCTGGAGGGTCTAGTTATGGGTACGCGCTGCGGAGATGTTGACCCGGCCTTAATCACTCATATTATGAAGAAGAAGAAATTGGATATTGCCCGGATGGATAATTTATTGAATAAAGAAAGCGGCCTTAAGGGGATATCCGGGATAAGCAATGATATGCGTACCCTGGAAGAAAAATCCCGGGCAGGAAATAAACGCGCCCGCTTGGCACTGGAAATATTTGTCTATCGTATCAGGAAGTATATCGGCGCCTATACTGCGGTAATGTCCGGTTGCGATGCACTTGTTTTTACCGGCGGCATAGGAGAAAACCAAAGGGATATCCGCCAGCGGATCGCAAAAAATATTTTTAAACATCTTAGGAAAAAACCCAAAATACTGGTAATTCCTACTAATGAAGAGCTGATGATTGCCAGGCAGACCTACCAGCTGATCAACGGATAGAAAGAATGAAACGGTTTTGGAAGGTATTTAACTATGCCGGGGAGGCGGGAGCGATGAAAAAAGCAGTATTGATTATTGCCCATGAGGGCTTCCGTGACGAAGAATTATTAGAGACTAAAGAGGTTCTGGAAAAAAACGGCATTGAGGTTAAAGTTGCTTCAACAGAGTTAGGTGAAGCTAGAGGCAAGCTCGGCGCCAGGATAATGCCGGATATGCTATTTGAGGATATCAAGATAAAGGATCTTGATGCACTAGTATTTGTAGGCGGCCCGGGTGGAGTGCAGTATTGGGATGACCCATTGGCGCATAAATTGCTTAAGGAGGCGGCCCTGGCTGGTAAAGTCAGCGCAGGCATATGCAGCGCCGCTGCGACTTTAGCTAGGGCAGGGATCTTAAAGGGCAAACGGGCCACGGTTTTCCCGGGAGATTCGCGGGAGCTTATCGTTAACGGAGCAAATTATACCGCTAACCATATAGAGAGAGACGGAGAAATTATAACTGCTGATGGCCCCTCTAGCGCCAGAGATTTTGGCGAAGAGATTGCGCGGGCGTTGAAAGGACAGGAGAAGAAATGTTAAGGACGATTTTAAAATCCAAAATTCATCGGGCTACGGTTACTGAGGCGAACCTCTATTATGAAGGCAGTATCACTATTGATGAAAAATTAATGCAGGCAGCCGATATTCTAGAATATGAAAAAGTGGAAGTTTTGAATTTAAATAACGGGCAGCGCCTGGAGACTTACGCTATTCGCGGAGAACCGGGGAGCGGGATAATCTGCCTGAACGGCCCGGCTGCGCGCGGGGCCTGCATAGGGGATTCGGTGGTGATCCTTTCTTACATCAGCGCTGAAGATAAAGAAGCCCGGGCAATAAACCCAAAAACAGTCAAAGTAGATGGAAAAAACCGCATTAAGAATTAGAAAGTTCGGAGACCCTGTTTTAAGAAAAAAGGCAGGCTTAGTTAAAAAGATTACTCCTGACCACCGGGATATTTTAAGCGGTATGGCCCGGCTTATGTATGACGGTGAAGGGATCGGTTTGGCCGCTTCGCAGGTAGGTCTGGGCCAGGCTATGATTGTGGTAGACATAGGCAAGGGGCTTTATAAAATCGTGAATCCTAAGGTTGTAAAAGCCCTGGGTACGCAGGTTAACCTGGAGGGATGCCTGAGCGTCCCCGGGGTATGCATTAAGGTTAAGCGCGCAAATAAAATTAAAGTAACCGGACTTGATGAAAACAGCGAGCCTTTAAGCATAGAAGCTGAAGGGCTTCTGGCTTGCGTATTCCAGCATGAGATAGACCATCTCAAGGGCCGACTTATCGTAGATTACGCGTCTTTTCTGGAGAAGATTAAGATCGCCAGGGCCTTGAAAGAAATAAAGAAGAAAGCCGAGTATGAGAATTTGTCAGAATCAACAAAAAAATCTTGCAAGTTGCAATTGTAGCTATGTGCCTTGTGCCAGGAAGGGTATATGTTGCGAGTGTATCGCCTATCACCGTAATAGGCAGGAGTTACCCGCCTGTTTTTTTCCGCCTGAACCAGAAAAGACCTACGACCGTTCGGTAAATAATTTCCTAAGGATAAAAAAATGAACCGCCTTCCGAGCTGGTTAAAACAGGATATCCCGGATGCCTTGGTTTGGAAAACAGCCGGTAATATTTACCGCCTGGGAGTAGATACTGTTTGTCAGCAGGCTTTATGTCCGAACCTAAACTTTTGTTTTAAAAGGAAACAGGCTGCTTTTATGATTTTGGGAAAATACTGCACGAGGAGTTGCAGGTTTTGCAATATTTCGGGAAATGTTTTAAAATTGCCCCAAGAATTGTCTTCGGATGAGCCTGAGAGGATTGCCCGGGCAGTTAGGTTATTAGAATTGAAATATGCGGTAATTACCTCGGTAACGCGCGATGATTTGGAAGATGGGGGCGCTCTTCAGTTTATGAAGGTAATAGAGTCGATCCGGAGCGCGGATAAAACTGTTAAGGTAGAAGTTTTAATCCCGGATTTTCAAGGTAATGGCGAAGCCTTAAGAAAAATTGTTAATTGCGGTCCTTTTGTCTTGGCGCATAATCTTGAGACAATCGAACGGCTTTACAGCGTAATCAGGCCGCAAGCGCATTATCGGCGTTCGCTTAGGCTATTAGCAAAGGCGAAAGAATTAGGAGGAAGATTAATTACTAAATCTTCACTTATGCTTGGGTTCGGCGAGACAAAAGAAGAAGTTAAGGCCGCTTTGAAAGATTTACGTTCTAGCGGCTGCGATATAGTAACCTTAGGCCAATACCTGGCACCTTCTTCCAGGCATTACCCGGTAAAAGAATTTATTTTGCCGGAACAATTCCGGGAATACTCTGCGCTTGGGTTGAGTTTAGGGTTTAAGAGAGTCCTCTCCGGGCCTAAAATAAGAAGTTCCTATGATGCCGAAGAATTGAGTTTGCCTGCCAAACAGGCAGGTAAACAGGAGGTTTTAAGTTATGCATGACCTAATTATTATCGGGGCAGGTCCGGCAGGCCTTACTGCTGCGCTCTATGCCGGGAGGTTCAAACTGGATACTTTGATTTTTGAGAAGATGTCCGCAGGGGGCCAGATATTGCTTTCGCCGACAATTGAAAATTATCCGGGATTTCCCGAAGGAATTTCTACTTTTGATTTGATGGATAAATTTAAGCAACAGGTTGAAGATTCAGGGTTGAATATAGAAAATCAAGAGGTACTGGGAGTGGTACCTGAGGGAAAGCTTTACCAGGTCAAAACACAAGAAGGCGTTTTTAACGCAAAGGCACTGGTCATTGCCAGCGGCGCCCAGCCTAAAAAGCTTGGGGTGGAAGGCGAGGATAAGTTGACCGGCCGGGGAGTTTCTTATTGCGGTACTTGCGACGGCCCTTTATTTAAGGATAAAGATGTCGTAGTTATCGGAGGCGGCGACCGTGCGGTCGAAGATGCTCTTTTCCTGACGGGCTATGCAAAATCAGTACACCTCATCCACCGCAGAAATGAATTTCGCGCCGCGCAGATTTTAGTAACTAAGGCTCAAGAAAATCCGAAGATAAGGTTTATATTAGACAGCGTAGTCGAAGGGATTAGCGGAGAGGATAAAGTAGGAGGAGTCAGGGTTAAGAACGTCAAGACACTGCAAAGTTCAGAGATAAAATGCCAGGGGGTTTTTATATTTGTAGGCATAATCCCGGATACTGCCTTTATAAAAAATGTATTGGAAACAGACGAGTTTGGGTTTATAATTACTGACCAGGCAATGTGCACTTCTAGGAAAGGGATATTTGCCTGCGGAGATTGCGTAAACAAGAGTTTATATCAGGTAGTAAATGCCTGCGGTGAAGGAGCGGTTGCTGTTGATTCCGCCCATAAATACCTCTTAAAATTATGACGAGATTTCCCACGCATAACAAAAAATTAAAAGAATGGGTAGCCCGGATGGCCAAGCTCTGCCAGCCGGAGGATATTGTCTGGATCAACGGTTCAGATACGCAGAGAGCAGTTTTAGAAAAAGAGGCCCTTACGCAGAACGAGTTAATCCGGTTAAATCCGGAAGAGCTGCCGGGTTGTTTTTTGCACCGTACTGCCGTTGATGATGTTGCCCGGACCGAACACCTCACTTTTATCTGTACCAAGAAAAAACATACTGCCGGCCCGACGAACAACTGGATGGCGCCCCAAGTTGCCTATAAAAAAGCTAAGGCTATATTTAAAGGCGCGATGGCTGGCCGCACTATGTACGTTATTCCTTTTTCCATGGGCCCGGTAGGTTCAAGGTTCAGCAAGATTGGGGTTGAGCTTACGGATTCGCGTTATGTGGTCTTAAACATGTTGGTTATGACCCGCGCCGGCGAAGCGGTCTTAAGGCAACTGGAAAAAGAAGATAATTTTACCAAGTGCCTGCATTCTAAGGCCCAACTGGATATTAATAAGAGGCTGATCCTGCATTTCCCCGAAGATAATACTATTTGGAGCGTGGGTTCAGGCTACGGCGGAAACGTGCTCTTAGGAAAAAAATGTTTATCTTTACGGATTGCCAGTTACCTGGGGTTACGGGAGCACTGGCTGGCTGAACATATGTTGATCATGGGTATTGAAGAACCTAACGGCCACATTGAATATATTGCCGCGGCTTTTCCCAGTGCCTGCGGTAAAACAAACCTGGCCATGCTCGTTCCTCCAGAAGGGCTTAAGGTAAAAGGTTACCGTATCTGGACAGTCGGCGACGATATCTCCTGGATGCGCGTAGATTCGGACGGAGCGCTTTGGGCGATTAATCCTGAAACAGGATTTTTTGGGGTTGCCCCCGGGACTAATTCCGAGACCAATCCCAACATGGTTGAGGCAATCAGAAAGAATACAATTTTTACTAATGTCCTGCTTAAGGATGATAAAACAGTCTGGTGGGAAGGCGCTGACGGAGGACTTCCTTCTAGCGGTATTGACTGGCAGGGCCGGCCCTGGAAGCCGGGATTAAAAGAAACTAATGGAAAACCGGTTTTAGGTGCGCATCCGAACAGCCGCTTCACTGCGCCGGTTGCGAATTGCCCTTCAGTCTCATTCAGGTTAGAGCAGCATCACGGAGTCCCCATATCGGCGATTGTCTTTGGCGGACGCAGGCAACACTTAGCACCTTTAGTTTATGAAACATTTAACTGGCAGCATGGGGTATTTGTCGGAGCGACCATGGCGTCCGAACGTACAGCGGCCCAAGTCGGCGAATTAGGCCAGGTGCGCAGGGATCCTATGGCTATGCTGCCTTTTTGCGGGTATAATATGGCGGATTATTTCCGGCATTGGTTAAATATGGGTAAGCGCATGGCCAAGCCTCCGAAGATATTCCATGTTAACTGGTTCAGGACCGATGAGCAGGGAGAATTTTTATGGCCGGGGTTCAAGGAAAACTTAAGAGTTTTAGAGTGGATTTTAGACCGCTGCAATGCCAGGGTAGGAGCATCTAGGACCGCGATAGGTTATGTGCCGTACCAGGCGGATATTGATATGACCGGCCTGGATTTAGCGCCTGGCGTATTGGAAAGATTACTTGAGGTACGTAAAAATAACTGGCTTGAAGAATTAAAAGGTATTAAAAAGTTTTTTAGCCAGTTTAAAAAAGATTTGCCTTGCGAATTGTGGCAGGAATATAAAGCCCTCCAGGAACGCCTTAAATCCCATGAATGAAGAGGTATTATTAAATACGGATTTTAAAGAATTGCAGTTATTCCGCAAGGGTAAAGTAAGGGATGTTTATGACCTGGGCGATAAGCTTTTGATTGTTTCAACTGACCGGATATCCTGTTTTGATGTGGTCCTGCCTTGCGGCATACCTTATAAGGGGGAGGTTTTAACCGCGCTATCCTGTTTCTGGTTTGATTTTCTAAAGAATATAATCCCTAATCATTATATTAGCGCGGATGTGGATAAATACCCGCCGGAGTTAAAAAAATATAAAAACGCGTTATCCGGACGTTCCATGCTGGTAAATAAAAGTAAGCCTTTTGCGGCAGAGTTTATTGTCAGGGGATATTTGTCGGGTTCAGGATGGAAAGAATACCAAAAACAGCAGTCTATCTGCGGGATAAAACTTCCTGCCGGCCTTAAGGAATCCGCCAGGCTACCCGAAATTATTTTTACGCCTTCCACAAAAGCAGAGGCAGGCCATGATCAGAATATTAGCCGGGAATATTTGGATAAATTAATCGGTAAGGAAGCCGTTAATGAAATTGCCCGGTTAAGCGTCGGTATCTACAAGCAGGCAAGCGATTATGCTTATAAACGGGGGATAATCATAGCCGATACAAAATTTGAGTTTGGCTTGCTAGGCAACAAAATTATTCTCATTGACGAAGTGCTTACTCCGGATTCGTCGCGTTTTTGGCCGTTAGATACCTACGTTGCCGGCCAGCCCCAGCCTAGCTTCGATAAACAGTTTGTGCGTGACTATCTTGAGGCATTAAACTGGAATAAGGTCCCTCCGGCGCCTATGCTGCCGGAAGGAATTATTTTAAAGACTTCCCAGAAGTATTTGGAGGCCTACCGTAAGCTAACGGGAGAAGAGCTTAAACAAAAATGATTGCTTTTAAAAAAATATTATCCGTATTGTTAAGGATCGTTGTAAGTATTGTTTTGTTGGTCCTTTTGTTCAAGTTCAACAAAATCGATGTCAGCAATTTGATAAATGATATAAAAGGAGCGGATAAGGCGCTTTTGGCCGTAGGTTTTATAATTTACTTTTTAGTTTATTTTCTCGGATTTTGGCGTTGGCATATGCTACTTGAGGCAGCGGGTATCCGTGCCCCTTTAAAGAGATTGATGGTTTCATTTTCCGGAGGCGTTTTTTTTAGCATTTTTCTGCCTTCCACAATCGGAGGAGATATTGTTAAAACTGCGGATCTGGCGGGGCATACCCGTAAAACTAAAGAAGTTATCGCTACGGTCTTACTGGACAGGTTAAGCGGTTATATCGGCTTGGTCCTGGTAATTTTACCTGCCCTCTTATTAGGCAGGGAGATGGTACGGGATAAGGTTGTCGCCTCATCGGTAGCCGTCATCGTTATCTTATTAATCGGTATTCTCCTGGTTTTATTCAATAGATTTATGTATTCTAGAATTACCAGGTTCCTTACCGCTCCGGGTGCGGGAAAGATCAAAGAGGCGCTTAGCGATTTGCACAGCGAGATTCATATTTTTCGCCATCACAAAAAATTGATTATCTATAACCTGATTTTATCTTCATTTATCCAGCTTGTTGCGCCGTTAAGCGCTTACTTTATCGCTCTCTCCCTAGGGGTAAGAGTCAGCTTTCTTTATTTCCTTGTCTTTTTGCCGATAATCGGGGCGATTACGTTGCTTCCTATAGCTATAGGCGGGCTGGGCCTGAGAGAAAACCTTTTTGTAGTTTATTTCGCTAAGGCCGGAGTAGTCAAGCAATTAGCAGTGGCTATGTCACTCCTATCATTTTCTTTTGTCGTAATTTACGGAGCAGTAGGAGGCATAATCTATGTCCTTACAGTACATCATCGACGGGTACAACATAACCAACCATCCCGAATTCATAAAGTTAATCCCTAAGAAATTTCTTGATTTGCGCGTTGCGCTTATCCAACTTATCAAAATGAGCGGGCTGGTCGCCAGCCCCAATAATAAATGCCTGGTTGTTTTTGATGGTTATGCGGATCTTTGCCTGGATAATCTGGAGGCCGGCAACATTGAGGTAGCTTTTTCCCGGCGCCTGAGCGCCGACGAACGCATTAAAAGGCTGGTGGAATTAACAATTAACCGGAAAAATATTGTTGTTGTTTCGGATGATAAGGAGATCAGGTTCTTTGTGCGTTCCTGCGGCGCAAAATCAATGAGCGTGGAAGATTTTCTCGGGGTGCAAGGGAATAAGAGGAGGCCTCCAGGGAAAAACCCGGCCCCCGAGGCAGAGCTCAGTTATGCTCAGATGCATAAAATCAATGAGGAGCTAAAGAAACTATGGCTTTCCTGAAATTCTTAGGTACAGCCGGAGCGCGTTTTGTGATGATCGAGCAGCTCAGGTCATCCGGCGGTATCTGGGTTTGCCAGCAAGATACCAATGTATTAATTGATCCGGGACCGGGAAGCATCGTGCGTTGTGCGGCGAGCAAACCAAAGTTAAACCCCACTAAACTAGACGGCATAATCCTTACACATCGGCACTTAGACCATACTAACGATATCAATGTAATGATTGAGGCGATGACTGAAGGAGGTTTTAAAAAAAGGGGCGTTGTCTTTTGCCCGGCTGATGCGTTGAACGAGGATTCTATTATTCTCAAGCACGCCGTTAATTTTCCTGAGAGGATAGAAATATTGGAAGCGGGTAAGGTTTATAAAGCAGGAAATTTTGAATTTAAGACTTCCATGCGCCATATCCATCCGGTGGAAACTTTCGGCCTGAAGTTTAATTTAGGGGATACGGCCGTGGGTTTACTTACGGATACAAGATTTTTTAAAGGACTGGAAGACTTTTATCAAACCGATATATTAATCATTTCCGTAGTTTTCTCTGAACCGCGTCCGGGTGTTGACCACCTTTGCCTGAATGATGCAGAGGAGATTATCCGCAGCTGTAAGCCCAGGAGAACAATCCTGACGCATTTCGGTATGACTATGCTCAAAGCTAGGCCGCATATCCAGGCAGAATCCCTCGCCAAGCGCCTGGGCGTTAAAGTAGAAGCAGCTTACGACGGGATGTGCCTGAATTTATAAGATTATTGTTAACGAAAGCAAAGGTTTATATCAGGGCCTGTGCTACGTTAGCGCAGGAGCAAGAAAAAGTTTCATTAATGAAACTTTTTCTTGACATAAACTTATGCTTATGATAGAGTTAAACAAAATTAGGCAACACTAACCAAAGGAGGTGCAGGATGAGTAGTTGGCAAGTAGTTTTGCTAGAACCAGCCAGGAGCGTCCTTGCTCAAATAGGGCAGTTTGTAACGAACATTCTGTTGGTGCTT
>JAQUMI010000023.1 GCA_028718225.1 Candidatus Omnitrophota bacterium | reverse complement strand
CAGATGCCGGAGAAACCGCACGGGTTTTAGCTAAGGCCCTGGGGCTTAAAAAAGGGTCGGTCCTGGTTGCTTCAACCGGGATCATCGGCAAGAGATTGCCGGTTACAAAGATTAAACGGGGCATTCCCGGGGCGATTAAAAAATTATCTTTGCAAGGCATAGCTAAAGCCGCTCAAGCGATAATGACCACGGACACCTTTGCCAAGGGTTTTTCGGTAAAGTTTAATGCCGGCGCCAAAGAGATTACCGTATGCGGAATAGCCAAGGGCGCAGGAATGATCGCTCCGGATATGGCTACTTTATTAAGCTTTATTTTTACGGATGCCCAGATAAGCCGGGAAGCGCTGGATAAAGCTTTAAAGGCGGCGGTGGACGTTTCTTTCAATGCCATAACTATAGACGGATGCATGAGTACCAATGATTCGGTTATGCTTTTGGCAAACGCTGAGGCCGGCAATCCCTTAATTAACCGGGGAAAGAATTTAAGTTTATTTACACAGGCCTTAAGTTTAGTCTGCCTGGAATTAGCTAAGATGATTGTCCGGGATGCTGAAGGCGCCAGCAAATTTATCAAGATCAGTGTAAAGAGCGCCAGGAACCAGAAAACGGCTAAGGCCGTAGCTTTAAGCATAGCTAACTCCAATCTTTTTAAAACAGCCGTTTACGGAGAAAACCCGAATTTCGGCAGGATTGCTTCGGCAGCCGGCGCAAGCGGAGCAGGGATTAAAGAAAAGGATTTAAAAATAAAAGTGAGTTCATTAAAGAAGAAAGATATAGATGTAGAAATCTCGCTCAATCAGGGAAACTCGACTGCTGTAGTTTATACTTCGGATTTGACGCCCGAGTATATAAAAATAAACGCTGAGTATAATTAGGAAAGGACATAAATGGAAGAGGCGATCCGAAAGGCAGACGTATTAATAGAAGCTTTGCCCTATATAAAAAAGTTTCATAAGAAAGTAATTGTCATAAAATACGGCGGTAGTATCTTAGGAGAGGAGAAGATACGCAGGGGGGTCTTGGAAGATATTGTCTTTTTGAATTTTATGGGGTTAAAGCCTGTCTTAGTCCATGGCGGCGGCCCGAACATAAGCGAGCGTATGCGTAACTCCGGCAAGAAGAGCGAGTTTGTGGACGGCATGCGCGTTACCGATGAAGAGACACTGGCGGTAGTTGAGGAAGAGTTAGAGTCTTTAAATAATATTATTGTTGATGAGATCTCGGAATTGGGGGCCAAGTGTATCGGCCTAAACGGCAAGAGAGGGCAATTGATCCAGGCTGAAAAGAAAAAAGCCAAGATAGATTTAGGCCTGGTCGGCAACATTGTCGGCGTAAACGCAGAAATGATCCTGAATGAACTGGAAAAAGATAAAATAGCGGTAATTCTGCCGATGGCCAGCGATAAAGAGAAAAAGGCCTACAATGTCAATGCGGATGAAGCTGCCTCAAGCGCGGCCGGGGCCCTGGATGCGGAAAAGTTTGTTTTATTAACCAATGTGAAGGGGATTCTGCGCAATCCCGAAGACCCCCATTCGTTTATATCAACATTAACTATTAAAGAAGCTAAGGGGTTGATCGAGGATAATGTTATACAACAAGGCATGATCCCGAAAGTCAGGGCCTGTATCGATGCTTTAAAAAAAGGAGTCAAGAAGACGCATATTGTTGACGCGCGCATTCCCCACGGGCTGCTCCTGGAGATTTTTACCGACCAGGGTATCGGGACGGAGATCATTCAATGAAACTGGAAGAAGTTTTCGCAAGCTATCAAGAAAATATAATGCCTACTTATACCAAGGTTCCCCTGGTATTTGTTAAAGGAAAGGGCTCTAAACTTTGGGATATCCATAATAAGGCCTATCTGGATTTTTTCCCGGGCTGGGGGGTGGGAAACCTCGGGCATTGCCATCCTAAGGTAATGCAGGCAGTGCGGGACCAGGTTGCTAAGCTGATTTTTATCCCGAATAATTATTACCATATTCCGCAGGCAAGGTTAGCTAAGGAACTGGTCTATTGGTCTTATCCGGCCAAGGTATTCTTCTGTAATTCCGGGGCTGAAGCGAATGAGGGGGCGTTTAAGCTGGCCAGAAAATACGGCCAAGGCAGGTATGAAATTATTACTTTTGAAAATTCCTTTCACGGAAGGACCCTGGCTACGCTCGCTGCTACCGGGCAGAAAAAATACCAGGAGGGCTTTAGCCCTTTACCTGAGGGTTTTAAAACAGTTAAATTCAATGACCTGGAGGCAGTAAGGCAGGCAGTCAGCGATAAAACCATCGCTATAATGTTAGAATTGGTACAAGGCGAAGGCGGGATAAATGTCGCCAAAGGGGATTTTGTCTTGGGATTGAGAAAGTTATGCGCTGAGAAGAAATTGCTGCTTATCGTGGATGAAGTGCAGACCGGCGTGGGCAGGACAGGTAAATTATTCTGCTGCCAGCATTACGGGCTGACCCCGGATATTATGACTTTGGCTAAATCGTTGGGCGGCGGACTTCCCATAGGAGCGCTGGTCGTCAGAAAAGAGATTGCCGATACTTTAGGCCCGGGGATGCATGCCTCGACTTTTGGCGGCGGGCCGGTTATAGCCCGGGCAGCTTTGGCAGTATTAAAAGCGGTGCAAAAGGAAAAATTACTTAAAAATACCCGGGCAATGGGAGACTATTTATTTACCAAACTCAATACCTTAAAAGAAAAATACCCGGTTATCCAGGAGGTAAGGGGTTTAGGCTTAATGGCGGGAGTGGAATTAGATATAGAAGGTAAAGAAATCGTTGAAAAGTGTATCAGCCAGGGGCTGTTGATTAACTGCACCCATTCTAAGGTATTAAGGCTTATGCCGGCGTTGAATGTCACCAGGAAGGAAATAGATAAAGCGATAGGTATATTGCAAAAAGTATTAGAGAGTAGCCAGTAGATAGGGGAGAAGATGAAAAAGGACCTGCTTACGATAAATGACTTAACGGTAAAAGAGATCCAGGAATTATTCAGCCTTACCGATAAACTGAAAAAAAATAAGGCTAAATTCAAGAAAACGCTTTTCGGTAAAACACTGGTGCTTATTTTTCAGAAGCCTTCCAACCGAACCAGGGTTTCTTTTGAGGTAGGCATGTTCCAGCTGGGCGGGAATTCTTTATATCTTGCGCCTAATGAAATAAACCTGGGCGTAAGAGAATCTATCGCCGATGTAGCCAGGACTCTTTCCAGATATGCTGACGGCATAGTCATTAGGACATTTGAGCATAAAAATTGCCTGGAGTTGGCTAAGGAGGCGACTGTTCCGGTAATTAACGGATTATCGGATTTTTCGCATCCCTGCCAGGCATTAGCGGATTTATATACAGTAAAAGAAAAGCTAAAGGTGCTTAAGGGCCTGACTTTAGCTTATGTAGGCGATGGGAATAATGTTTGTAATTCATTGCTCTTTATTTGCGCCAAATTAGGCGTGAATATGAACATAGGCTGCCCTAAGGGTTATGAACCGGAAGCTGCGGTATTAAAAGAGGCTAAGGCAGCCGCAGAAGCCAGCGGCATAGGGATAAGTTTATTTAATGATGCTTTTAGCGCAGTTAAAGGAGTGGATGTGATTTATACCGATGTCTGGGCAAGTATGGGCCAGGAAGATGAGGCCGCCAAAAGAAAAGAAGCCTTCAGGAATTTTCAGGTAAATAAAGATTTAGTGAAATTAGCCAAAGCCAATGTTTTGATTATGCACTGCCTTCCCGCGCACAGAGGGGAAGAGATAACGGATGACGTTTTAAATAGCCGGAATGCAGTTATATTTGATGAGGCAGAAAATAGGATGCACGTGCAGAAAGCGGTTCTAATAAAATTATTAGGGAGATAATTAAATGAAAAAAGTGGTATTAGCTTATTCGGGCGGGCTGGATACTTCCTGTATCATCAGATGGCTTAAAAACCAGGGTTATGAAGTTATCTGCTTTATGGCGGATCTGGGGCAGGGGCTAGGCCAGGGGGAAAACCTGGAGGAAATTGAATCGCGGGCCTTCGCCGCAGGAGCAGTTAAGGTTTACATCAAGGATTTACAGGATGAATTCGTGGAGGATTTTGTTTTACCGGCCTTACAGGCTAATGCCATTTACGAAGGCAAATATCTGTTGGCTACTGCCTTAAGCAGGCCTTTAATCGCCAAATACCTTGTTCAGATAGCGCATAAAGAAAAAGCCAACGCAATAGCCCACGGTTGTACCGGAAAGGGAAATGACCAGGTGAGGATCGAGGTAGCCGCGGGCATACTTGATGCGCAGTTGAATATTATCGCTCCGGTAAGGACCTGGGAATTCCAGTCTCGGGAAGAAGAAATAGAATATGCCAAAACGCACAATATCCCGATAGACGTGACTAAGAAAAAACCCTATAGTATTGACCGGAATATCTGGGGTATCAGTATTGAGGCCGGCATATTGGAAGATTTGACGCAGGAGCCTCCGGAAGACGCGTATATGATTACCAAAAACCCGACTAGCCAGGCAAGTTATCCTAAGTATATGGAGGTTTATTTTCAAAAAGGCGTACCGAAAAAAATAGACGGTAAGGTCTACAAACTGAAATCGCTGATTAACCATCTTAATGAGGTCGGAGGCGCTTATGGCGTAGGCAGATCGGATATGGTTGAAAATAGGCTGGTCGGGATAAAATCCAGAGAGATCTATGAAGCCCCGGCAGCGACGATTTTACATGCCGCGCATAAAGAATTGGAAACGCTGGTTTTAGATAGGGAATTGAGCCACTTTAAGGATATTATCAGCCTTAAATATGCGGAACTAGTTTATAACGGGCTCTGGTTTTCTCCGTTGAAAGAGGCATTGGATAGTTTTATCAAGTCCACGCAAAAATACGTGACTGGAACGATAAAGCTTAAATTATTTAAGGGTAATTGCGTGGCGGTAGGAAGAAAGTCAGCCTACTCGCTTTATAAAAAAGAATTAAGCACTTATGGCAAAGAAGATAAATTCGACCAGAAACTGGCTGAAGGGTTTATCAAGATCTGGGGAATGCCGTATAAAAGATAATATGCAGGGAGTATAGGAGAAAAAATGGCAAAAAAATTATGGGGCGGAAGATTCAGCAAAAAAACAGACCCGTTGGTAGAAGAGTTTACCAAGTCGATACAGTATGATTATAAATTGGCGAAACATGACGTGTTAGGCTCGCTTGTGCATGCAAAAATTTTAGCTAAAGCAGGGCTTATTTCACAAAAAGAAGGCAAAATAATTAGTCAGGGTTTATCGACTATTTGGGGGGAAATAAAATCGAATAAATTCGTATTTGATAAGAATGCCGAGGATATACATACAGATATACAGAATAAATTAGAGAAGAAAATCGGCGTAGCAGCGCTTAAATTGCATACTGCCAGATCTAGAAATGATCAGGTAGTTTTTGATACAAAGAGATATTGCGTGTTTGAGGGTGCGCATATTATAAAATTAATTAAGAAGTTTATGGGGGAAATTGATAATTTTGCTGGAAAGAACAAGAATATTATTTTGCCCGGGTATACACATATGCAACATGCGCAACCAGTAGCATTGAAAAATTATATCCTTGCTTATAAGTATATGCTGAAACGGGACTCCGAGAGATTAAGTAGCGCCTTAAAAAGAATGAATTATCCTTTGGGTTCCGGGGCATTAGCCGGTACGCCCATTGAAGCAGAAGTTTATAATAAGGCCGCAAAAGAAATAAGCGATGAAATGGGGCATCCATTTTTCGGAACCGTAGAAAATAGCATAGACAATGTTAGTGACAGGGATTTTGTGGTAGAGATTTTAAGCGCACTATCGATTATCGGCATGCATTTTTCAAGATTAGCGGAGGATTTAATTATCTGGTCAACCAAGGAATTTGGATTTGTTGAGATCGATGATGCTTTTTGTACCGGCAGTTCTCTTATGCCCCAGAAAAAAAATCCTGATACCTTAGAGTTGATTAGAGGATATACAGGTAAATTATACGGTAACTTAGTTTCGGTTTTAGTAACAATGAAGGGGTTACCTTTGACTTATAACAGAGATATGCAGCTAGATAAAGAGCCGTTATTCGATTCCACGGAAACTATAAAAAAAGAATTAATGATACTGGCAAAGCTAATAAAGGGCATAAAGATCAATAAGGACAAGATATACCAACAACTTAAAGACGAATCTCTATACGCTACGGATTTAATCTATTATTTAGTAGATAGAAAAATACCGTTTAAGAATGCTCATAACATTATCGGAAAACTGGTAAAGTACTCAGTTGAAAACGATATCCAGATAAAGGATATGCCAGAAAGCCTACTTAAGAAATTTTCTGACAAGTTTATTAAGAAAGAAATAGTTAAGCTATTCGATCCCTTAGTTTCAGTGAAGTCGAAGAGGTCGATTAAGAGATAAGAGAAGGATAAAGATTATGCACGAATTTAAATACCGAAAAAATAATTTATACTGCGAGGATGTAAAAGTACAGGAGTTAGCCGAAAAATTCGGCACTCCGCTTTATGTTTACAGCTATAAAACCCTGGTTGAGCATTTCCGGAAGTTAAAAACAGCCTTTCGGGAAATCAACCCGCTGATCTGTTATTCGGTCAAAGCTAATTCCAACCTGGCGCTCCTGAAAGCGTTAGTGAACGAGGGGGCAGGCTTGGATATTGTTTCGGGCGGAGAATTATTCCGCGCCTTCCAAGCCGGTTGCTCCTCAAAAAAAATAGTTTACGCTTCGGTCGGCAAGACGGCTGGTGAAATAGAAGAAGCGATAAAGCTGGGTATCCTGTTTTTTAATGTGGAGTCATTTCCGGAATTAAAAAATATCCAGCATATCGCCCGGCGCCTCTTTCGGCGGGTGAACGTGGCTTTACGTATTAATCCGGATGTTGAGCCAAAAACGCATAAATATATCACTACCGGCAAACTGACTAATAAATTCGGCATCGATTTTAAGACCGCTAAAAAGATAATCTTCCTGGCCCGGGGTTTTTCGCATGTAAGGATCACCGGGCTGCACATCCATATCGGCTCCCAGATAACCGTTCCCGAGCCTTTCGCGGCGGCAATAGCAAAAGCGTTAAGATTTATCGCCGAGTTAAAAAAAGAAGGGATAGGCTTAGAGTATTTAAATATCGGGGGAGGCCTGGGGATTATTTACGACAAAGAAATGCCGCAAACCGCAGCCAAATTTGCGGACAGGATTTTGCCTTTATTGAAAAAATCCGGGCTTAAAATTATTATGGAGCCGGGCAGGTTTATCTCCGGGAACGCCGGGATATTGGTGGCTAGGGTCCTTTATGTGAAATACGCGCCGAAGAAAAAATTTATTATCGTAGACGCCGGGATGAATGATTTAATCCGGCCGGCATTATATGAAGCGTACCATCAGCTAGTGTCGTTAAAACGTAAAAGCAGGACGGAGAGAGCCGATGTGGTCGGCCCGATATGCGAATCCGGGGATTTCTTCGCTAAAGACAGGCTTTTGCCTAAAGTTGAAGAAGGAGAGTATCTGGCAGCGCTGGGCGCCGGGGCATACGGTTTTAGTATGGCGAGTAATTACAATTCCCGGAGGAGGCCGCAGGAGGTTATGGTAGTTAAAAATAAAGTATTCGTAATCCGCAAAAGGGAGACCTGCAGGGATTTGGTGCGCAATGAATCCATCCCGGGGTTCCTTTTGAAATAGTCGATATGCCTAAAATAAAATTTACTAAAATGGTCGCTTCCGGTAATGATTTTGTCGTTATCGAAGCCAAAAAGGTTAAGCCAGGATCCGGAAATTTAAGCAATCTGGCCAGGACCCTCTGCGACCGGAAATACGGAGTAGGGGCGGACGGACTGCTGGTTTTAGAAAAAACGCCTTCCGGCGGTGTAAAAATGCGCATCTTTAACAGCGACGGTTCAGAGGCCGAGATGTGCGGGAACGGCAGCCGCTGCGCCAGCCTTTGGACGGGCTTAAAGACGTTAAATCTTGAGACCCGCGCCGGGGCCATTGAATCAATCGTCAAAAAAGACCAGGTTAAAATAAAGCTTACTGACCCTAAAGGCTTAAGGTTGGATATCCCCCTTAAGATAAATAACCGCGGCCTTAAGGTAAATTTTATTAACACCGGAGTCCCGCACGCGGTAATATTTGTTTCCGGGCTAGATAAAATTGATGTGCAGGGCATTGGCAGGTCCATCCGCTACCATAATAAATTTTCTCCGGAAGGGACGAATGTGGATTTTATCGAAGTTTTAGGCAAAGATGCGCTAAGGATCCGTACTTATGAAAGAGGAGTCGAAGATGAGACGCTTGCCTGCGGCACCGGAAGTGTCGCCGCGGCGCTGATTTTTGCTTTGAAGGCGGATGTTTCGAATAAAGTATACGTGCATACAAAAAGCGGCGAAATTTTAAAAATTTATTTTAATAAGGATGATTCCCGGTTTGCGGATGTCTGGCTTGAAGGTAAAGCGCAGGCAGTTTACAAAGGAGAATATCATGTTTAAAGGCTCGATTGTAGCCATTGTTACGCCATTTTCCGCTGAAGGCGCAAAATCAACGGTCGATGAAAAAAAACTTAAAGAGTTGATTGAATTTCAGATTAAAAACGGCACTGCGGGTATTGTGCCCTGCGGCACAACCGGAGAATCGGCGACTCTGTCTTTTGAAGAACACGAACAAGTAATTGAAGTTACTATTGCTCAGGTTAGAAAAAGAGTGCCGGTAATCGCCGGGACAGGTTCGAACTCAACTGCAGAAGCCATACTGTTGACTAAGCATGCCGCCAGCGCCGGAGCAGACGCTTCGCTGCAGGTTTCTCCTTATTACAACCGTCCGACCCAAAGAGGGCTCTATGAACATTTTAAGGCCGTAGCGGATTCGGTAGATATTCCGATCATCCTCTATAATATCGCTTCGCGTACCGGAGTGAATATTGAGCCTGAGACAATCGCCAGGTTAGCCGCTGATTGTAAAAATATTGCCGGGGTCAAAGAAGCTTCGGGTAATTTAGAGCAGATGTCGCGCATAAGGGCGCTTTGCCCACCGGATTTTGAGTTGATTTCCGGTGATGACGGCTTAACTCTTCCCGTATTAAGCCTCGGCGGGACAGGGATAATCTCCGTAGTGGCCAATATTGCGCCGCGGGATGTAGCGGATTTAGTCAGTGAGTTCGAAAAAGGGAATATTAAAAAAGCCCGGGAGCTGCATTATAAATTATTGCCTTTAATTAAAGCTATGTTTATTGAAACTAACCCTATTCCCGTAAAAACCGCGCTGGGGTTGTTGGGTATGTGCGAGCCGGCCTTGCGTTTACCGATGTGTGCGCTTTCTCCGGATAACCTGGAAAAACTTAAAAAAGCCCTGCGGGACTATAACCTCTTAAAATAAACCTAAAATGAACAATAAAAGATTTTTTTTGTTTGCTTTGATCGCCGTCTCCCTGGGGCTGAATATATATTTTCGGCTGAATTCCCTATTCTTATGGTCTTTGGATAAAAAAGCCAAGAAAGAAGTTCATGTCGCTATTATCGATAAATTGTATAAAGAGATTAACCTAGTCTATTCCGGGCTCGGCGAGGCAGATAGGGTGGAATTGCTGGAGAGCGCGTTTAAACTGTATTTAAAGGAAAATAAGGCCGCAGTCAAGAAAGCCATCTTTGAGAAAAGCCAGGGGCTCAAACAGTACTACCGGGATAAGGACGGCTGGACATATATGCAGGAGGTCGATCCTTATCGTTGGTATAGGAGGGTAGATAATTTTCTAAAGAACGGAAATTTTGGCACGATACGTGTTAATAACCAGGATTATGATACCCTTATGCTTGCTCCTTTCGGGGCAAAGATCGAACCCTTAAAGCTGCATTTCTACATAGGGGCATATTTTTATAAATTCGTGCATCTTATAGATAATAAACTATCCCTAATGCCCGCGCTTAGTTTTCTTCCCGTATTTCTTTCGGTTTTCCTGGTAATAGCCGTATTTTCTGTCGCGCTTATGCTGGGCGTATCCTATGCGGGGAGTTTTGTCGCCAGTTTAGCCGTAGGCTTGTCTCCCGTGGTATTGATGCGTTCAAGCTTCGGATGGTTTGATACGGATATCTATAATATATTTTTGCCGCTATTTATCGCTTATCTGGCTGCGTATTCCTTTAAAGCAAGAGGCTTAAAACATATTCTTTTTTTATTTTTAGCGGGATTAACGACCGGTATCTATTCGGCAATATGGTCCATCTGGTGGTTTATTTTCTATATTATCGTCGCCGGCTTATTCCTGCACGAGCTCTGTATAGTAAGTTATGACCCGCGCAGCAGTAAGAAGGCCAAGATAAAAGATGCCTTTTTATCTTTAGCATTATTCATCCTATCAACCTACCTATGGGTAGGGGTTATTTCGGGCCCGGAGGCAATAACCGGGTCTCTTTCAGGGCCGTTTTCAATTTTGTCGGCGCGGCAAAATCTGGCAATAGCTGATTTCTGGCCCAATATGGCATTTTCTATACAGGAATTAAACGGCTCCGGGGTCGCTTATATAAAAAGAGGGCTGGGGGGAGGTTTCATCTTATTCGGCGGGCTGCTGGGGATCTTAGTGCTGATTATTAAAAAAAGAGTCCTGATTAATTTTTCAGAAAAAAGTTTTTTGTTATTTGTTTTGACCGTATGGTTGTTGATAATGCTTATTTTGACCTCTCTCTCCAAAAGGTTTATTATATTCCTGGCTGTGCCGATAGGTATTTTCTTCGGAGCATTTTTAGATACCCTCCGGGATTTTATGTATAGGCAAAAAGGTAAGATTATTTTTTTACGAAGGATTAACGGGAAAGCTTATATCGCCCTGTTAAGCGGCATATTCCTGGCCGGTTCTATATTGCCCGTGCGCGCCGCATCCCGGGAGGTATTCCTGCCTATTTTAAATAACACCTGGCAGCATATGCTGATAAAGGTTAAGAATGTAACTCCCCCGGATGCAATTATCAGTACCTACTGGGATCCCGGAGATTTTATTATGAGCATTGCCGGGCGGGCGACTTTGCACTGCCCCCAGTATAATTTTACGCCGGTGGCCTACTGGACCGCGAAATTCTTTATGTCGGACAATGAAAAAGAGGCGCTGGGGATATTGCGGATGTTAAACGCCGGCAATACACAGGGATTTGAAGAGCTATTAAAACTTACCGGCGGGGAAAAATTAGCGGCGTTTGAATTAATCAATGAGATGTTGCTTGGCGATAAAGAGAGGGGACGTTCCTTATTAAACAGGTATACGGACGATAAAAAGCTTAAAGATAAGATCCTCGGCCTTATCTATGAACCTAAGCATCCTGCTTACTTGCTGGTGGACGGGGGCCTGTTGGATATGGTTGAGGTTTTTTGTATTCTGGCAAATTGGGATTTCAAAAAATTAGACTTATGGCAGAATATGGAGGCTGCGGATAAAGCTAAGTTTACAGGTTATGCCGGAAAAAAGTTTGGTTACTCCAGGCCCCAGGCCGAGTCCCTTTATCAAAAAATGTGGCTGACCAGCAGGAAGAGGCCGCTAGATTGGATCTCGAGCGAAAGGTACCGGCTCTATAGCAACGGGCTGGCGCAAAAGTCCGGCGCTAAAGACGAAAAGATCGTACTTTTTAATAACGGCTTATTGGTAGATAAAGACAATTCCGGTTTTTTTTACAGGCAGGATATGCCTAAGAAATGGATAATCCCGGGGGAGATAGTTTTTGTTACCAAGGACAGGATAAAAGAAAAGGCGCTTAAAGGAGATAGCAAATATTCTCTGTTATTTTTAGAGAACGAAGATAGCTACGAAGAAGTTTTAATGGATAAGCGATTAGCGCGCAGTATGCTGATTAAGTTATATTTTATGAAAGGCAAGGGGCTAGGGCATTTCCAGCTTATCGAACAGGAAGAAAATAAAGAAACGGGCATGCGGATATATCTATATAAGATTAACTGGAGCGCTAAGTAAGGAGAAAGCGGCGATGATAAAATTAGGGGTTGCTGGTGTTTGCGGAAAGATGGGCAGGCGTATTTTTGAATTAGCGTCGCGCGATCCGGATTTTGAGTTGACCCTGGCCCTGGAAAAAAAAGGGACTCCGGCCATAGGCAAGGATATCGGTAAGTTAAAAATATCTTCCAATACCGACGGGTTATTCCTTATTGATACGCTGGTGGATTTTACCGTCCCCGAAG
>JAQUMI010000022.1 GCA_028718225.1 Candidatus Omnitrophota bacterium | reverse complement strand
CATTGCCGCCCTTGCCTCGCGGATATAATTATTGATGATAATTTTAACGATATAGCCAGGTTTTATAAGCATTATAGGAAATCCGATCTTATACTCAACGGTCTACACGCTGAAGGCTGGTGTTTTGAATTGAACGGCAAAGACAGATATCTGGTATTCGATGCGGCGCCCGTGTACAAAACTAATGGAAAATTGGTAGCCGTCGTTGAAACACTGCAGGATATTTCTGGATTCAAGACAGCGGAACAAAAATTGCAGGAGAACGAACAAAAGATGCGCGCTGTTTTCGACCAAACTTTCCAGTTCATCGGATTAATGACGCCCAAAGGGATCCTTATAGAGGTTAACAGGGCAGCTTTAGATTTAATCGGCAGCCAAGCTGCTGAAGTCCTGGGCAAACCGTTCTGGGAAGCGCCCTGGTGGACACATTCGCCGGAGCTGCAGGAAAAATTGCGCCAGGCTGTAAAAAAAGCAGCCGGAGGTAAATTTATCCGTTTTGAGGCAACCCATCTGGATAAGGAAGGCGCTGTGCATAATATTGATTTTTCCCTCAAGCCAGTGAAAGATAAAGATGGCAGGATTATCTTTCTGCTCCCCGAAGGTCGCGATATTACCGAATTCTTACAGGCAGAAAGGCTCTTGAAGGAATCCGAGCAAGACCTGCAAAAATGTTATATTGAGTTTAAACAAACCCAGGCCGAGCTTATTCAGGCAGAAAAGATGGGTGCTTTGGGCAGGCTGGCAAGTAACCTGGCGCATGAAATAAAAAACCCTTTAGCAATAAATCTACAGGGTTTGGAGTATCTCAAGTCCATGCTGCCGCCCGATAAAGCCTACACAGATACTATAGAAAGTTTAATAAAGTCTAACCTCAGGGCGGATAAAATTCTGAAAGACCTGTTAAATTTCGCCCGGCCCGCCGCCCCACTTATATTCCAAGAGACAGATATCCCGGCCCTCATTAATAGCAGTTTATTTTTTGTTGACCCGCAAACCAACCTGAATAATGTAACCATAACCCGGCAATTCGCGCCGGATTTACCTAAGGTAAAGTTAGATTATAATCAAATACAGCAGGTTTTAATAAACGTTTTCATTAATGCCTTTGATGCTATGCCCCAGGGGGGCAATATTACCGTGACAGCCAGCCAGGTTGAAGATGCCTTAAGCAGGGAGAACCTGCGGATCGTTATTAGCGATACGGGTTGTGGTATCAAGGAAAGTGATATCGGCAGGATTTTTGAGCCATTTTTTTCCACTAAAAAAGAAACCGGTGGCACAGGTTTAGGGTTGGCTATATCTAAAGCCATTATTGAAAGCCATAGGGGGACAATAGAAATTAAAAGTAGATATGGCGAAGGGACGAGCGCGATTATCAGCTTACCTATTGTTTAAGGCTTAAGGGAGAAAGCGGCTACAGATTATTTTGCCCATAGTGGGGGGTATAAAGAGAGGAGGCAAGCATGCCCGGAAAAATAAAAGTGCTATTGATCGATGACGAAAAAGAATTTAACCACTTTGTAAAATTAAACCTGGAAAATACGGGAGAATTTGAGGTTTTGGCGACCGAAGACCCCATCGTGGGAATAGACCTGGCCAGGAGGAACCCTCCGGATTTAATCCTGTTGGATATTTATATGCCCAAGCTGGACGGTACGGCGGTAGCGGAAAATTTACTCGCAGATAACTTGACCAGTAATATCCCGATAGTGTTCCTTACTGCCCTGGTTAAACAAGGTGAACTAAATAAGAACTCTACCATTGCCGGAAGGCACTATATCGCTAAACCCGTAACTACCGGCGATTTAATAAGCCAGATTAAAGTTATTCTCAAGAAATAATGCCGGGGCTGCCCCGCCGTTTATCTTATGGAAATAATCAGTGCCTTTTGGACCTTTCCGGCAATTATTTTAGCCGCTTTACTTATTGCCTGGGCAGCAGAATGCGGGCAGTTTTTTATTTCGCAGGGGCTAGCCTTAGCCGCGCTTGCCTGGATACAGACGCTTCCCGAATTCGCAGTCGAGGGAGTGATCGCCTTAACCGCAGCTCAAGACCCTTCTAAACTACACCTTATTACTGCCAATTACACAGGTTCTTTAAGGTTATTTGTCGGCCTAGGCTGGCCGATGGTTTATTTTGTTTCCCTGTTTTCCAGGAGGATTAAAGAGGGCAGGAGAGGCCCGTATAACCTGGAATTGGATGATGAGCATTGCGTTGCGGTAATTTCACTCCTGCCGGCGCTGCTTTATTTTTTAGTGGTTTACCTTAAGGGCACATTGAACATTCTTGACGGAATAATATTAGGCTCTATTTATCTAGCCTATATTTATCTTTTATCAAAAATACCTCCGCACGATTCCGAGGAAGTCGAAGATTTAGGCCGTATTCCCAAGTATTTAATGCGCAAGCCTTATCCGCTAAACCTCGCCTGGGTAGTTTTCCTTTTTGTCTTGGGGGCCGCGTTGTTGTATTTTTCAGCCCGCCCCTTTCTTAATTCAATGCTCGCTTTAGCAGTTTACTTCGGGATTTCACAATTTGTTTTTGTACAATGGATAGCGCCTTTCTTAAGCGAATTTCCCGAAAAGCTCTCGGCTTTCTACTGGGCAAGAAAAACTAATAAGGCCGCTATGGCACTGGTCAATTTTGTTTCCTCCTCCATTAACCAGTGGACTATACTTATGGCGCTAGTCCCTTTTATTTATTCCTTCGGGATGGGTAAGGCCGCCAGTGTCGCCTTTGATGGCTGCCAAAGGGCAGAAATACTTTTGACGATTATCCAGTCTTATCTGGGGTTCCTCTTTCTAGTTAGCATGGATTTTAAATTCTTTGAAGCTGCGGCTTTATTTTTATTATGGCTGGTGCAATTCTTGTTCCCCGGGATACGCCAGGAAATCACCTGGGTTTATGGAGTGTGGGCGCTGGTTGAGTCCTTGCGCTTAGTAAAAAATTTCCAGAAAAGGAATGCCTTTCGGATCTTTGCCCGTTTAAGCAGGGAGCGTCTGGAGGGCAGCTTATTTTAACCGCTAAACCCCTTGATATTTTATTCAGGTATTGTATAATCACCAATTGGTATGTTAGGTTTACGCGCGGGTGGTGGAATGGCAGACACGCAAGCATGAGGGGCTTGTGCCGTAAGGCTTGGGGGTTCAACTCCCCCCTCGCGCACCAATAAGAAATCTAGCGGTCTGTTCCGCGCCGGTCTCTTACGTAGTTACTTCTTTCCAGGCTTTTGGCGTAAGCTTTTAGTTCTGCGCCGATCTCTCCGATTTGCGCCACGTGGGTAATCTTGCGGGATTCATTGGTTACTACGCCTATAGATATAGAAAGAAGGGGGATTTTTTGTTCTAATCCCTGGCGGTCCTTGCCTAGTATGTACCCATTCTTCCCATCCTTTTCATTATAGAAAGAAGGGACGAGGTTTTCAAAATCTAAGATGAATTTTTGGCATAGCGCATCGGCTTTATCCATGGTAGTGACGACAACAAAGTCATCGCCGCCGATATGTCCCACGAAATCGTCACGGTTGCCCAGCTCTTGCGTTACGCGGATAAGCAGGCGCGCAGTTTCACGGATCACCTCATCACCATGTTCAAAGCCGTATTTGTCGTTATAGGATTTAAATTTGTCCAAATCCAGGTAGCATACAGCGAATAAAGATTTATTTTCTATGCGCTTGGATAGTTCCTGTAGGATAGAAACGTTTCCGGGAAGCCGGGTGAGGGGATTGGCTTCCAGATCGCGCTCGGTATGCCTTAAAATCATGCGGATGCGTGCCAGCAATTCTTTAGGTTCAAAGGGCTTTACTACATAATCATCCGCTCCGGCATCAATACCTCCGACCTTATCGCTGATATCGCCTTTGCCGGTAACCATGATTATAGGCAGGTGCCGCAGGAGCAGGTCTTTTTTTATCCTCCGGCAGACCTCTCTGCCGTCAACCTTCGGGATTTTATAATCCAGCAGTATTAGATCCGGCTGAATGCTACGGATGACCCTTAAGGCTTCTTCTCCGTCGGCAGCTTCAAGTATCTCATAGTTTTCCTCCGAGAGGGTAAGCTTTAATACATCCCGGATATCCGGGTCGTCATCGACAATAAGTATTTTTACACTCATATATTCATTTTGTTGCCGGTAAAGTAAAACTAAACGTTGTGCCAGACCCAGGCTTACTCTTAACCCAGATTTTTCCGCCGTGCGCTTCAATTATATGTTTAACCAGCGCCAAGCCCAGGCCGGTTCCCTTAACTTCCTGGTTTATCGCATTATCCACGCGGAAAAATTCTTCAAATATTGCCTCTTGTGCTTCTTCGGGTATACCGCAACCGGTATCATTGACATCTACCTGGACCATCTTATCTGTCTTGCGGCTGGTTATAGTTATCCTGCCTTGCGCCGGCGTGAATTTCATCGCGTTGCTGATAAGGTTGATCAATACGCGTTCTAGTTGTGTTTTATCGGCTAAGACTAAGTTGGCATCTTGCGCAATCTCGGTATTGAAATGCAGCGCTCTTTCTTTTAGTTGTCCGGATAATAGATCCTCAACCTTGCCGGCTGTTTCTTGTAAGCCGCATATTTCGTTGCGCATAATTACTCTTCCGGATTCAATACGAGAGATATCCAGCAATTCATTCACCATGTGTACCAGCTCATCGCTATGCCGGTTTATCTTTTCCAGGCGTTCCCGTACATCTTTAGGCAAGTCGCCTAATTTGCCGGTGAGCAATATCGCCGCATAGCCTTTTATAGAGGTAAGCGGGGTCCTTAACTCGTGGGATACGCTGGAAACAAAATTAGTTTTACGGTCGCTGATTTTTTTGACTTCTTCCAAGGCTACGGTTAATTCATGGGTCCTTTCAATTACTTTCTTCTCCAGCTCTTGCTGTGCGCGCCAGCTTTTCTCAAAGAGGCGGGCATTTTCCAGCGCCTGGCCTAATTGCGTAGCCAGTATTTTGATCAGTTCCTCGTCTCCTTCGGTAACTACCGTTTCAGGATTTTGCGTGCCGACAAAAATTAACCCTCTATTATTTTGCTGAGGCAATAGCGGGGAGATTATAAAAGAAATTACCTTAAAAATAGTATTCAATTGTTGCGCGGTAATTAAATCATTCAGGCCCGAGATAGAAGAAAGGGTTTTATCGCTGATTATAAAATTAAGGCACTGTTTTTGGCTATTGTTAATGAATAATTTTATAGCGTTAATTTCGTCCTCGGTATATCCTATACTAAAACGTAAGGCGAATTGTTTATGTCCATCGTCCCACAGAAAGCCGCAACCCCTTTCCAGCCCCAGGTCCTCTAGGTATTCCGGCTGTATGCGCTTAAAGATCTGGTCTTCCTCCAAAGTCATGCTGATTATGCGGGATAACCTTTGCAAGGCGTAGAGGCCGGTTATTTTTTTATCCAGCGCCTCCTGTATTTTATTTAATTCCATATCCGTGCGCACAATTAGCTTGGCCTGCTCATCCATATCATCTAGGGATTTCTTTACGCTGTTGAATTTGGGCATTAACTGATTCAGGCGGGATATTTCGTAAATAAGGGCAATCGCCAGCGGCAGGGTCGTTAATACATATACCACAAGAAGAATTTTGTCTAAGTGAGACATTTTTTAGTCCACGATGGTTAATAACGCAATAGAATTATTATGAAAATATGTCTTTCCCAGGTAATTAATAGAATTTAAAGGCCCTTGTTCCGCAGAAGTATATATGCCGGATAAAGGCACATCTTCGCCCAGTATATCCTGGATAAGCTTAACTTCTTGTATGGCTTGCCTTCCCAGGAGTATATTCCGGGATAAAGAGTTAAGGATAAAGGCAAGTTTTATTTTTTTACCTCCTGCATTTCTCAGCGCTGTTTTAGCCACGTTGCTTGCGCTCAATAAGCAGGATTCCTTTGAACTGATCATCAGCCTGACGTAACTGCCTTGGGGCACCTCTCCCCGGAATACCAGGGATCCGTCATTCTCTATAGATACGATACTTCTTAATAGGTAGTCATTTTTTTCAGAGATGCGTAACCCCAACGGGTAAAATACCGAGAGGCGTTTGAGCTCTTTTTTTAACTCCGGGATTTCTTTTGCAAAATATTCTTTATATAAATTGACTGCCGGCGCGCCGTCAATTTCATTAACTATATCTCCAAGCGAGCGGGTTACATAACGGGGTTTTCCCAGCGGCTGCCAGCCGTGCCCTATTTCTAAGTTAAAGTTAAGTTTACCGCCCCAAAGTATGCCGCAGGCCGCATTATGTAATATTTCCGGGCCGAAATACAGGCAGCTCTCTTTATGATCCGTGACCGAGGCCCCGACTAAAGGGAAGCTTTTTCCCAGTTTTTCCTGCAGCCCGGTTATAAAATTTGAATTATATGCCGCATTGGTATTGGAAAATATGACACTCAAGTTGCGGCGCACATTTTTACACCCGTAGAGAAGCCTTTCTCCTAGTTCTTCTCCGGCAGTTAAGGTGGTGTTTGCGCCTATATCCTTGACGCAGGCAGCATTAAAATAAATGCTTTCTTCCAAGGAAAAAAGTATGACCATTAGTCCCTGTTTCAGGCTGCCTTGGTTACATATAATTGCCGTGCTGCTGGCCCCCAGGAGCTGGACAGGGCCAATCAAGTCGGCAATTGTTTCTAATACCAGGGGATGGCAAAATTCGCCGGTACTAAAGACAAAGGCAAATTTAATGTTCTTGCCGTTTAAATCCTGTCTGGCTTTTTCAACTGCTTCCTTAGCCGCTTTTAGGTGGTCCTGGGCCGTGCTTATCCCGATGGCTGCCTGCATGTTTTGTATTATAAACGCTTTAAGATACAGGGTCAATAAAATTATTGACTAAATCCCTGGGTATAGTAGAATATTTTAGATTTTCGACGGCCCCATCGTCTAGCCTGGTCTAGGACGCTTGGTTCTCAGCCAATAAACACGAGTTCAAATCTCGTTGGGGCTACCAATAAAGATTTCTCTTGCTATTTATTGCAGTTTATGCTAAAAAATTTATAATAACCAGGAGGGTCAATGCGCGAACATTTAGGGTTTTTGAAGACGTCCAGTGCAGTAGTAAAAATAGCTGCCTGGATTTTTTTATTTTTCGGCCTGCTCGGAGGCCTCTCGATTATCTTTGGCGCTGCTCCGGGTAATTCCCGCTGGATGGGCTTAGTTGTTTTGATCGCCTATACCTTTTTCTTCTTTTTTCTTTACCTGATTGCCAAGATTGCGGATTTATTGATCCGTATAATCAACGAGATTAAAAAAGAATAAATAATGATATCTAAGGAGGGGCAATGAGATACCGCATTATTTTCTTAGGGCTTGGTTTTTTTATTTTATCATTTTTGTTCGGCTGCGATAAACTCGGCCTGGCTAAGCCAAAGGTCAAGGATGCTTTAACTGCTAGGCTCCCGGTCAAGGGTACGGTTATCGCCAAAGTGAATAATGCGCCTATTACCCTGGAAGATCTGGATAAAGAGGTAGACGTTTATAATAGCCTGGTTCCCGAAGACAAGCCGGAAAATAAAATAACCACCCGCGACAAAAAGATAGATTATCTTAAGAATGAAATGGTGCGCCGGACGCTTCTTTATCAGGAAGCCCTGAATAGGGGGCTGGATAGGAAAGAAGAAATCGTCCAGGCCTTAGAAAAAACCAAGCAAGAATTGCTGGTGATGGAGCTTATCCGTAAGGAAGCGGAAAAAGTGGAAGTAAGCTCTAAGGAGATAGAGGATTATTACAATACTTATAAAGACCAGCTTAGAGAACCTGAAGAAAGGCAGCTGCGCGAAATAGTGCTTAGCTCTGAACAAGATGCCAAAGATGTTTTAATCCAGCTTTTGCAGGGGGCGGATTTTGCCACCCTGGCTAAGGCCCGCTCTAAAAGCTTAAGCGCTAAATCCGGGGGAGACTTAGGGTTTATTAAAAGAGGGCAAAAATCCGCTCAATTTGACGCCGTGGCTTTTTCCGATTCGCTGGAAGCCGGCAAAATGAGCAGTATTTTTAAGTGTCCCGACGGTTATTATATTATAAAATTGGAAGCCAAGCGCGGCGGTAGCCAGAGATCACTGGCTGATATGTGGGATGATATCCGCAAGGGCCTTACCTTTTTAAAGCAGCAGAAAAAAATTGAGGATTTAATCGGGAAGCTCTCTCAGAATGCCAAACTGGAGTTTTACGAGGGGGAAATAAAGTAGGCATGCAGAAACAAAAGATTATTATAATTATCGGTATACTTTTAGCTGTGGCGGCCGTATTTATGACCAAGACCTATATTGACCAGCAGCGTCAGCAGGTTATCGCAGAGGCTAAGGAAAAAATAGCGCATATTGAGCAGAATCTTCCCAAGTCTCAAGCTAAGGTGTTGGTCGCCAATAAGGATATTCCTAAGGGTACTATTATTAAAGCCGACAGCCTGAATACAAGCATTGTTCCGGAGCAATACCTCCAGCCGCAGGCAGTTTCGTCGGCGGAAAGAATTTTAGGAATGGTGGCAATCTTACCGATATCCAAAGGCGAACAGGTTACTTTAGGTAAATTAGTCCAGCCCAGGCAATTGGGCGGCTTAGCCGAAGGGACTCCGGTAGGTAAAAGGGCAATTACTATATCAGTAGACAGCCTCTCTGGATTAGGCGGAATGATTAAGCCCGGGAATTATGTGGATGTTATCGCTTTACTCCCGGTTCCGGTAACGACATCTGACGGTAAACAGGTAAACCAGGTAGCGGTAATGCCTCTCTTCCAGAATATTTTAGTCCTGGCCGTAGGCCAGGATACCGGCGCAATATCCGTATCTGACTCCGGAAAGAAAATCCAGCAAGGAGAAAGAAGGAGCGAAAGTTCTCCCTTAATTACCCTTGCTCTTAGCCCGCAGGAAGCTAACTTAATCGCTTTTGTCCAGGAACAGGGCAAGCTGCGCCTGACCTTACGTTCGCCTGCGGATGCCCAGGTGGTGCAGTCGATTCCAGCGGCGAGTTGGGACACTTTATTTAGATATATGTTGCCTCAACAAGGAGCCGGGTCCCAGACCAGCGACACGGCTGCGTCGGATTACGTGGAAATATACCGGGGATTAAATAAAGAAAGAATCCCCTTAGCGAAATAAATGAGAAGAGGAAGGATAATGAAGAAGATATTCTTATTTACTTTACTGGCAGGCGCTACCCTTATCATCCTGCCGGCTAAGAGTTATACAGCGGACGATGCTTCGGAGGTGCTTAAGCTATATATGGGAGAAGTCAAGATTATATCGGTGAGCACTCCCAGCAGAATTGTCGTCGGAAATCCGGCTATAGCGGATGTTACTCATGTGACCAAGAATTCCATAACCCTCTCTCCTAAATCTCCGGGGACAACCACCCTGGTCTTTTGGGATAACTTTGGTGAACAGCCTTACCGGCTGAAGGTATTTGCCGAAGACATTAACGCCGTAAAATCAAGGATAGATAACTTATTGGGAAAACTTAATCTGCCCGAGGTTTATTCTCAGGCCGCCGAAGACGAAGGAAAAGTTCTGCTGCTGGGCAGGGTTAAGTCCAGCCAGGACAGGGAAAGGGTCTTTACTGCTCTGGGCAGTTTAAAAGATAAGACAGTGGATTTGATTCAGGTTAAAGAAGAGGAATCTTTGTTAGATATAGACGTGCAGATTCTGGAGCTCAATAAAGATGCTACTAACACATTAGGATTTAGCTGGCCGGGTTCAGTCACTTTAACTGAAGTTGGTTCTCCCGCTCTTGCAGCCGCCGGGACGAGCTGGGGTAAAGTATTCAAAGTCTCTAATATCGGCCGCTCCATAGATGGAACAGCTAATCCGTTTACGCTTAAATTAGATGCTTTAGTCCAGGAAGGTAAGGCCCGCATACTTTCGCGGCCGCGGATTACCTGCCAGAGCGGTAAAGAGGCAGAATTGATTGTCGGCGGAGAGCAACCGATATTTACTACCCAGATAGCTGCGACTACGGGAAGCCAGGGAACTAGCGTAGAATATAAAGAGTATGGTATTAAGCTGAAGATAAAGCCTACCTTAACCGCGGAGAAACGCATAAAATTAAGCTTAAATGTAGAGGTTAGTGATATAGGCACGGTGCAGACTATCGGAACAAGCAGCAGCAGCGAAACCACTACTACTGCCCAGGCCTATCCTTTATCCAAGCGCAGCGCTGCAACCGAACTTTATCTTGATGACGGCCAGACTATGGCTATCGGAGGATTGATCAAGAAAAAGGCCGAAGAAGACATCCGCAAGACTCCTTTCTTAAGCAAGATACCTATTATAGGCGCAATCTTTAGGCAAAAGGTTACTAAGGAGGGCGGCGGTACAGGTAGCAGAGGGGATACTGAGCTTTTTATTGTGCTTACGCCTAAAATAGCTTATATGGAGAAAGAAAAACCGCTCCCGTTTAAAAAAGATGAAACCTCTAAAGAAGAAAAAACCAGCCGGGAAGAGCAACCTGTTGAGTCAGTTACGCAATATGCCAGGATTATTCAGGAGCGCCTGTTAAGTAATTTTTCCTATCCCCAGGAGCTTCAGGATGGCGGTTATCAGGGGACGGTAAAATTAAGGCTGCATATTTCTTATACCGGAGAACCCCTGGATATTGTCGTAATCGAGCCTTCAGGATATCAGCTTCTGGATGACCAGGCAGCTTCTATGGCTAAAAATATAACTTCCTATCCCCCTTTTCCTGCTTCTATAGAAGACCAGGAACTCTGGATTGATATCCCGGTAACCTTTCAATTAAAATAAAAATGTCTAGGAAAATAGTTATATTCAGCACTAAGGGCGGAGTCGGCAAAACCTTAATTTCCACTAACCTGGCTTGTTCCCTGGCTAAAGAACAGGGGCAAAAAGTCTGCCTGGTGGATTTAGACCTGCAGGCAGTCGGTGATATGGCCAGGATGTTAGACCTTAAAGTAGATAGGAGCATGGTCGAATTTATCCAGTCCTTGAAAAAACAACCGGAGGAATTTAAAAGCAGCGATTTTTTAATTCACAGTTATATGGGACTTGACCTCTTGTGCGGGGTAACCAAGCCTCAACAGGCGCCGCATCTTAAACCCGAAAATATCAAAGAGATATTTAATTTACTGGATAAAGATTACGACTATATGATTGTGGACGCGGGAAAGAGTTTAAGCGACCTGCTCCTGGCTACTTTAAACCAGGCTAACCTGATCATCCTGGTGGTTACTCCCGATATACTTTCAATATACCAGGCAGAATGGGCTATAGATACCCTGCAATCTTTGCAATTTCCTTTAGCTATGATTAAGGTAATTTTAAACCGCGCAGAATCTATCTCTAGTATCAGCCTGCAGGAAATCAAGGTTAATCTGCTTTGCGGTATTCTTCACCAGGTCCCTTCGGAAGGCAGGGTTGTGGGCCTGGCCGTAAACCGCGGCATCCCGGTAGTAATCGATAGCCCGCGATCGCGCTTTAGCCTGGCGATGAATAAGTTGAGCGAACAGTTAGTCAGGGATAAAGACTTATTTACGGATAACCGGGAGATAGACCAGTTACGCCTTCAGCATGTAGCGGTAGAGAGGCCGGCAAAATTATGGGAAGAGGAAGGGCTAACCGAGCCGGTAATCGAAGAACTAAGCGCAAAAGAAGAAAGGGCAGATGATATAATTATCCTGAAAAGGAAAATCCATAGCCGGTTAATAGACGAACTCAATATTAAAAGGCTGGATTTAAAAGTCTTCAGCGACACTAAAAAATCAAAAAGTTTACGCAGCAAAGCGGAGGTATTGGTAAGTAATTTTTTGGTTGAAGAAGCCGGAACCTTTATTTCTTCTCCGGAAGTACGAAAAAAATTAGTCAGGGAAATTTTAGATGAGGCTTTAGGTTTAGGGCCTTTGGATGAGCTTTTAGCCACGCCCGATATTACCGATATTATGGTGAATAATAAAGATGAAATATATATTGAAAGGAAGGGCAAGATAGAGCTGACCAGTAAAAAGTTTATCTCTAATGAACAGGTCAAGACGACCATTGAAAGGATTATTGCTCCAATCGGTAAGAGGGTTGATGAATCTGTCCCAATGGTCGATGCCCGTTTAGCCGACGGCTCCCGTGTTAATGCCATTATCCCGCCCTTAGCTTTGACCGGCCCGTCGTTAACCATAAGAAAATTTAGAAAAGAGAAATTTAAAATCGAGGATTTAGTCCAGCTAAAGGCTATCAGCCCGAATATGGCCGAGTTCATCGGCGCCTGCGTTATCTGCAGGAAGAACATAATTGTTTCTGGCGGCACCGGAAGCGGCAAGACCACAGTTTTAAACATCCTTTCCGGGTTTATTCCGGAAAACGAGCGGATTATCACTATTGAAGATGCGGCAGAATTAAAACTCGATCAGCAGCACTGGATAAGGCTGGAGTCGCGGTCTCCTAATATTGAAGGCCGGGGGGCAGTTACTATAAGGGATCTTTTCCGTAATACTCTGAGAATGCGCCCGGACCGCATAATTATCGGAGAATGCCGGGGGATAGAAGCGTTAGATATGCTGCAGGCGATGAATACCGGCCACGACGGCTCAATGACTACTATTCACGCTAATTCCACGCAGGATGTTTTAAGCCGCCTGGATTCGATGATCCTGATGGGAGGAGTGGAGTTACCCATAAGGGCAATCCGCGAGATGATTGCCTCGGCGATAGATTTAATCATCCATACTGCCAGGTTATCCGATGGTTCGCGCAAGATTATCCAGGTAACCGAGGTAAGCGGGATGAAAGATGAGCTGCATATAAATTTAAAAGATATTTTTACCTTTAAACAAACTGGTATTGATGCTCAAGGGAATGTATTGGGCGCTTTCCAGGCTACCGGCTATATTCCTCCTGTAATCGAAGAAATCAAAATAAAAGGCATAAAGCTCTCCGATAGTATATTTCAGGCTTCCGGATAAATGAGAATAATTAACCAAACCCGTAGCAGCGTATTGGCTGACCATACGATTATTGCCGATACTTTTTTCAAAAGAATCCGGGGCCTCTTAGGTAGAAATAGCCTTAACCAAGGCCAAGCCCTTGTATTAAACCCCTGCAATTCCGTCCATACCTATTTTATGCGTTTCCCCATAGATATATTGTTTGTAGATGAAAATAACCAGGTATTGCAGATTATCGCTGATCTTGCCCCTTTTAGGTTCAGTCCCCTCTTTTTTAAAAGCCGTTTGGTAATTGAATTACCTGCCGGCACAATCCGCTCTACTGCTACCAGCCAAGGCGATAAGCTTATTTTAGAGTAGTTTCTCTTCAAAAATGTCCATTCTATTATAGCTTGACATAATTTTAGTTATAAGTTATATTGTTTGTGAGGAAAAATGTCCAAACTGGAGCAATTATGGGTGTAATTTATAAATTAAAACCAGAGGTAAAAGATTTCATTTTAACACAGAAAAGCAATAATCCGGCTCTAAGCTGCCGTAAATTGACTGCTTTAGTCTTGGATAATTTTAAAATAGAATTATCCAAATCCAGCATCAATATGATTATAAAAGAAGCTGGTTTGAGCGCGCCGATAGGCAGGACTCCCAGAAAGAAGAAACAGCATATAGCTATGCCGAAATTACCCGTTTTATTAGAAGATACATCTAGCCAAGAAGCCGAGAAAAAAGCACAGGAAGAGCGACTGGCCCAAGAAGCCGAAGCAGCTAGAAAAGCTGAAGCAGAAAAACAAGCCCAGGCTGATGCCGC
>JAQUMI010000021.1 GCA_028718225.1 Candidatus Omnitrophota bacterium | reverse complement strand
CAGCCAATTCTTCGCTGTCAGCCGGGCTGGCTAATAAACCGTTCTGCCCGGGCTGGATCAGGGTCCTAATCCCGCCGACATTTGAACCGATGACCGCTAAGGCGGAGGCCATGGCCTCCATCAGCGCCAGGCCCAATCCCTCCTGGAGCGAAGGCATGACAAATATATCTGTCGCGGCTAACGCCTCTATTGTATCCGCAATTTCCGGAAGGAAAAATACGCTTTTACCAATCCCTAAGCTGCCGGCTAATCCGGTTAAATCCCTCTGCGTTTTTCCCGTGCCGACAATAAGTAACTGGGCCGCCGGGTATTTTTCCAGGACTTTTTTCATAGCGCTAATAAGATATTTATGCCCTTTCACATCCGAAAGCCGGGCAATAATCCCTATTACCGGCCCGTCGCTTAACCCCAGGTTTTTCTTCATCTGGATTTTTGGCTTTGAGGCTACCGCCTTAAACCTATCCCGGTCTATTCCGTTATTTATTACAACAATATCCTTATCCGGAACTTTAAAATCCTTGACCAAATGTTCCTTTACCTGCCCGCTTATAGCGATTATCCCTTCTCCCCAGCAGGGAAAAATCCTGCGCAAGAACCTGCGCTTAAAGAATCCGTGGCAGGTGAAAATACGCGTGCGCCCGGTAAATTTATGCAGGAGACAGCTTAGGACCTGAGTGGTCCGGCTATGCGTATGGATTATATCAATCTTATATTTTCTGATTATACCAGATAATTTAATGGCACTAGAAATTATCCCGGGGCTGATCTCCTTTTTTGTCCTTATCGCTATGGGGATATAAATTACCCCGGCTTCTTTAAATTTTTCCAGAAGCTCTCCCCCTGAAGAAGCGATATATACATTATGCCCTCTTTTTTTCAAGCCGCCGGCCAGAGTCAATACGTAGCTGGTTATACCTCCGACATCAAGATGATTGGTTATATGGAGAATATTCATTGCAACATTTTATCTATGCCGGCTAATACTTCCTCGACCCTGATCAGGTGCATACACCTCTTATGCCGGCATTTTGGCTTATAACAAGGGCTGCAGGTCAGGTCTCTTTTGATAACCAGGGCGTTTCTAGCCGGAGGCATATGCCTGGCCGGATCAGTGGGCCCGAAAAATGCGATTACCGGCACGCCCATTGCCGCGGCTATATGCAAAGGCGAAGAATCCGCCGAGATATATAAAGAACAATGTTTAATCAGGCAAGCTAACTGGTTAACGCTAGTCTTGGCGCAGGCATTGATAATTTTAGTATTTTTCACCATGGAGATCAAGGCATTTGCCTCGGCTGTATCATCCTGCGTGCCGGTAATGACCACGCGCATATTTCTTAAGCCCAATTCTTCGCATAATTTAGCGATATGTCCTTGAGGCCAGCATTTCGTGAGCCAGCGTTTACTGGCGCTAATGTTTATCCCGATGATCTTCTGGTCGGCGCTCAACCACTCCGTATTCAGCAGATTCTCCACATATTCATCATCACTTTTGCCGGGCCACAACTCCAAATGGCTATCTTTTAAATCTATCCCCAGCATCCTTAATAGCCGGAACTGGTGCGTTACCGGATCAATGGCGGGTTTATCGTCCTTAATCCGATGCTTCAGTAGAAAGGCGCACTTCTTGTTATCGTAACCGTAACGCTCAATGCATAAAGACAAAAAAGAAAGCCAGTGGCTCGCCCGGTTATTCTGCAGGTCAATGACTAAATCAAAATTCTTCTTTCTTAATACCCGACCGATCGCCAATAACCCTTTTAACCCCTTATCTCTATTTTTAAGGTCAACGACCAGCAACTCATCTATATAAGGGCAGCGCAGCAAGACTTCCTTAGCTTCCTCTCCCACTAAAAAACTGATCTTATGGCGCGGGAACTTCTCTCTGATCGCCCGCAGGCCCGGGGTAGATAAAATTATATCCCCCAAAGAACTTAACTTGATGATTAAAAGTTTAAAATTGCTGAGTGCCTCCGCGTAAACGTCCAGCGTATTTTTTACCATCAGCTCAACATTATATTTTTCCTTTACCTTTTTATAGGCCTCCCCGGCAAGTTCGGCCGCCAAAACCGGGTCCTTAAATATCTTCACCACCGCCTCAGCCATACTCTGCGGGTCGCTCGGAGGGACCATTAATCCGGTACGGCCATTTTCAATAATATCCACTACCCCGCCCACTTCGGTAGCCACTACCGGCACTCCGGCGGCCTGCGCCTCCACAATTACTCTGCCAAACGCCTCGTGAGTAGTAGTTGCCAGGACCACCAAATCTAAATTCAGCAATAGTTCGGGTATATTTCTCTGCGTCCCCAGAAATTCCGTGCAGTGGCCCAACCCCAGCCTCCTGACCAAGACCTCTAGCTGCTCTTTATAAGCCTGCCGGGAACTCGGCGCATCCCCGACTATCCAGATCTTTAAATAGGGAATAGCCCGGGCTGCTTTAGCCATAGCCTTGATAAAATAGAGGTGGCCTTTTAACGGAGTAATTCTTCCGATAATACCGACATTGAATTCCCGGCCGCGTTTTTTATCAGGGCTCAAATATTTAAATTTCTCCAGGTCCACGCTACGCGGGATAAACCTTATCCGTTCATGCGGAACAGTAAAATCCTCAATCATATGCCGGGCAATGACATTACTTAAAACAATCACTCTTTTCCCCCAACCCATCACATAGCTAAAGGGGTGTTTTTTATAATAACCGTGGCAAGTAGTAATAAAGACGGCCTTAGTCCTTCGGCAGGCAAAATAGGCGATCCAGGCAGGGACGCGCGAACGCGCATGCACGATATCTATTTTTTCTTTTCTAATAATCTCCGCCAAAAGCGGAACTGTTTTTATAATTGAGAAAACAGATTTTTTATGTACCGGCAGATGATAATGAACAGCGCCTAGTTCCTCTAAATCCTTGACCAGCGAGCCGCCGGCAGAAACCACTACTGCCTTATGCCCCAAACGCAGTAAATATTTGGCTAGGTCCAGCGTCCCGGTCTCTACTCCGCCGACATTAAGCTCAGGTAATACCTGCAAGATATTCATAATCTCCTCAGAGCACCTTTTCCAGCGCCTTACTAACGGTCTCCCTATCTGCTAAAACTTTTACCGGCTTTTTATTCTGCCGGATATCCGCAATTGTCCGGCCTAAACTATCTATTCCGCTTAGATATATATAATTGCTCAGCGCCAGGCCCTTAAGGAAATTTGCGTGTTTACGGCTCAAGCCCGCGGACTCAAAAACTACTACAAATTTAGCGCTGCTGGCTGCTTCAGAAACCATAGATATGCTTTCTGGAGAGGTTATAACGAACTGGCTTAAGGCCAAAATACCGCCCACCGCAAACGGAATATTCTTTTCATTAGCGATAACCATAAGTTTACAACGCGGATATTCCTTAAATTCCTGTTTTAGCAAGCCTTCTACTTCTAGCGAAGTACGCCGCGAGGTAGTTATGAGAATAGAGGCATCCATCTTTTCGGCGGCTGCCTTGACTTGGCCGGCTAACCTGGCGGCTAAAGCCTTGTCCAGAATAAATTTTTTGCTATTGCCGCCCAAGAGTAATCCGATATAAAAAACACCGGGATCTAAATTGTACCTTTTAACTAATTCCGCGGATTGTTCCTCAAGGTATCTGGGGGTTATCAGATTAAGCGCTCCTTTAGTGACCACTATGTTCCTTTTCTTGGGCGGACGATCATGTTGGGGCATAACCACTAAATCAAATTTTCTCAGGCTCAAGAATGACGGCCGCATTATCGCGATGGACCTGGCTTGCGCCTGGCGCGAGACGATAAAGTTAAGCGGAGCACTGCCGGAACCGCAGGAGATAACGATATCGGGCCGGGAATGCGCAAGCGCCGCATAGGTATCTGCCTGGAAAAATTTCTTGAGGCGCCAAAGGCAGCTTGGTCCAGGATACTTGCCTGATAAAAGGCTGCATAAGAAAAAAACGGATTTAGCTAATTTGTTTTGGAATCTTACATCTACGATATCGGTCTTTGCCCGGATCCCTTTATTTTCCAGACGCTGCGTAATGATACTACTAAGGGCTTCTGATTGGCGCAGGTGCCCGGCCCTGCCATCATTGAGGATAAGAATCTCCTTTTCGTCCGAATATTTCCAGATTTTATAAGTCCAAAGGTATTCCTTAGGGTAGGCCCGGATAAGATCTTCGAACACCCGGGTAACTTTCTTTAAATTATCCTGCAGGTCTTGCGCTGCGTCCGCGGTTTTAACCAGTTCTAATTCCTTACCTACCAGGACTTTTATCTTCGGGCCTTTGGTCCTGGTAAAATATACCGGGATAATCGCGGTAGCATATTTAGAGGCTATTTTTATTCCTCCGGTAGACATAGAGGCGCTCCGGCCGAAAAATTCAACCAGCTCTCCGCTCTTACCTCCCTGGTCCAGGGTTATGCCGACCGCGGAATTGCTTTTAAGCGCTGCGATCAATTGCTTCAAGCCGCCTTCTTTAGTAATTATCCGGCAGCCTTTTTTCTGGCGATAGCTGTTCAGCAGTTTATTTAAACGGGGAAACCCCTGGTCTTTGACAAAAAGGTAAAAAGGGAAACCGCAAGTAGCGCAGATAATATTGGCGAGTTCCCAGCTCCCGGCGTGCACTGAAATAAGGACTGCGCCTTTGCCTTTTTTTAGCCCGCTGTAAATATTTTCTAATCCTTCTATTGTAATATATTTCTCTATATAGGCCTTATCTACCTTGGGGATTAAAAATATTTCAATTATGCTCTGGCCGAACGACTGGTAGAATTCCCGGGTAACCCGGCAAATAGCTCCCAGGGTTAAACTTTGCCCCAGGGCGTTTTTTATATTAGCGTAACTCCTGGCGCGGTGCTTCGCGTCAAAATAGTAAAACCAGTCCCCCAGCCTCCGGCCCAGAAAAAGAGTTACCCCTACCGGCAGGAACCCAAATAACGCCCCTAAGGCCTTAAAGAGAATACAGGCTAAGTAATCTAGTAATAAGCTGTCCTTCATTTTTAGTAATTTTTAGCGCGATACGCAGGACTAATAACTTATACTTCTTGAATATCCCGATGTCCGCGTCGGACAACCGGGAAGCATCTTTTACCGTCGTAACAATTATGCCTAAACCCGCTTTTCCTGCCTTAGCGCAGATATCCGCCAGCTCTTCCGCGCTGTAATTATGATGGTCGCTGAACCTTAACTCCAGACCGATACGCACATGCAGGGAGCGCATTAAACCGCTAAATGCCTCGGGTTCGCCTATGCCCGAAAATAAAGCTACCGGCTTGGCTTTCAAATAATCCGGTTTCCATAATTCTTCCGGCTTATCAATAGCGTAAAATCCTAACGGGACATGCGTAGATTCCAGGATTTGCGCCGTGGGATTAATCTTGTTGAGATCGCTTTTGATTACCTTTAAATCGCCGGTAAAACCGGTTTTGGTTAAAACAAAAATATCCGCGCGCCTAAGCGCGCAGAGCGGTTCGCGCAATATCCCCCGCGGCAGCATGTGGCGGTTACCCAATCCCTGCGCCGCGCTGACCGTCACAATCTCTAAATCTTTCTTAAGCCGCCACTGCTGCAAGCCATCATCCAGGATAACCGTATCTACCCCATATTCTTTTATGGCTCTCTTTGCGGCACGCACCCTGTCTTTATCTACAATCACCGGGATATCCCCTAAATGCTTAAGCAGCATAGCCGGCTCATCCCCTATTTCCCCGTCAATTTTCTTGTACCCCCGGCTTAGTACTGCTATCCTATGCCCCTTATCCCTAAGGTAGTGGCTGATAAACTCAACCAGGGAAGTCTTGCCTGTGCCGCCAAGGGTAATATTGCCAATACTAATGATCCTGCAATTTAACCTGGCTGGCTTAAATGAAAAAAACAGGATTAATCCCCTGATCAATAGCCCATAGATAAAAGAAGCTAAAAGCAGCAGGAGTTTGGCTAAAAACGCAAAAAAACCCTTCTCTTTATCCGTCGCCAGATTGTAAAGATATCTCTTCATATTAGTTTATTATGATAGCACAGGAAAAAACAAGAAGCAATAGCTTTATCAGGAAGAAAAGCCTTTTAAATACAACAAGATAGGAGATTTATCGCTGGGCAGAAACCTTCTTGCAGGACGGCTCAATCAAACCCGGGATATCCTGCAGCTTATCAACAATAATGTCTGCCTGCTTAAGGTATTCCTTAGGCAGGCTCGTAGTTACGGCAACGCAAAACATCCCTGCCCTTTTAGCAGATTCTATGCCCAGGGGCGCGTTTTCCACGACCAGGCACTGGCTGGGCCTGCATTTAAGCAAACGGCTGGCTTTTAAATAGGGAGCAGGGTCAGGCTTGCCCTTTTTTACCTGGTCACCAGCTACAATGGCTTTAAATAAAGAGAGCGTCTTCCGCGGGAGTATTTTATTTACCTCTTTGAGCGGGCTTCCGGTAACCAGGCCCAGGGAAACCCCTCTCCGGTAGAGGCAGAGTATGAATTCTTGCGCTCCCTTAAAGAGAAAACGCCGGAAAAATTTTTGGAATATCTTCTGGCGGCTGGAAAATATTTCGGCTAAAAGCTGAGGAGCAGGTTTTATGCCTGAACGTGCCAGTAAACCTTTAAGCGTCTTTTCCCATTTCTCGCCTTCCTTAGAATAAACCTCAAAACAACTCACCCGTACGCCATACGGCCTTAACGCCTCATACCAGGCCAAAAAATGATACGGCATAGAGTCAATAATTACGCCGTCCATATCAAAAATAACTGCCCTAGGGATAAATGCGGGATTAAGCATTTTTAGCGGTCTAATCCGTAGAGATAAAAGAAATGTTTCTTTCGATAAAATCAATAAGTTTCTGCTGCAGGCTCGGGGAGATATTGATAAATTCTATTCCTACTCCGGGGTAAGCATGCGGCTGGACCTGTTTGTCAGGAATCCAGACGACCTTGGCTGCTAACTCCAGGGGCTCGCGCTTAGGAGGAAGTCTCATTTTAAGGATTACTTCATCCCCAAACTTAAATTTATTGCAGCCGAAAATGAAGGCGCCGATAGCGCTTAAATTCAGCAGGTCGAGTTTTAAGGCCACGGGATTTCGGCCATACTTGGCCCTTAGCTCTACCTTTATATCAATCGGCAGGCGTTTAAACCTGCGGCGCAGTTGCATCTTCTGGATATCCTCAATGATCTTATCTTCTTTAAAACTGTTTAAGGCCAGCTCTTCATCCGGATATATCTCCATGGCCCGGTCCATCCCGGCGATACAAAGAATATTCCGGATATGCACCGGCACATTGCAGAATTTCATCCTGCCCTGGTTATTCATTACCTCTTTATAGACGATAACAATCACGGAAGTGCCCATGTAATCAATAAAATCCACATCCTCCAGGTTGCAGAGTATATCGTTATAACCGTCACGCAGGCATTGCCCGACTACCTCCACCAGGTTAGCCGCATCTACATCAATACGCCCGGTTAAATCTAATATTATAATACCGTTATTCTGCCTGGCTTTAATTTCCATCGGCTAATCCTAGCGCGCCAAGCGCCTGGCTGTTCTTTTTCGTCGCGCCCTGATTTTTTGCTATGACGCTTAAGGCGTTAGCCTTTAGCTGAACAACCAGAGAGCTGTCTCTTAAAATTCGCGTTACGGCCGATAATAAATCGTTCCCGTCTTTTATCATTATAGCGGCATTATCCTTTAAAAACATCTCCGCTATATCGCGGAAATTAAACATATGCGGGCCGAAAATAACAGGTTTACCCAGGGAGGCCGGCTCTAAAATATTATGCCCGCCTTTTTTGATTAAACTCCCGCCCACAAAAACTGCATCCGCCGCCGTATAAAAATTAGCCAGCTCTCCAACGCTATCCAAGACAAAAACCGGATGCGTTATCCCGGATAAATTCCGGGAATCCAGCTTAGATATTTCCCGGCCGTTGAACCCAAATTTGGATATAGTTTTCAGGAGATGCGCTAGCCTCCGGGGATGGCGCGGGGCAATGAGAAGCTTTAAGGAAGGAAAATTATCCACTAGGCTCTTGTAGACGCTCAATATTATCTCCTCTTCTCCCTCGTGGGTAGAACCGGCGATGAAAAGCCTATCGTCGGGCCCTAAGCCCAATTTCTCCCTGTAGCCAGATGCCTGGATGGGAACTAACTGATCAAATTTCATATTCCCGGTTACTTTTATCTTCACAGGCGCAACTCCCAACTGCTCCAATTTCGCGGCGTCAGCTTCAGTCTGGCAGCAGAATAAGCTTATTCTGTTTAAAACGGGTTTAATCAAAAACTTAATTGCGGAGTATCCCTTGAACGAAGCGTCGGAAATCCTGGCATTAACCGTAACAATAGGGATATTTTCCTGGTAAAGACAGGCTATCAGGTTTGGCCAGATTTCGGTTTCGGCAATAATAAACAAAAACGGATTCATCCGCTTGATCACGCTATTGACTATAAAACTGAGGTCCAGCGGCAGATACGTAACCAGATCGCCCGGTTTCTTTAAGTCCAGAATGATCTTGTTCCCGGTAGGGGTAACGGTAGAAAAGACAAATTTCTTGGCCGGATAAATTTTACGCAGTTCTTCAACCAAACCGCGGATGGATTTTGCTTCTCCTACGCTTACGGCATGCACCCAGATCGGCCTGTCCAATAATAAATTCCCGGGCAAAACTCCCAGGCGCGCTAAAAACCCGCGATGAAATTTGCCCTTCCATAAATATACCGGCAGGCAGATGAGAATAAAGATTAAAAATATTAAATCATACCAGACAAACATATTCTCCTTTTAGGCGCGGGGATGCGCCTTGTCGTACACGTTTTTGAGCTTATCGGTTGTCAGATGCGTGTAAATCTGTGTAGTGGACAAATTCGCGTGGCCCAATAATTCCTGCACCGTGCGCAGGTCAGCCCCCCGGTTTAATAAATGCGTAGCAAAAGAATGCCGAAAAGTATGCGGAGATATCCCCCTCTGGATACCCGCGCTTTTTAAATATTTTTCCACCACATCGCGCACGCCCCTTGCAGAAATACGCTTGCCATTCTTATTCAAGAATACCGCGTTACTCTGTTTTTTGCGTTTATCCAGGTATTTTCTTATCGCGGTTAACGCCGCATCCCCTATCGGCACAACCCGCTCTTTTTTACCTTTGCCCATGGCCTTGACTATCCCCGCGATAAAATCTATGTCCTCAAGGCTCAAAGCTACTAATTCGGAGATCCTTAGGCCGCTGGAATAAAAGGTCTCTAATATCGCCCGGTTACGTAAACCCAATTCATCATTATTATCTTTGGGGAGGGCGGATTCGATTAATCTAGACACTTCTTCTTCCGTCATAAAAGAAGGCAGGTGTTTATCCAGCCGGGGGCTGGAGAGCATAAGAATGGGGTTAGCCTTTAGATAGCCCTCGCGGCAAAGGAACCGAAAAAAACTACGTAACGCCGAAAGGTGCCGGCCCAGCGTCCTGTTACCCAGATTTTTTTCCTTTAAAACTGCCAGGTATTTTCTTAAAAGCAAATAATCTATTTTTTCAAGGTTAAGCTCCCCGCAGAATTTACTGAAATCTTTTAAATCCAGCTTATAATTTGTCAAAGTATGTTGCGAATAATTTTTCTCGATCTCCATATACCGCATGAATTTTTCGATATATTTATCCATAATACGCATAGGGACCGTTTCCCTATCCCTATAGGGATAGGGAAACGGTCCCTAACCCCTATTCTATTCTTTATCCTCCGGCAAGGTACGCGAAGTAAACCTGCACTTCGGAAAATTAGAACAACCGTAGAAAAATCCGCGCGCAGAGCGCCTCTCGATTAATTCCCCGCCGCAGCCCGGTTCGGGGCATTTAACTCCCGAAGTAATGGACTTGGAATTTTTACACTCCGGGAATCCAGAGCAACTTAAAAACTTTCCCCGCCTGCCCCACTTGACAATCATGGGCTTAGCGCATTTAGCACAGACCTCATCCGTGGTAATAACTTCCTTTTTGATATTTCCTTGAGCAAAATCCAAGCTCGCCTTAAAAGGCGTATAAAAATCCTGCAGGACCTTAATCCGGCCCAAGCTGCCTTCTTCAATCTGGTCAAGCTCATCCTCCAGGGCAGCCGTAAAATTCACATCTATAATTTTAGGAAAATATTCAACCAGCAGGTCGCAGACCATAAAACCCAACTCCGTCGGGTTAAGGTACCCTTTAATCCGGCGCACATAATCGCGTAAGATCAAAGTATAGATTATCGGCGCATAAGTTGAGGGCCGGCCGATTCCATCTTCTTCCAGCGCCTTAATCAAGGAACTGTCGGAATAACGCGGCGCGGACTTGGTAAAATGCTGCGAAGGCAGGAGATGTAACAATTCCAGACTATCTCCTTTTTCCAAGAGAGGTATTATATTTTTTTTCTCCTTATCTTTCTCCGGCTCTTCATCTTCTCCGTTCCTGCTGTAAGCTGCCCTAAAGCCGCTAAAAGTGAGCGTGCTCCCCGAGGCATTAAATTGATACCTGCCTGCTTCTATAATTACGGAAGTTACGGCATAAACAGCAGGCTTCATTTGGCTAGCCACAAAACGGTTATAAATAAGCTCATATAATTTTTGCTGGTCAGGGGTCAAGAAAGTTTTCAAGCTGTCCGGATGGCGTGATACAAAAGTAGGCCGGATGGCTTCATGCGCTTCCTGGGCGAGCTTTTTCACCTTGTAATAGTTTGGAGTTTCCGGGACAAATTCTTGGCCGAAGTTCCTGGAGATAAAACTGCGTACTTCATTAATGGCCTCGGGAGCTACGCGCGGAGAATCCGTACGCATATAGGTGATTAAGCCAACCGGGTTATCCTCTCCGATATCAATGCCTTCATAAAGGCTTTGCGCAACGGACATAGTTTTGTTCGCGTTGAATCTTAATTTATTGAAGGCGTCCTGCTGCAGGGTACTGGTGATAAACGGCGGCTCGGCGTAACGTTTCTTTTCGCTCTTTTTAATCTCCGAGACCACGAATTCATTCTGCCTGATTTCGCCGCAGAGATTATCCGCTTCTTCTTTTTTAGCGATTTGCGCTTTTTGAGCATCTACCTTGTCCAGCTTGGCGGAGAATTCACTCTCTCCTTTTGCCAGCTGAGCTTCAATCTCCCAATATTCGCGGGGGACGAATTTTTGGATCTCCCGCTCGCGCTCGACAATTAAACGTAAGGCCACTGACTGGACGCGCCCAGCGCTAAGGCCCCGGGCAATTTTTTTCCAGAGCAGCGGGCTCAAAAAATAACCCATGATCCTGTCCAAGACCCTGCGGCCAACCTGCGCCTCGACCATTTTAGCGTCAAACTCCCGCGGGTGTTTGAACGCCTCTTTGACCGCAGTCGGCGTAATTTCATGAAAAGTGACTCTTAATATATTTGCCCCTTTTAGGATGCGTTCTTTTATCTGCCAGCCGATAGCCTCGCCTTCACGGTCAGGGTCAGTCGCAACATAAACGGCCGCTTTACCCTTAGCCTCTTTTTTCATTGCCATCAAAACCTTCTGCCTGCCGGTGAGCGTCACATATTCCGGTTCAAAATCTTTTTCTATCTCCACCCCGAGCTTTTTCTGCGGAAGGTCAATAATATGGCCCATGGAAGAAATTACGCTAAAACCTTCTCCCAAAATTTTACCGATGGTCTTGGCCTTGGTCGGCGACTCGACGATCACTAAACTTTTCTTCTTCATTAAGCGCTCCTTACGAATTGTTTACCCGGAAGTTGCCTGACGAGTTTCTTGAGCTGTAAAGCCAGAAGTATAGCAGAAATTTCAGGAATATCCATATTTGCCTTTTCAATTAATTCATCCAGCAAAATACCTCTGCTAGTGATTAATCCATAAAGCCTGTTTTCATTTTCATTCTCTAAATTATACTCTGGTACTGCGCCCTCTTTTTCAGGAAAGGCGCGCGTAAGATTAAATTCCTCTAAGATATCCTCAACTTCGGTCACCAGCTTCGCCCCCTGTTTAATCAGCACGTTGGTACCGCAGGAGTTGTTAGAATCAATCTTTCCGGGAAGCGCGAATACTTCCCGGCCTTGCTCAAGCGCAAAGTCCGCCGTAATCAATGCGCCGCTGTTCCGGGCGGCCTCGGCAACCAATAACCCTAAGCCTAATCCGCTGATAATGCGGTTGCGACGGGGAAAATTTTCTTTTAAAGGCGGTGCATTTAAAGGAAACTCGGAGATGACCGCTCCCGAACGGCAGATCTCTTCGGCTAATTCCTTATTCTCTTGGGGATAAATATGCTTAAAACCGCTCCCCATTACTGCCAAGGTGCGACCGCCGGCTTTTAATGCGCTGCGATGGCTGGCCGTATCTATGCCGCGGGCCATACCCGAAACAATCGTAAAACCTGCGGCGGCTAATTCCGAGGCGAATTTTTCTGCCGCCCTTAATCCGTAAAAAGAGGCCCGGCGCGAACCAACAACGCCTATGGCCAGATTATCTTCCTGTTTTATCTCTCCTTTTACATAAAGTACGATCGGTGAACCCGGAATATTCTTTAAATTCTCCGGATACCCCTCACCTGTAATCGGAATAATCTTTAAACCAAGCCTGGCGGCTTCTTGCAATTCTTCTGTTAAATCTTCTTTTTTAAAAGAATGGATACGCCCGGCTAAATTCTCTCCGATCCCGGATACTTTAATCAATTCAGCGGCAGAGGCGTCGAATATATCCTGGGGCCGGCCAAAATACTCCAGCAGCTTGCTTAACCGGCTGCTTCCCAGGCTACCCGCCATATTTAAAGCCACCAGGGCTTCAAGGCTTGTCATATTTTAAGATATTGCTTTTTATTCTTCCTGCCCGATGCTACTTTTAATATCTTAGCAACTACTTCTTTTACCGAAAGCCTGGAGGTATCTATGGACTTATGGGCCTTGGCATAATAGGGCGAGCGCAGCTTAAGCAGGAGCTCTATCCTTTCTTTAGGGTTCGGCACATTAAGCAATGGCCGGTGCAGAGTTCCGGAAATCCTTTCTAATATCTTCCCCGGGCTGGCCTTAAGGCAGATGATTGTGCCGGTATCTTTCATAATCCTTATATTCCCTTCATCAATAACAATGCCGCCGCCGCAGGCAACCACAAATTTTCTTTCTTTAGCTACTTCTTTTAAGGTCTTCTTTTCCAGGCGCCGGAAATACGCTTCGCCTTCTTCGGCAAAAATATCAGTTATAGGCCTTTTTTCTCTTAACTCAATAAGCCCGTCCAGGTCAAGAAATTGCCATTTTTTCTTTTTAGCTAATGCGCTTCCTACCGCGCTCTTGCCTGTCCCCATAAATCCCACTAAATAAATATTCTTCATTTTCAATTTAGGGACGGTTCTCAAGCCAATCTCAAAGTGTCCCCTTAATAGGGACGCTTTTGCTTTGAGTTGAGAACCGTCCCTATCCTCATTCCTTGTAGGCTGTCAAAACTGCTTCACAAAGCTGTGCTTTAAGTTCTTTGGTAGCAGGATAGACTGTGTCATACCATTTCCCGTCTTTTCCCTGGTGCCGCGGCATACTCACAAACAAACCCTTACTGCCGTCAACAATACTAAAACCTTTAACAACTATCCCCGCCAAAGTTACGTCGGCAAATGCCTTTAGTTTTGATTCGCCGTTTACGCGGTAGATCCGGCTGACCTGAATCGCGTTCTCCTCCATAAAAATCACCCCCCTTCTAATGCAATAGACGCGGGGGATGAAATTTTCTAACGGATTCTTTTTAAATAATTTCTATGATTCTCTTTAATATCTCTCAGGGAATCCTGGCCGAATTTCTCCAAAAACGCATCGCCTAATACAAAAGCTGCGGCAGATTCTGCCACTACGGCGGCGGCGCTAACTACCGACGTATCTGAACGTTCAACTGCAGCGAGAGCGGCCTTGGCGGTATGGACATTAACCGAAGCCAAAGGACGCATCAAAGTACAGATCGGTTTCATGCAGGCGCGTAAAATTATATCCTCGCCGTTTGAAATCCCGCCTTCAATGCCGCCGGCATTATTCGTTTTACGAAAATATCCTCTCTCTCTAGAATGATAAATTGCATCATGCACCTCGGAGCCAAAACTTATCGCGTAGCCATACCCTAAACCGATTTCTACCGCCTTAATCCCGGGGATAGACATTACTGCCTGAGCCAACCTTCCGTCCAGGCGCTTGTCCGGCTGGACATAACTACCCAAACCTACCGGCACACCCTTGATTACCACTTCCAATACTCCGCCTACAGTATCTTTATTCTTGATTGCTTCGCTTATTTTTGCCTGCCTAGCCAAAGGGCTGTTTTCTCCACCTACCAATAAAACCCTGCTATTGATTTTCACCTTGAATTCATTCAGGAAAATCTTGCATAATGCGCCTACAGCCACTGTTGCCGCCGTGCTTCTGGCTGAAGCGCGCTCTAAAACTTCTCTTATATCGCTAAAGCCGTATTTTAAAAAACC
>JAQUMI010000020.1 GCA_028718225.1 Candidatus Omnitrophota bacterium | reverse complement strand
TTATCTATCAGTTCGGAAAAATAGATAAACATTTTATTTGCCGTTATCCGGTTAAGCATTGTTTGATCCTGTTTAGGCATTTTTTTCGCTAATTTTTTTTTCTGCTTGTTTAAAGGTCTTCAGGCGCTGGCTAAGTTCTCCGAAATCTACCTGGTGCGCGTCAAAATCCGGGCCGTCCACGCAAGCGAAGGCGGTCTTGCCGGCTACGTGGCAGCGGCAGGCGCCGCACATGCCGGTAGCGTCAACCATAATCGGATTAAGGCTGGCTATGGTTTTGACAGAGTAGTCTCTGGTCAAATCCGCTACTGCCCGCATCATCGGAACCGGGCCAATGCAATAAACCAAGTCCGGATACTGCGTATGCGCAGATTTTTCAATTACCGCAAAAAGGTCTTTCAGGACGTCGGTGACCAGGCCTTGACGGCCGTAAGAACCGTCATCGGTAGTAACAAAAAACTCGTCGCAGCTTCCGCGTAAAATATCTTCCAGGATCAACAGGTCTTTATTCCGGCTGCCGATTATACAGATAACCCGGTTACCCGCCTGCTTAAAGGCCCTGGCCACAGGATAGATCTCGGCTACCCCTACGCCTCCGGCGACGCAATAAACCTGCCCCAGGTTCTTTGCTTCCGTAGGATGCCCTAAAGGGCCGAGGATATGCTGGATTTCCTGGCCGGCTTCCAATTTAGCCAGCCGGCAGGTAGTAAAACCTGCTTTTTGAAAAATTAGCGTAATCGTGCCTGCTTTCTTATCCCAGTCTGCGAGCGTAAGCGGTATGCGTTCTCCTTTTTCATCAATAATAATGACTATAAATTGCCCGGCCTGGGCTTTTTGGGCGATGCAAGCCGCTTCTACGGTAATCCGGGTTACATCGTTATTTAAATTTTCTTTTTTAATTATTTTGAACACGGGTATCCTCAATTATGTTCACGCGGACATTGTCAAATTGCCTGGCCAGGGCTTCGCCTTTATCTTTACCTAAGACAAAAATTGCCGTTGCTAATGCGTCTGCGGTCAAGCCGTCCCTGGCGATAACCGTTACCGAAATAATCCGGCTATCTGCCGGATAACCGGTTTGCGGGTTAAGTATGTGCGGGTAACGTTTTTTATCTTGGGAAAAATATTGTTCATAACCGCCTGATGTTGCCACGCACCTGTTTTTTAACTCTAAATATCCGGTTATAGCGTTACTCTGCGCGGCCTTTAGGGCTATCCTCCAGGGTTTAGCGAACCTCTCCCCTAAACAATAAACCTGGCCGCCGGTATTAATCAGGCAGCTCTTGATTCCGGATTCTTTTAACTTCCTGACTGCGCAGTCCAGGGCGTAGCCTTTGGCAATTCCGCCTAAGTCCAGTTTCATTCCGGAAAGTTTAAATTGTACCACACTCTCTCTTTCCTGCAAAATAATTTTATCCGAACCGGTTAATTCCAGGGCTTTTTCTAGCTCCTCTTTTTTGGGCACGCGGTATTGCCTGTCCCCGAAACCCCAGAGGTCGACCAGGACTCCGGTAGTAATATCAAATGCCCCCTGGCTGGCTGACCAGAATTCCTGGGATTTTTTAATTACATAAAATGTTTCCGGGCTTACCTTTAAATAACCGGCTCTATTTAATTGCGCTATTTCACTTCCGCTGTCGTATTTACTCAGTAAGTTTTCAATGCGCCGGAATTCGTCAAAAACTATTTTTCCTGCTTTCGGGTCCGGAGAGATCACCTCTAGATATGTCCCCATCATCAGGTATCTGGCGCGGTAGAGGCTCTTGTCTTGAGAATATGCCCGCGCCAGGAGCGCGCTAGCCTCGGTAAAGTCCGGGGCAATTTCCAGCGCGTATTTTAATTCCCGGATAGCTTTCTTTAGGTCTCTTCCTTCAAGCAAGGGCGCTTCCAGATAAAAAGTACCCAAATATAGGTGGGTTTCGGGTAATTCCGGAGCCAGCCTTACGGCTTTTAAGAAGTAATCTTTAATTTCCAAACCCCTATTTATCCTGGCGATCATTCCGCCGTTAAAGGGCCGGGCGCTATTTATCAGGCCCAGGAGTATATAGGCTAAAGCCCGGTTTTGGCGGTTTGTCCCGGAAACGATGAAAGCCTGCCGGGTTAGCTTTAAAGCCGTGTTCAAGTTTCCGTCATTATACTCGATATAAGCTAAGCTTAAAAGTGCTCGCTGATGGTCCGCTTTTATCTCGAGCACCTCCTGAAACATAAGCTTGGCTAGTTTATCTTGCCGCGCCCTTCTAAAAATCTCGGCTTTGCCCCAGATAGCCTCCGGATCTTTCGGTTCGCTAAGTAAAACTCTATCCAGGATCACCAGGGCATCTTTGTTTTTTCTGATCCTGAGTAAATCCAGGGCCTGGTCAACCGGGCGAAGCGGCTTTTCCGCAATAATCCTGGCCGGGCAATCGGCAGCCTTTTTCTCCAGCGCAAGATAGACAAAGGCAATGCCGCAACCCAGCACTAGTAGCGTCAGTAGGTACCTGCTTATTTTATCGCTCGGCATATTGATTAAAGGCTGAAAGCATAGCTTGTTTCAAGAGTTTTAACCAGATCTACCAATATGGAATTTACCGGCACGGGGATGCTTAATTCCTGGCCCAGCCGCACTACCACGCCGTTAATAAAATCTATCTCCGTGCGTTTCTTGCGCAGGATATCCTGCAGCATTGAGGAAACATTTCCGGAGGTGGCCTCGCAGACTGCCTCTACCTTAGCCAGCGGGTCATCGTAGATAAGTTTTATCCTTTTTCTTTTGGCGATGCGGATAGCTTCAGTAACTGCCTCCCGCATAATCCTGCGCGGGCCTTCAAATTCCGTCAATTTTCCGTTGTTCAGCCGGGTTATAGCCGTAAGGGCATTAATGCCGATATTGATGATTAACTTTGACCAAAGCAGGGATTTTATATCCCGTGAAATACGCGTATCCAGGCCGGCTCTATTAAAGATTTCGCGGATAGAACGCATCCCGGATGTGGTTTTAGCGTCAATACGGCCGATTACGGTTTCGCCTTTACCGGCGTGCCTGGCCCTGGCAACATCCAGCAGAGTCGCGCCAAGGTTAGTTACGCCGCCAATTACCTTATCCGGCCCCACTGCCTCAGCGATAATTTCCACATTACCTAGGCCGTTCTGCAGGGTGAGGACCGCGGTATTCTCTCCTACCAGCGCCTTGGCCCGCGTTATTGCTTCTTTGGTATTATAGGATTTAACGCAGATAACCACCAGGTCGGCTATGCCGATATCTTTTACCTCGGCAGTTGCCTTAGGATTAGACTGCCATTGGCCGCTGATGCCCTCTAAGGTTATCCCGCCCTGCATAATCCTGGAGGCCCGGTCTTTATTATAATCAAGGATCCATATTTCCTCTTTTAGTTTGGATAGAAAAGCGGCTAACAAGCAACCCATAGCCCCCGGCCCGACGATAGCTATTTTCATCTTAGACCTCCACCAGCCTGTTCAGGACTCTTTGTGATTTTAATTCCCGTTCCAGATGGAAATTTAAAAAGGCATTCAGGATTATTTCCAGCTCTTTTTTGATCTGCGGGTTTAAGCCCAGGTTTAAATTATTCTTCAGGTTATTCTTCTCGATATATAACACGGAGGCAATTGTCCCGCGGAATATAGAGCGCGAGGAGGTGTCTTTAGGGTAACATTTTTCGCATAAGAGCCCGCCCAGGCTTAAAGAGAATTTTGACTGGCCTAAGATCCTGTCGCCGCAGGAGACGCAGGAATCAAAGTGCGGTTTAAAACCTGAAAGTGCAAGCATCTTGATTTTAAAAATAGTCATTATTTTTTCCGGGCTGCTGGTCGTTTCAAGTTCTTTCAGGCACTCTAGGGTCAGGCCGAAGACCTCTTCGTTCCTGTCTTCAGGCTGCATAACTGCCGCCACCAGTTCCATCATCATACCCATAAAGCCCGCTTTAGCCAGGCTTTTTCTTATATTAAAAAAATTGTCTTTAAGGTCGCAGGCGCTGACCAGGTGCAGTGAAGTATTCGTTTTCTTATAGAAGATGATTTCATTATAGGAAGAAACCTCTAGGGAGCTGGCGAATTTTTCCGGTTCAGTGCGTATCCCTTTAAGCAGGCCGCTAAGTTTACCAAAATCCCGGGTGTATAAGTCCACGATAAGCGAGGTTTCGCGGAAATCCCTGCGTCTTAAGACTATGGCCTCGGTTTTATGGATGGACATATTTAGACTCTTTCTTTTGCATGAGCGATTTATTTTTGAGGGTATGGTCAGTATAACCCAGAAGATGCAGCAGGCCGTGGATAGAATATAGATTTAATTCATCAGCAGCCGATGTTTTATAGATCCGGGCATTACGCAGCGCCGTATCAGCAGAGACCACTATGTCGGCAAGTATTTTTTTTGAATCCGCCTTATCCGCCAGATTAAAAGCCAAGACGTCCGTAGGCTGTTTTTTCTTCAGGTACTTAAAATTAAGCTTAGAGATCAGTTTGTCGCTGACAAAAGAGACAGTGATTTCACCCTCTTTCTTAGGGTCTTCCTGCTCTAAGGCCCTAAGGATTGACTTTTTTATCCTTGCCGGATAGATGGGAACCTTCTTTTGAAGGTTTTTTATGGTTATTTTCAATCTTCGCGCCTTCAGGGTAACTTGTCCGGCTGTGGTATATGCCGCAGAGCAGACGGATAAATACCGCTGAAATCTTTTCCAGGTCTTTAAGGGTTAATTCACACTCGTCAAGCTGCCCATCGATAAATTTATTATTGATTACTTTATGCACTAATTCTTCGATTTTCGCGGGGCTGGGTTCTCTTAAGGTACGCATGGCTGCTTCTACCGAATCCGCCAGTAATACTATGGCGGTTTCTTTAGTGTTGGGCTTAGGGCCGGGATAGCGAAAGCCCTCTTCTTTTACGACTTCGTCTTTTTCGATGTTCTCCAGCGCCCGCCGGTAAAAATAATAAACCAGGCTGTTACCGTGATGCTGCTGGATGAAATCTATGAGCGCCGGGTTCAGGTGGTACCTCTTGGCCAACTCCAGGCCTTCTTTGACATGGTTCATGATTACCAGTTTGCTCATTGTCGGCGAAAGATTGCCGTGTTTGCTGATCTCCCTGTTCTGGTTTTCGCTAAAATACTCCGGTTTCTGGAGCTTGCCGATATCATGATAATAGGCGCCTATCCTGGCTAATAGAGCATTTGCCCCTACTGCCCGGCAGGCGGTCTCGGATAAATTACCGACAATCAAGCTGTGGTGGTAAGTCCCCGGGGCTTCCTGGACCATCCGCTGTAAAAGCGGATGGTGGAAATCCGCCAGCTCCAGGAGGCTGATATTGGTCGCGGTATTAAATAAATATTCAAAAACAGGCAGGACCCCCAATACTATAATGCTTGAAATTATTCCGTTGAGAAAAAGGGTCAGGTACCTAGAGGCCAGGCCGATCCAAAGATGTTCAATAAGGACTAAAACTATTATTTGCAGGAGGGCATTAAGGATTCCCGCACGGATAATCGTGCTGCGTTTACGCGCTCCCAGGACAAGGAAGCTGGATACTGTGCCGCTGGTTAAAGCCAGCAGTATTGTCTGCAACGGGTACCCGGAGAAAGAAGCCAGGGCAACTGCAGAAGCCAAAGTAAGCAATAAAGATACCTCCAGGCTGCCAAAGAGCAGCGTGGCCAGCATGGGTATGATTGAAAATGGTACATAGAGTATGGAAAGCTGCTGCCTGATAATAAAAGACCCGCCGGCATAAATAATCAGGAAAAGCAGGGAAAGATTGATCAGCCGGCAGCACTTTATATCCAGTTTTCTTAATTTCAGGTAGCCGCACAGAATAACCAGGAATAAGGTTACCGCTAAGTTAATCTGCGCGACATAGCTGAAAATAAACGCCAGCAGTATTAAGATTATGCTTTTTAAATTAATTTTAGCGGGTAGCTTTATCATAGGCCTCAATAATCCTCTGTACCAATGCGTGCCTGACTACGTCAAAGCCGCCAAAGTATATAAATTTTATCCCTTCGGTTTTACTCAAGATATCCTGGGCCTGCAACAGGCCGATAGGTTTGCCGTTAGGCAGGTCGCTCTGGGTTATATCTCCCGTAATCACCGCTTTAGAATCAAATCCCAGGCGCGTCAGGAACATCTTCATTTGTTCGGCAGTGCAATTCTGCGCCTCATCCAGGATAATAAAGGCATCATTAAGGGTCCGGCCTCTCATATAAGCTAAAGGCGCTACTTCAATGATCCCGGTCTCAATGTATTTCTCGATGCGTTCGGCCTCCATCATATCATAGAGGGCGTCATACAGGGGCCTTAAATACGGCGATATTTTCTCATGCATATCCCCGGGTAAAAACCCTAATGATTCGCCCGCTTCAATAGCCGGCCGGGTTAGGATGATCCGGCGTACTTCCTGTTTCTTTAAAGCTTCTACGGCGCTGGCCATAGCCAGGTAAGTCTTGCCTGTTCCTGCCGGACCGATGCCAAAGACAATGTCAAACTTCTTCATCGCCTCGACATAGTCGCGCTGCCCGGTAGTTTTTGGGCCAATCTGTTTTCCGCTGGAAGCGCGGGTAATTCCGGTATCCGGAATTTCCAGGGAACCGGTTTTCCGGGGTTTTTTGAAATTGGCGATAAGGTAAGCTAAGTCCAGCTTACCCACATCAGTCTGGCCCAGGCGGTAGGACGCCAGGATATACTCAATTAATCCGCAAGCCTTCTTGATATTGGCGGATGTACCGCTGATTTTTAAATGCTCTGCCCGCAGGGTCAGTTTTACCTTAAACTCTTTTTCAATGAGCTTAGCCTTGGCGTCATGCAGACCCAGGAGGTCCTGGGCTTCCCGGTGGGTATGGAGTTTAACTATTTCATCCATTAATTATTATTTCAGATTTTCTTTCGGCTCGCTTAATCTTTCGGCAGCCGGTTGCCTTTGCCCGACATCCGGTATGTTAAGGGTTTGTCCGGGATAGACTTTATCCGGGCCCTTTAAGACATCTTGATTAGCCTCGTAAATCTTGGTCCAATTTCTGGTCGTGCCGTAGAATTTTTTAGATATCTTCTGCAGAGTGTCGTTTTTGCCTACAGTATACTTCTGGCTAATTACGCTGGCCTCTGGCTCCAGGAAAGTTTCTTCGATAACGATTTCGTCAGTCTTTATTGCCGGTACCGCTGTGTACCCTTCTTTAGCTTTATACGAACGGCCCAGCTCGAACTCAAATACCTGTATTGTGCGGGTATCTTTTCTGGTTGTTTCATCCTGCGCCGGGGCCTTGCCCTTGAGAAATCCGCGGTTACCGCTGTTTAAATTCTGGTCAATCCTGTCTTTAGACACCGAATACGTCCGGGTAACACAGCCGGAGAGAATTAAAATAGAGGCTAAGGTTAAAAAAACCGATAATTTTTTACTTTTCATTTCGGCATCCTTCCTTTCTTAATGGTTAAATTTAAATCTTGCAATTGTTTTTCATCTACCTCCGAAGGCGCACCGGTTAACGGACAAACCCCTGCGCTCGTTTTGGGAAAGGCAATTACCTCTCTTATGCTTGTTTCATTAGCCAAAATGCTTAACAGCCTGTCTATGCCGAAAGCAAAGCCGCCGTGGGGCGGGGCGCCGAATTGAAAGGCCTCCAGGAGAAAGCCAAAACGTTTAACCGCTTCCTCTTTGCCTATACCGATAATTTTAAAGATCTTTTCCTGTAATTCCTGGTTGTGGATCCTTATTGAGCCTGAGCCTAACTCTACGCCGTTTAAGACCAGGTCGTAAGAGCGTGATTTTACTTTATCCGGGGATTTTTCCAAATTCGCCAAATCGTTTTCCGCCGGAGCGGTAAAAGGATGGTGCTCGCTCTCCCAGCGTTTCTCTTCAGCGTTAAATTTAAAAAGAGGGAAATCCGTTACCCAGGCAAAAGCAAATTCGGTATTAAGTCCTTTACGTAAATCCGGTTTATCTGTTTTATATTTTTCCTGCGCTTCGCCGAAGGTAATCCGCAAGAAGGGAATTTTTAATTCTACTCCTTTAAGTTCTTTGAATACTTTAAAGAGCAGTGTTTCGATTATAGTATAGACGTCTTCCTCGTTGATGAAAGACATCTCCAGGTCCAGCTGGGTAAATTCCGGCTGGCGGTCGGCCCGCAGGTCTTCATCGCGAAAGCACTTGGCGATCTGGTAATACCGTTCGATCCCGGCGACCATCAGGATTTGTTTGAATAATTGCGGCGACTGGGGAAGGGCGTAAAATTGCCCGGGATTAAGCCGCGAGGGGACCAGATAGTCGCGCGCGCCTTCAGGAGTAGATTTGGTCAGGATCGGCGTTTCGCATTCAATAAACCCTTGGGCGCCTAAATATAGGCGGATAACCTTATAGAGGTTATTCCGCAATAAGAGATTATTCAGGGTTTTTTGCCGCCTTAGATCCAGATAGCGGTATTTAAGCCTGCTCTCTTCAGTCACAACCAAATCCTCTTCTATTTCAAAAGGAGGATTGGCGCTGGGGTTTAAGATCTCCAGGCCGCTGACCAGAACTTCTACTTCCCCGGTTTTTAATTTAGGATTAATGGTCCCCGCTGGCCGTGGATTAACTTTACCGGTTATTTTAATGACAAATTCAGCTCTTAATTCCTGGGCTGTTTTATAGGCGTCTCCGGATTCTTTAGGGATAAAAACAATCTGGGTAAAGCCGCTCCTGTCCCGGATATCAATAAAAATAAGTTTACCGTGGTCGCGCCTTCTGGCTACCCAGCCGCAAAGTATGACTTCTTTATTCAGATCGTTAGCCGTTAATTCTCCGCAACTATGCGTCCGAATCATTTGATTTCCTTTAAAATGTCTTTTGTTTTGACTTCTTTTTGTTCTCCTGAACGCATATCCTTTAAGGTGATCGTTCCTTTTTCAATCTCATTGTCTCCGATGATCAGGACAAAACGGCTGTTCAGGTCATTGGCCTTGCGCATGGCCCCTTTTAAGGATTTATCCTCGTAATTAGTATCGCAAGGCACGCCATTTCTACGTAACTCATCCAAGACTTTTAGGCCTTCCAGTTTTGCGGGTTCGCCCAGGGTTATAAGATAAACCAGGTTTCCGTCTGGAATGTTAATATTTTTATTTTGGGCCAGAAGCAATCTTTCTGCGCCAAAGGCAAAACCGATTGCTCCGGCCTGCTCTCCGCCTAATTCCTGGACTAAATTATTATACCTTCCTCCTGCGCCGATAGCATCCTGAGCACCCAGGTCTTTTTGGGTTATTTCAAAGACGGTCCCCGTATAATAATCCAGGCCGCGCACCAGGCGCGGGCTGATTGCGTAGCTTATTTTTAAGAAATCCAGTCCGGCCTTAACTTTATTAAAGTGTTCCCGGCAATCCGGGCAAAGATAAGTATCGGAGATATTTAATCCTGCAACTACTTCTTTACAAGCGTCGTTCTTGCAATCTAATATCCGTAAGGGGTTAGTTTCAAACCGAATTACGCATTCGGGACAAAGTCTTTCCAGCTTCGCTTTCAGGCCCTGGCGGAGGGAATCGACCAGTTTCTTTTTATCCGGCCGGCAGCCCAGGCTGTTAATCTTGATTGTATAACCTTCTATGGAAAAGTTACGTAATAGATTATCAGCCAAAGTGATGATTTCAATGTCCAGCCCGGGGTCTGGCGAGCCGATTGCCTCGCAGCCGATATGATGGAATTGCCTTAAGCGCCCTTTTTGCGGACGCTCCAGCCGGAACATCGGGCCGATATAGTATAATTTTACAAATCCGTTTGTTTTATTGAGGTTATTTTCGATATAAGCGCGCACAATCGAAGCTGTGCCTTCCGGCCGCAGCGCGTAGGCTTCGTTTTTATTATGAACAAGGAACATTTGTTTCTGGACGATTTCGGTACCTTCGCCCAAAGAGCGGTTGAATAATGCCGCTTCTTCGATTAAAGGAGGACGGATTTCCCGGAAGTTATATAAAGCAAAGGTATTGCGGCTGATTTCTTCTAAGCGCTGCCAGATTACTGCTTCCTCCGGCAGGATATCTTTTGTCCCGGATACTTTCTTAAACATTTATACGGTATGTAAATATTATAAGGGTTATTTCACCTTTTGTTTCATCTCTAAGCCGGATTTAAAGACTACTACTTTTCTCGGCGGGACAGGGATGATTTGGTTAGTGCGTGGATTCCTACCTGTGCGGCTCTTTCTCTGCTTAATCTTAAAAACCCCGAAATTACGCAGTTCTATTTTTTCCCCTCTGACCAAAGCCTCAACTATGCTGTCAAAAGTCTTCTGGACTACCAGTTTAACATCTATTTGTTTCAAGCCGGTTTGATCAGCTACTTTTAAAATAATATCTTTCTTGGTCATTTTACTTGTCCTCCCTGGTTCTTTAACTTGGTTGCCGCCTGCCTACCGGCAGGCAGATCAGGCAGGCGGTAATCAGGCTTATTTTCTAAGTATAATAACAGCAAAAAGTTACGATGTCAAGTTAATCTTTCATTAATGAAAGATTAACTTGATTCTACGGCAATGGGCCGCAGAATCTCTTATACTACCAGCGACAGGCGTTCTTCTCCCAGCAGGTCCTCGATATCCTTGATCAATTTTTCGGAGGGTGCGACATAGAAATTTTCACCTACTACCAGTTGAACTTTGGCTTTTGCCGGCGTATCTAAATTCAAATAGATCGGAATATTTCCGCGCGAAGCAGCCAGGGCCCCTTTTAAGCTCTCAAAGACATTTTCCCTTAAACCCGAAAGGTTGATGCTCATCGCGGTAATCAGTTTATATATCTCCTCAAACGGAAAAAGGTCATTCACCAGGATCTTAGGGGTATCTTCTTTCAGGTTAAGCGTGCCTCTGACCAGGACCACGCTGTTGGGTTGGATATAGCGTGATACTTTCTGGAATGACCGCGGAAAAACCAGCAGTTCAACCGACCCGGTCAGGTCTTCCAGTTTTAAGATAGCCATTTTTTCCTGCTTGGCGCGGGTAACCGTATGCTTAATTTTAGCGATCAGGCCGACAATCTTTACTTCATCTTCATCCTTATGTTGATGCAAGGCATCTATCGACGAAGAGGTAAAGCGCTTTAATTGCCGGGCATAGCGCGCCAGCGGGTGGCCGCTGACATAAAAGCCAAGCATATCTTTTTCAAAAGCCAGCAGCTGCGGCTCGGGCCATTCCTTAACCTCAGGCATATTATTGATAGTCTGCTCAAAACCATTTGCGGATAATCCCTGGTCAAAAAAGGAAAGCTGGCCCTTGGCTTTTTCCCTTTGTTTACGTGAGGCTGACTCTAAAATCATATCCAGCGAGGCAAACATTTTGGCCCGGGCCAGTTTAAAAGTATCTAAAGCGCCGCATTTGATCAGACTTTCCAAAACCTTGCGGTTAACCAGGCGCAGGTCGATAGATTGACATAAGTCTTCCAGGGAATTAAATTTGCCGGACCTCTCCCTTACTTCAATAATGGATTCTACGGCGCCATGCCCGACATTCTTTATCGCCAGCATTCCAAAGCGGATGGTCTGATTATCTACTACTTTAAATAGGGCGCCGCTTTCATTGATATCCGGAGGCAGGACAATTAGCCCCATGCGTTCGGCTTCATTCACATATTCAACTATTTTATCCGTATTGTCGCGTTCAGAAGTTAAGAGCGCCGTCATAAACTCTACCGGATAATTTGCTTTTAAATAAGCCGTGCGGTAGGAAATAAGCGCGTAAGCCGTTGAATGGGATTTATTGAAACCATACCCGGAAAAATATTCTATGAGGTCGAAAATCTTAGCCGCGGTGGATTCTTTGATCCCGTTTTTGACGCAGCCGTGTAAAAATGCGCTCCTTTGTTTTTCCATGACTTCCGGGATTTTCTTACCCATGGCCTTACGCAGGATATCTGCCTGGGCCAGGCTAAAGCCAGCCAATAAGGAAGCAATCTGCATGATTTGCTCCTGATAGACCATAATCCCGTAGGTTTCCTTAAGGACTTCCTCTAACTTAGGATGCTCGTATTTAATTGGGATAAGTTTGTGCTTACGCTTGATAAAATCATTTAACATCCCCGAGCCGATCGGGCCGGGCCGGTACAAGGCGAGTAAGGCGATTAAGTCTTCAAAGCGTTCCGGCTCAAGTTTTTTCAGCAGGTCGCGCATCCCTGAACTTTCCACCTGAAACACGCCCATTGTCTGGGCAGACCCGAGAAGCTTGTAGGTTTGCGGGTCATCCAGGGGCAGCTTATGTATATTGATGGTCTTACCCCGGGTCTCTTTAATTATTTTTATTGCCTGGTCAACTACGGTAAGCGTCCTTAGCCCGAGAAAGTCTACCTTAAGTAAGCCGATCTTCTCTAAGATGCCCATGCTAAACCCGGTAGTTATCTGGTCGTCGCTGGTTTTAAAAAGCGGGCTATATTCGGCTAGCGGTTTATCCGCTATAACTACGCCGGCAGCATGCACTGAGGCGTGGCGGTTTAGCCCTTCCAGGGATAAGCCGGTATTAATAAGCCGGGTGACTTCCGTATCGTTCTTGTAAAGGCTGTTTAACTCCGGCTCGCTTTCCAGGGCTTTTTTAAGTGTCATATCCAGTTCAGGCGGGATCATTTTCGCGATGCGGTCGACATCAGCATAGCTCATTCCCATTACCCGGCCCACATCGCGCACCACCGCGCGCGCCTGCATCGTCCCGAAAGTAATAATCTGGGCGACGTTTTCCTGGCCGTATTTTTTGGTTACATAATCAATAACTTCCTGCCTTCTCTCATAGCAAAAATCTATATCTATATCCGGCAGACCCAGGCGAGCAGGGTTTAAGAAACGTTCAAAAAGCAGGCCGTATTTCAAAGGGTCTAAGTCGGTTATCCCCAGAAGGTAGCTTACCAAGCTTCCTGCTGCTGAGCCCCGTCCCGGGCCAACCGGTATATCTTTACTTTTAGCGTAATGAATAAAATCCCAGACAATGAGGAAATAACTGATAAACCCCATATCCTTGATGATTTTTAGTTCGTGCTCCAGGCGTTCGGATATTTGGGGGGTTACTCTTTCAAATCTTTCTTTTAAACCTTTCTCGCAAAGATCTTTCAGGAAATCTTCTTTAGTCTTTCCGGCTGGCGGCGCATATTTGGGTAGGTGTACTTTTTTAAAATCCAGCTCTAGGTTGCAGCGGGAGGCAATTTCGCAGGTATTCGCAATAGCTTCGGGTATTTCTTTAAAAAGGCTTTTCATTTCTTCGGGAGATTTAAAATAAAATTCATCTGTCTGAAAGCGCATGCGGTTAGGGTCATCCAGGGTGGTCTGGGTCTGGATGCACAGGAGCGCTTCGTGGGCGTTGGCCATGCCGCGGGTCAAATAATGTACGTCATTAGTGGCGACTAAAGGAATACCCAGCTCCTTTCCGATTTTAATCAAACCGGTATTGACCAGTTTTTGTTCGGGGAGGGAATTTTCCTGTAATTCCAGATAAAAATTATTCTTTTCGAAGATATTCAGGTAGGTATCGCTTAACCTTAAGGCGTCGTTAAAGCGTTTCTGCAGGATTAAATCCGGGATCTCGCCTTTTAAGCAGGCGCTTAAGCCAATCAGGCCTTTGGAATGCTGGGCCAGGATTTCTTTATCGATGCGCGGACGGTAATAAAAGCCTTCCAGATAGCCGATCGAGACCAGCTTCATCAGGTTCTGATAGCCGGTTTCATCCCTGGCTAAAAGTATTAAATGGTAGGCTGCTTCGTCAATCCCGCGGGATTCTTTATCCAGGCGGCTCCCGGGAGCAATATAGGCTTCGCAGCCGATAATGGGCTTGATTCCGGCCTTCTGGGCTTCCAGATAAAAGTCAATTGCCCCGAACATATTCCCGTGGTCGGTAATAGCCAGGGAATCCATTTTATATTGCTTAGCCAGGTTAAGGATTTCCGGAATACGGCAGGCACCGTCTAAGAGGCTGAATTGGGTGTGCAGGTGTAAGTGGACAAAATCAGAGCGCGGCATTTTTTCTAAAACTAACTTATTCCCACTCGATAGTCGCGGGCGGCTTGGAAGAAATATCGTAGACAACGCGGTTTACGCCTTTTATCTCGTTGATGATGCGGTTGGATATTTTTTCCATTACTTCAGGAGGCAGTCTTACCCAGTCGGCAGTCATGCCGTCAAAACTCGAGACGCAGCGCACAGCTACGACATTCTCGTAGGTGCGTTCATCTCCCATAATCCCTACGCTCTTAATAGGCAGCAATATGGCAAAAGACTGCCAGACTTGTTCATACAGGCCGGCGGCCCTTATTTCTTCAATAACCCGCTTGTCAACTTCGCGGAGTATATTTAAGCGTTCTTCGGTAACTTCACCGATGATCCGGATAGCCAGGCCCGGACCGGGAAAAGGCTGGCGCAGAATTACTACATCGGGTAAGCCTAATTCCCTGCCTATGGCGCGCACCTCGTCTTTAAATATCTCCCGCAGCGGCTCAATAAGCTTAAACTTCATCTGGGCAGGCAGGCCCCCAACGTTATGGTGGCTTTTTATTTTACGGCTGGGTGCGCCGCTAGCCGAGATTGATTCAATGACATCCGGATAGAGCGTGCCTTGCACCAGGTATTTTACTCCTTTGACTTTAGCCGCTTCTTCTTCAAATGTCTTGATAAATTCGTCCCCGATTATCTTCCTTTTTTCTTCCGGGTCGGTTATGCCTTTTAAGCGGATTAAAAATCTCTTGCTCCTATCTACATAACCCAGGTTCAAATGATAGATGTCGCGAAAGATTTTTTTTACCTGTTCCGGCTCGTCTTTTCTGAGCAGCCCGTTATTGATAAAAATACACCGGGAGTTCCTGCCTATCGCCTTGTGTAATAAGAGTGCGGCTACCGATGAATCCACTCCTCCGCTTAAGCCTAAAACGACTTTATCGCGGCCGACGTTCTTTTTTATGCTTTCGATAGATTCTTTAATGAACGACTGCATGGTCCAGCGGCCCAGACAGGCGCAGATCTTAAATAAGAAATTGCTCAAGATCTGGTTTCCTTTTTCCGTATGCGTAACTTCAGGGTGGAATTGCACCGCGAAGATTTTTTTCTTGGAGTTACTGATTGCGGCTACCGGAGTGTTGGTAGTATGTGCACTGGCCTGGAACCCGGCAGGTATTTTAGTGACAAAATCTCCGTGGCTGGCCCAACAGGTAAAATTTCCCGGCATATGGCTGAATAGATCCCGGTTGTCGTCTATAAATAATTCTATTTTACCGTATTCACGGCTGCGGGTATGCTTGACTTTTCCTCCGAGCATCTCGGAGATGACCTGCATACCGTAGCATATGCCGAGGATCGGAATCCCTAATTTGAATATTCCTTTATCGGGGAGAGGGCTCTTCTTGTCTGTGACCGAAGCCGGTCCGCCGGAAAGGATCAAGCCTTTAGGGTTAAGGCCGGCTATTTCTTTTGCTGGGGTGTTATAGGGGATTATTTTTGAAAAAACTTTATTCTCCCTGACCCGGCGGGCGATCAACTGGGTATATTGCGAACCAAAATCCAGGATCAGTATTGTCTGCCGGGCTATTTTTACTCCGGCCTTAGGTTTACTTTTAGGTTTACGCTTAGTTTTTTTTGGTCTCATTTTATTTACCCATCCCTACTCTTTGTCCGACCTGAAAAATTTTCCCTTCGGTCTGGATTGATGGCGCGATGATGATTTCAACATCGTGCATCTCTTTTAAGTTCGTGGCGCCTAAAGAACCCATGGAAGTCTTAAGCGCACCCATTAAATTTTGCGAGCCGTCGTCAACTCTGGCCGGCCCGAAAAGAATCTCTTTTAATGATCCGGTTGTTCCGACCTGGATACGCGTTCCGCGCGGTAAATTTACATGGGAAGTGGCCATACCCCAGTGGAAACCTTTTCCCGGGGCTTCCTTGGCCCGGGCAAAACTCGAGCCGATCATTACTGCGTCCGCTCCGCAGGCAAAAGCCTTGCAGATATCGCCGCCGCGGTTCATTCCGCCGTCAGTAATAATAGGAATATACTTGCCTGTTCTTTTATAATAAAAATCGCGTGCGCCGGCAGCATCAACGGTAGCGGTTACCTGCGGTACGCCTATGCCTAATACGCCGCGGGTGGTACAGGCTGCTCCCGGCCCGACTCCAATAAGCAGCGCCGCAGCCCCTGTTTCCATCAGCTCTATAGTTGTTTCGTAGGTTACGCAGTTGCCTAAAATAACCGGCAATTTAGTAGATTTACAGAATTTATGCAGGTCCAGGGTCTTATATTCTCTGGCAACGTGCTTGGTGGTGGTGACTGTGGATTGAATGACGAATATATCCGCGCCGCTCTCCATGGCCAGCTTAGAAAATTTCTCGGCATTAGCCGGGATACAGCTTACTACGGCCGTACCCTTTTTCTTCTTTATCTCGGAGACTCTTTTGGAAACTAATTTTTCTTTTATCGGAGTGGTGTATATTGATTGGATTAGCTGGGTGGCTTTTTGGGGGTTAGCCTTGGCGATTTCATTTAATACGCTACCCGGATTTTCATAGCGGGTCTGGACGCCGTCAAGGTTCAGGACAGCTATCCCGCCTAAACTGGACATTTCTACGGCAAAATTAACATCTACAACCCCATCCATGGCCGCAGCTAATATGGGTACCTGGAACTTTTTACCGTCTATCGCAAAAGATATTTCTACTTCATTAGGGTTAACTGTCTGGGAGCCGGGCACCAGCGCGATTTCATCAAAACC
>JAQUMI010000019.1 GCA_028718225.1 Candidatus Omnitrophota bacterium | reverse complement strand
TTTTATGATCCCCCGAAAGGAGTACCTCCGGCACAGCCAGATTGCGGAAATTCGCCGGCCGGGTATAGTGCGGGTGTTCTAATAGATTACCTTCAAATGACTCAAAATTCAAGGAATTTTTATCGCCTAAGACCCCCGGCAGAAGCCGCACCACGCTATCCACCAGGACCATAGCCGCCAGCTCTCCTCCGGTAAGCACATAATCACCTATGGAAATCTCCTGGTCTACTAACTCTTTGCGCACTCTTTCATCTATGCCCTCATAATGGCCGCAAAGCAAAATAATTTGTTTCTCTTTGGCGATATCTTTGGCGATTTTCTGGGTAAGCTTCCTGCCCTGGGGGCACAAGAGGATTACTTTCGGTTTATTCTTTTTGCTTTTGGATAATATTTCTTCCACCGCATTAAAGATCGGTTCCGGGCGCATCAGCATACCGGAGCCTCCGCCAAAAGGCCGGTCGTCAACCTTACGGTGTTTATCCGGCGTATAGTCTCTTAAATCGTGGAGATAAAATTTCACCTCGCCCTTAACCTGCGCGATCCGGATAAGGGATGCGCCAAACACCGGGCTAAACATTGTCGGGAATATGGTAACTATGTCTATGCGCATGCGGAATTATTATCCCCGGCTAAAAATTCTTTTTTAAATTCGTTGAACTGGTTACTTTTAACCGCCTGACGGATCTTATAAGCCAGGTCCAAAAAGAAATAAACGTTATGTAAAGACAATAAAGTTAACCCCAGCATCTCCTGGGCGTTAAACAAATGCCTAAGATAGGCCCGGCTGAAATTCTTGCAGACATAACAACCGCATTTTTCATCCAGGACCTTAAAGTCATCGGTAAACGCCGCGTTCCTGATGATCATTTTTCCCCGGCTGGTAAAAGCAGTGCCATTCCTGCCATATCTAGTCGGCACTACGCAATCAAACATATCCACTCCCCGCTCAACTGCCTCAATTATATCCGGAGGATAACCTATACCCATGGCATAACGCGGTTTATCCCGAGGAAGCAATTTCGCGGTGTAATCTAATATATTATATATTAAATCGCTCGGTTCGCCAACCGAAACTCCGCCTATGCTAAAGCCGTCAAAATCTATAGCGGTAAGTTCTTTGGCGCAGACAGAGCGTAAATCTTCATAAGTAGCTCCCTGCACAATACCGAATAACAATTGTTTCTTAGTAGGCCCGTGCTTTTTATGCTCCTGCAGATGTTTATGCGAACGCCTGGCCCAGTTGATCGTGCGTTTCATGGCTACCTCTGCCTGATCTTTTGCGCAAGGATAATGCACGCATTCATCCAGCGGCATCATGATATCCGAGCCTAAATCCCGCTGTATGTCAATTACGTCTTCGGGAGTCAGAAAATGCTTAAATCCGTCTATATGCGACTGGAATTCTACTCCCTTATCGCTTAATTTCCTTAGAAGCGCCAAACTGAATACCTGATAACCGCCGCTATCCGTAAGAATGGGCTTATTCCAGGCGATAAACTTATGCAGGCCGCCGGCCTTACGGATAACTTCCATTCCCGGACGTAAGAATAAATGATAGGTATTAGAGAGCATAATCTCGGCGCCGGCTTCCTCCACATCCTTGGGATAAAGCCCTTTGATGGTAGCATGCGTGCCTACCGGCATAAAAGCCGGCGTATTGATCACCCCATGTTCGGTAGTGAGCTTGCCTAACCGGGCTCCGCTATTCTTATCTTGTTTAATTAATTCGAACATTTTAATTACCTATAGATCCTAATCTTAGTGTGATAATAGTTTGCTTAAACGTCAATCTGTTGAATTTTTGAGGATTATCAGGATCATGCTCCTCAGCTACGCCATCAATTAAATTAAACTTAATCGCATTTTTTTCAGGCATATAGGTGTAGTCGCCGCTTTTTGCCTCAAGCGTTCTATTTTGGCTGCTGACTTTTATGCCGTAGAGCTTATTTCCCTCTACTTTATCTACCAACACAGTATATCCGCCGAATTGCAAAGGCTTGCCTGCTTTAAACAATACCCTTGCCGCTAAACCAGTAACAATCGCGCCTCTAAAAATAAACACCGCTCCCCAGGCTAAAGCAACAATAATTACGACTGATATTATTACAGTAATTATTTTTTTATCTTTCATTTAGTTTTATCTTTTCTCTAACGTCCTCAATACCCTTAATTCGAAGTCCCGCTAAAAACAATAAACAGGATAGTTACGGTCACCGCAACCAAAAGCACTGCAATATAAAAAAAGTATTTATGTCTTATTATCCGCTGGATCATTCCCTATCCCTCCCTGATCTTCAACTCAACCTTACGCGGGTCCTGTTCTAGAATTTTTTCTAAAGACGAAATAATAAAATCCCTATCCTGCATCCTGGAATTGGGGATATTGATTTCGCTTATATCGGATGCGCCTTTGCTGCTCAGGATATTATTAATATATTTAAAGCACACTTTAACTCCCATACCGCTTCCTGAAGTAAGCAGCACAATCACCTTTTTATCGCTTAACCCTGTAACCTTAGCTAAATAGGTGTTAATCGCCGGCGCAGGGGCAAAGGCCCAGACCGGAGAGCCGATAATAATTGTATCATATCCGCCCGCATCCAGCGTCACCTCTTCTATCGCGCATTCTTTCTTAGCTCTGGCGGCAATGCATTGCCCAAAAAATGAAGTTACCTCCTTTTTAGGCTTTAATCTTTGAACCATCAATTCAGACCTCTTCTCCAAAACTTCCTTAAACATACCCACCACTTTTTCCGTGATACCGCTATAAGAATAATAAGTTAATAGTGTTTTCATATCTCTCCTTTTCCGCGCCGTAAGCAGAAGCAGGCTTAATCTTCAAGATCGCATCTGGCAGCCTTAAACAATACGCCCAGCCCCTGCCTTATCTTGCTCGAATCCAAACCAAGCCAGACGCTAGATTATCAACATTGCATCGCCGTAGCTGTAAAACCTGTACTGCTTATTCACTGCTTCCTGGTATGCCTGCTTGATTAATTTCTCTCCTCCGAATGCGCAGGTAAGCATAAACAGCGTGGTTTTAGGCAAGTGAAAATTAGTCAGCAGGCAATCCACTAATTTGAATTTATAACCCGGATAAATAAATAAGCTTGTCCAGCCCTCTTTTATGCCGTCAGCATAAGCCTCTAATGCCCTAAGGCTAGTTGTACCTACGGCAATGATGCGCGATTTATTTTTACGCGCTTTTTCTAGCTTCTCTTGCGCCTGTTTAGACACCTGAAAAAATTCCGGTTCCATCTTGTGTTTAGTGATATCTTCAAAAGTTACCGGCTTAAAAGTGCCTAAACCCACATGCAAAGTCAAATGCGCGATATCTACTCCGGATAATTCTATTTTTTTGAGCAATTCCTCTGTAAAATGCAAGCCGGCAGTCGGCGAAGCTATCGCACCTTCCTTATTCGCATAAACAGTCTGGTAATAATCTTTATCCAGCTCTTCGGGCTCTCTCCTGATATAAGGAGGTAGCGGCACTTGCCCCAATTCATAAATAGACTCGGCATCTTTTGGCTTAAAAGAAATCTCTCTGCGATTGGTGATGACCCCGGCGATTTTATTTTTCCCGAAAAAAACCTTCTCACCGACTTTAGTACGGCTAGGCTGGACCAAGGCATCAAAAGTAGAGCCGCTCTTGCGCTTGGTCAATAAAATCTCTACCTTTCCTCCGGTAGCCTTATGGCCGATCAGGCGGCAGGTAAGCACCTTGGTATCATTTAAAACCAGAAGATCGCCTTTTTTTAAATACGCGCTGAAATCCTTAAAAATACCGTCTTCGATCGTTTTACTGGAGCGCTTTACAACCATCAGCCGCGCGCCTTCCCTCTCCTCTAGCGGGTATTGCGCGATTAATTCTTTAGGCAAGCCGTAATCAAAATCAGAAAGCTTCATTATTTTTATATAAGGAATTATTGCGATTTACTCAGGTATTCCAGGATCTCCTCAGTCATATCGTCGTAGGAAAAGATTACTATGCCGTCGGCAGATAAATTCTTAACCATCTTGTACAGCTCAAAGAATACTTCCGGGTTATCCTTCATTAAATACAACCCCATCCCTACCAAGACCTTGCCTTTCTGCCGGTAGCCAAGAGAAGCGCGGACTATCTCTTTAGTCAGTTGTTTATCCTGGGTATAATTCATTAAGACTACGTAATCCAGGATGCCCTCTTCAAGCCAGTAAGGCCAATCCTGAAACATGCTGGTATAAGCGCGTTCACCCGAAGGGACAACCGCGGCGGAAACTAAAAAGCTTTTTGATTTTTCCTTCAGGCGTTTAGTTATCCTCCTGACCAGGCTGGTAAGCTGCTTTCGCCTCCAATCATCCCATTTAGCGCAGTTTTTACCCCCCTTTAATCCCTTTAGGGGGTCCAACCCTGTCCATTCTTTAAAACGCTCTAAATTTTCCCTGCCGTAACCGTAACTTAAGCCGTATTTGGTAAAACGCGCTCCCGGTATAAACGGCACAGTCATCGGATAACGCACGTAATCAAGGTGGATGCCGCTTAAAAGAGGATAGCGCGCAATTATTTCTTCAATGATGGAAATCAGGTATCTCGCGACCCTCTGGTCTCCCGGTTCCAGGAACAACTGGTCTTCCCGCAGGTAATATTTATCCGATTCATTGGGACTGGCCCTTCCGGAAAGCCTGAGATACTGGTCGCGCGTAAAAATATCCCCGCCAAATTCATTGACTATATCCGCCTTGGCATTCTGCCCGAGGCTCAGGAGATTAACCCAGGCAAATACCTTTATATTGTTTTTTCCTGCCTCCTTTAAAAGAAGGTCGATAGGGTCGGCCCCGGCGGATTTAAGCATAGCTTCATACTTTGACCGGCCGCCTATTTTAGAATCATAGTATGCTTTCCCCGACTGATAAACCTGCAGGTATATTTCATTAATCCCGGCCCTCTTGCAGGAGTTAACCAGCTTTAGCACAGCCTCCCGGGAATAAAGCACCCCTTGCTCTGAAAAGACAGTGACCCAGACCCCTTTTCTTACGCCGCCCTCTTCCTGACAGAATGCCGCATTGGCTATAAAGGAAATAAAAAATAAAAGCGCAATAACCCTGGTCTTCATTTTCGGCTAAACAGGTAAAATAAAAGTGAAAGTATTATACTTATCAAGATACATGTGGCTAACGGAAAATAGAAAGAAAAATTTTTTCTTTGAATATAGATATCCCCCGGAAGCCTGCCTATCAGGGGTATCTTCTGCATAAAAAACAAAAATATGCCGACAGCGATTAAGATGGCCCCGAATATAATTAATGCCCTGGCAATATCCTGCATTCTATTTTTTCTTAGAGCGCTCGATCTCGGAATAAATACAGCCGCAATACCTCTGGCAATACACGCCCTTGGCCTTGGCCTGGTTATGCGCCTTCCTAAAGCCCGCCCTAAAATCCGCGTAATAAAATTCTACGCCCTCTTGTGCGGCAACCTCATTCCCGATCTTCTTCAGTAATTCCTGGTCCTGGTAGGGGCTCACCAGAAGAGTAGTGGTAAAATATTTGAACCCGCCAGACCGGGCAAGCCGGGCAGTTTTCTTAAGCCGCTCCCTCCAGCAGAGAGAACATCTTTCCGGAGCTTCTTCATGCAGATTAACCAGCCGAAAGAATTCCCGGGGGGAATATTCAGGGTAAATAAATTCAATGCCGGAGCTTAAAACTGTCAGCGCTTCTTTTCTTCTAAGGTATTCGGCGAGGGGATGAATATTCGGGTTATAAAAAAACCCGCTGACTTTAAAACCCGCATTACGCAATACTTCCAGGGGGTAAATTAAACACGGCGCGCAGCAGGTATGCAGTAAAAGTTCCATCCCGTACCCTTAAAATAATTCTTTTTGCTGCTCTTTGGTGTATTTTTTAGCGAAGTGGTCAAACGCTAATTTTGTAGCGGTGCGGCCGCGCGGGGTACGTTTCAAATATCCGGCTTTTAAGAGGTACGGCTCAACCGTATCGGCGATAGTATCCACTTCTTCGTTTAAACTTGCTGCCAGGGATTCTACGCCCACCGGGCCGCCGTTATAAGAATCTAGGACCAGCGTTAAAACCTTACGGTCAAGGCTATCCAGGCCGGCTTTATCGATACCCAGGTCATCCAGCGATTTAGCCGCCATCCCTAAAGTTACTTTTTTTGCTTTGGCCACCTGCGCATAATCCCTTATGCGCCGGAGTAACCGGTTGGCGATACGCGGGGTACCGCGGGCCCTCTGGGCAATTTCAGCGGCTGCCGCATCTTCTAAATCCATACCTAAAATCCCTGCCGAATGCTGCACTATTTTAGTCAAGTCTTCAATTTTATAGAAATCCAGGTTATAAAATATGCCGAACCTCCCCCGCAAAGGGGCGGCTAATAAGCCTGTGCGCGTAGTCGCGCCCACCAGGGTAAAAGGTTTAAGGTTAAATTTTATAGTCTTGGCATAGGGCCCTTTATCAATGACAAAATCTATCTGGAAACTCTCCATTGCCGGGTATAGAAATTCCTCCACTACTTTGGAAAGGCGGTGTATTTCGTCAATAAACAAAATATCCCCTTTTTCCAGGTTAGTCAGTATGCCGATCAAATCCCCGGCGCGCTCGATTGCCGGGCCGCTGGTTGCGGTAATCTTACAGCCCATTTCATGGGCAATAATATGCGATAAAGAAGTCTTGCCCAGGCCCGGAGGCCCGCTTAATAAAACATGCTCCAGGGGTTCTTTCCTCTGCACAGCTGCCTGGATAGAGACTTTCAGGTTATTCACAATCTCCTTATGTCCGACAAATTCCGTGAATTTCTTCGGCCGCAGGGAAATGTTTAAAACAACATCCTCTTCGGATTCTATAGTATTGATTATGTTAGGCGCTCCCTTAAGCAGGGCCTGCCTGGTTTCTTCGCTCATAAGGAATAATATTCTCCTTGTTTCTGACGATCTCTATCTCCTGGAATAATTCGGACTGGCGCGCGGTAATCTCCTTCATGCGGATTAACTCCAATACCGCCAGGAAGTTTACGATTATCTCCAGTTTATTTTTTGTCCGGCCAAAGATCTCGGAGAGCTTTACCTCGGACTTGACCAATAAAAGATGGAGTATTTCATGCGTAGCTTCCTCTACCGTATATTTATCTTTAACTACCTCATAAAAAACTTCTTTGGGTATATCCTTCAGCGCCTGGGAAAACGCGTTAATTAAATCGAAGATGCTCGCTTCGAAATAAACATCTTTTTTTTCGCTCAAGTCCTTTTCTGTTTCGCCCTTGGGCCGTTTAAAAACCTCGCGCTGGTCGGTTTCTTTCTGGCGCAGGTCCTGGGCTATCTCTTTAAATTTTTCATATTCCAAAAGCCGCCTGACCAGTTCTTCGCGCGGGTCTTCCTGCTCAGCTGCAGCGCTTTGGCCTTCCTCGGCCGGCAGGAGCATCTTGGATTTAATCTGCATCAGGGTCGCCGCCATAACCAGGAATTCTCCGGCAACGTTTAAATCCAGCATCTGCATCAGATTTAAATATTGCAGGTATTGTTCGGTAACTTTAGCGATGGGTATATCGTAAATATTCAGGTGGTCTTTTTTGACCAAATAGAGCAACAGGTCCAGCGGGCCCTCAAACATCTCTATTTTTATTTTATAGCTCATAAATTTACCGCTTTACGCACTTCTTGCATGGTCCCGGACGCCAGACCCGCAGCTTTTTTAGCCCCCGCATCCAGTATTTTCTTTAAAGCCGCCTTATCCTTTAACAGGCTTTTTCTCTTTTCTTGTATAGGCGCAAGCTTCTCGATAATGGCGAGGGCGAGCATCTTTTTGCACTCGGTACATCCTTTCTTGGCGTTCAGGCACCAAGCACATACTTCATTTTTTAACTGCGGCATAAATACGGAATAATAAGAAAATACATTGCAGGTATCCGGGTGGCCTTTATCGCTTAGCTTAACCCTCTGCGGATCAGTAAACATCGCAGAGACCTTGCGCATTATTACTTCCGGGCTGTCCGAAAGATTTATGGTATTTAAATAACTCTTGCTCATCTTGCGGCCGTCCAGCCCCAGGAGCTTAGGCGTCTTGGTCAATATCGCATCGGGTGATGGAAAAATTTCTTTTTTGGACAAATTATTAAAAAGCCTGGCGACCTGGCGGGTAAGCTCTAAATGCGGGAGCTGGTCCTGGCCTACGGGAACTTTATCTGCCTTATAAAGAAGGATATCGGCCGCCTGCAGGACTGGATACCCTAAGAATCCATAGGTATTTAAATTCCGCGCCTTTACTTCGCGCATCTGTTCTTTATAAGTAGGGCAGCGCTCCAGGAGCCCCAGCGGGGTAAGGCAGGAAAAAACCATGTGCAGCTCTGCGTGTTCCGGGATATGCGACTGGATAAATACGGTGGACTTATCCGGATCAATCCCTACGCTCAACCAGTCAACTACGTTATCCATAATATTCCCGGGAAGCTCAGCGGTATTCTCATACTCACTCATAAAAGCATGCCAATCCGCGACCATGAAGAAACAGTCGTATTCTTCCTGAAACTTGACCCAGTTATCCAAAGCGCCCACTAAATGGCCGAGGTGCAATTTCCCGGTCGGCCGCATCCCGCTGAGTATCTTTTTTTTCATAGTTTCCTGGCTATTTTTTCTATCTCATACCCTTCAATGATATCGCCTTCCATTAACTGGTCAAACCCCGCCAGGCTCATCCCGCATTCAAAACCTTCACCTACTTCGCGCACATCGTCCTTGAAGCGCTTGAGCGAAGAGAGCTTACCTTCAAAAACAAGCTGGCCGTTCCTGACCAGATTAATTACACAGGTGCGGTTAAATTTACCCTTAACGACAAAACAACCGGCGACTGTCCCCGAACGCGATAATTTAAACACTTTCCTTACTTCAGCCCGGCCCAATAAAATCTTCTTTAACTTCGGCTCGAGCATGCCTTCAATGGCCGCTTTTATATCATTGGCCAATTCATAGATAATACCATAGGTCCGGACATCCACGCCCTCCTTGTTCACCAACTCTTTGGCCAACTCATCCAGCGTAACGTTGAACCCGAGAATCAAGGCATTAGAGGCTACCGCCAGGATAACATCCGAGCTATTAATATTACCCACGCTGGCATGTATAAAATCTAGCTTTATTTCCGAAACGTTCAGCTTATTTAAAGTCTCCTTGATGGCTTCCAGCGAGCCCTGGACATCGGCTTTAATGATCAGCTTCAAGTCCTTGATTTTTCCTTCCAGGATCTGCGCGTGCAGGTCTTCTAAGGTTATATGTTTAAAGGATTTTATCTGCTGCTGTTTTTCTTTTTCCAGGCGGCTAGCGGCTATGCCCTTAGCCTGTTTTTCATCGGAGATAGCAAAGAACTGCTCTCCTGCCGCGGGCACGCCCGATATGCCTAATACTTCCACCGGGACCGAAGGAGAAACACTAGTCACGGATTGTCCGTGGTCATTAAACATCGCGCGGATTTTGCCGTAAAAATTCCCCACGATAATATTCTCATTTAAATGCAGGGTGCCGTTTTGCACAAGTAGTGTAGCTACGGGGCCGCGGCCCTTGGACATCTGGGCTTCAATAACTATACCCTTAGCTAGTCGGTTAGGGTTGGCCTTTAATTCCAGCATCTGTGCTTCCAGGATGATCATCTCCAGTAAATCATCGATACCCTGGCCGGTTTTAGCCGAAACAGGAACAGTGATAGTCTTACCGCCCCAGTCCTCGGGATTCAAATCCAGCTTGGCTAACTGCTTTTTCACCTGGTCAATATCCGCCCCCGGCTTATCGATTTTATTCATAGCCACGATTATAGAGACGCCGGCTGCCCGGGCATGGTCGATGGCCTCCTGGGTCTGGGGCATTACTCCGTCATCAGCGGCGACAACCAGGACAACGATATCCGTAATCTTGGCTCCGCGCGAACGCATGGCCGTAAAAGCCTCATGGCCCGGCGTATCCAGAAAAGTAATCTCACCGTGCGCAAGGACCACCCGGTAAGCGCCGATATGCTGGGTAATGCCGCCATGTTCGGATTCGACAACTTTAGTTTTTCTTATGGCGTCTAATAATGAAGTCTTGCCGTGGTCAACATGGCCCATAAAAGTAACGATAGGCGAGCGGGGCTTTAAATCTTTGGCTTCATCTTTGGACTGGTGCACGCTTAAGGTTAATTCTTCTTCGCCTAATGCTTTTTTAATTTTATAGCCATACTTTTCGCAAATCTTGACTACTACTGCTTCATCCAAACTCTGGTTTATCCCGGCCATTATCCTGGCGTCCAGAAGGCTCTTAATAATGATGGAGGGCTTCTCCTGCAGTTTAATCGCCAGGTCCTTCACGGTAATAGGAAGTTCGAGCTCCAATTCTTTAAGTTCAATTATCGGCGCAGCAGGCGTAACTTTAACTTCAGGTTCAATTTCAACTTTAACCGCTGGCTTGGCTGCGTGCACCGCTGGCTTGGGTATATGCACCGCTGGCTTAGACACCTGAACAGCTGGTTTAGGGACATGAACAGCTGGCTTAGGCACATGAATAGTTGGTTTGGGGTGAATAATTTCTTTAATAACTGGCTTGTGCAAAACAGCTGGTTCAGCCTTAGGCGCCAGGTGCGCAGGAACAACCGCTGCCTTTTTTCCGGCGGCGGCCGGCTTTTTTACTTTAAGCTTAGGCTTAGGCGCGGCTTTTTTAACAACGGCTTTTGCCGGCTTAGCTGCTTTTTTAGCCTTAGGTTTAATCTCTTTCTTAACTGGTTTCTTTTCTTTCTTTAGCTTAACGGCCATGACCCCTTCTTCCTTATTTTAAAAAACTATTTTTTACTTTTGGCCTGAGCAATTAATTTCTCGGCCTTTTTCTCACCGATACCCTTGATCTGCGTTAAACCTTCTACTTTTGCCGCAAGCAGCCCGGCCAGCGTATTAATCCCTGCTTCTTTTAAGCTGGTTAAAGTCTTTTCTCCTATGCCGGATAGCTCTTCCAGGGAAACAGCGGCCTTCTTCTTTTTCTTTTCCTTCTTAGCCTTCTTTTCAACCGCGGGAGCTTCTTCTGCCGCTGCAGCCGCTTTTTCTTCTTTGGCTTTGGCTTCTTCCTTAGCCAAGGCCTCGGCTGCCGTAGCCTTGGTGCGGATATCTAAATCCCAGCCGATAAGCTTAGAAGCCAGGCGCACATTCTGGCCGTGCTTACCTATAGCTAAAGACAACTGGTCATCGTCAACAATAACCTCGGCTTTCTGATGTTCTTTATCCAGTTTTATCTCGGAAACCTTAGCCGGAGAAAGTGCGTTTTTAATATACTCGCGGATATCGTCGTTAAAACGCACGATATCGATCTTCTCTCCGTAAACCTCATTCACGATATTCCTGACGCGGTTACCCCGCATGCCCACGCAGGCGCCGACTGAATCCACCTTGTCATTCTTGGAATAAACGGCGATTTTGGTGCGCTCGCCTGCCTGGCGGGAAATAGCCTTAACTTCAACAATCCCCTCATAGATCTCCGGGACTTCCAGCTCAAATAATTTCCTCACCAGGGCCGGATGCGTGCGCGAAAGAATAATCTGCGCGCCCTTGGTATCTTTTTTTACATCCAAAACATAGGCCCGCAGGCGCTGGCCCTGCTTGAATTCCTCTTTAGGCGACTGTTCGCGTTTGAGTAAAATTCCTTCAGCCTTACCCAAAAGGTCAATGATAATATTGCCTTTTTCAAAGCGGTAAACCGTGCCGCTGACGATCTCTCCGACCTTCCCCTGGAATTCGTTAAAGACAACGTCTTTTTCCGCCTCGCGCATCTTTTGGATAATAACCTGGCGGGCAGTGGATGCGGCAATGCGTCCAAAATCAATAGAGGTAACTTCTTCTGTATTCCTCCAGGCGCGGATCTTGCCGCTGTTGCGGTCAATCTCAACCCGGAATTCCTCATCGGGCTTGAGGTCAATCACGCGCTTGGCGGCGCTGAGCATCGCGCTCTCTACCGCCTGGATTAACACCTCTTTTTTAATCCCCTTTTCTCTTTCAATCTGTTCGATTATTGCTAATAATTCCTGACTCATTTTAATCTCCAATCCTAGATTATGCGTTTTGCTTTGTTGATCTTGGCCAAAGGCACTTCCATGGCTCCGGCCGGCGTATTAATATAAACTATTCCCGCCTTGACCCCGGTAATAGTCCCGTCCCATTCCAATTTTCCATTAATAAGTTCGTTTAAGAAAAATTTAACCTTTTTATCCAGGCAGCGCAAGAAATCTTTCTCTCTTTTTAACGGCCTGTCCAGGCCCGGAGAAGAGACCTCCAGCACATATTTCTCCTGCAAAATATTCTTTGCATCCAGCAGATCGCTTATTTCGCGATTGAGCCCGGCGCATTCACCGAGGCTTATGCCTCCTTCAGGCTTATCCAGCAGGATACGTAAAACTAAATCCCTTCCTTCATACCTATGGATGAGGTCTACCAGGTCTAAGTTCCGGCTTCTCAGGAAATCCTCCAGAAAAACTTTTAATTCGTTAACCAGGCTCTCTCTATCCATTGCTAAGTTTTATTATTTCCCGCAATATTCCTTCTTTGGGCTGAATAATCTTTTCCTGGCTGCGCCGGATTTTAAGCTCAAGCGTAGCGTCCTTTAAAGAGTTCTTTCCGACAATAACCTGTAAAGGTATCCCCAGAAGGTCGGCGTCTTTAAATTTAACTCCCCCCCGTTCGTCGCGGTCATCCAGGAGCGGCTCTATCCCCTTCTTTTCTAATTCCTGATAAACAGTCAAAGCCAAATCCATAATTTTCTTATCCCCGGCGTCTAAAACCAAAATCATGACTTTATAAGGAGCTACTTCCAGCGGCCAGATGATCCCGTCTTGATCATTATTCTGTTCAATCACGCTGGAGATCAGCCTGGAGACGCCGATGCCGTAACAACCCATGATTACGGGCTTGAGCTGGCCTTTGGCATCAAGGAAGTTCGCGCCTAAAGAAGCGCTGTATTTGGTCCCTAATTTAAAAATATGCCCGACCTCAATGGCATTTACCTTTTCCGCATTGACCTCAACCACATCCTCTCCGTCCTTAGCCGGAACCATAAATTCATGCGAGACCTTTCCACCCATCACCCCGGAGTCTGCTTCGGTAGTAATAACATCCAGACCGCATCTTTTAAATATTCTTAAATAAGCTGCGTGCATCGCCTGGTAATTTTTATCTAAACCCGCTTCGTCCTGGTCAAAGCTATAGGCATCTTTCATTATAAATTCGCAGGCGCGCACCAGGCCAAAACGCGGGCGCAGCTCATCGCGGAATTTAGTCTGGATCTGATATAAAACCAAGGGTAACTGCTTATAGCTGGACACCTGGGATTTAACCAGCTCCGTAATCACTTCTTCATGCGTGGGGCCCAAACAGATCTTTCTCCCGCGGCGGTCAGTGAATTTAATCATTACTTCCCCGATTAGCGCGTCGCGGCCTGAACGCTGCCATAATTCCAGCGGTTGTAACGCCGGCAATAATAATTCTACCGCTCCGCAGGAATTCATCTCCTGGCGGACAATATTCTCAATATTCCCTAAAACCTTTAAACCTAAGGGCAGGTAGGAATAGGCCCCGGCCATCAGCATGCGCACGGCCCCGGCGCGCAGTAAAAGCTGGTGACTGATTGATTCGGCCTCCTGGGGAGTTTCCTTGAGCGTCGGAATAAAAGTTTTAGTCCAGAGCATAATCTTTGGCCATCTCCTTTAATAAAATATCCACGCAATCAGAATAGGCGATTTTTTTCACGGGCTTACCTTTTTTAAATAAGAGGCCTTCGCTTTTACCAAAAGCTACCCCGATATCCGCCTCTTTTGCTTCGCCCGGGCCGTTAACCACACAGCCCATGACCGCGACTTTTAAGGGCCGCGCAGGGCTGAGCCTTACAGTCTCCGGCTCTAACTTCTCTTCTAATTCCCGGACTATTTTTACTAAATCTACTTCGCAGCGGCCGCAGGTGGGGCAGCTTACTAAGCTCACCCCGGAATTACGCAGGCCCAACGCCTCTAAAATACACCGGGCAGCATAAACTTCCTGGGCCGGCTCCTCAGTCAAAGATACCCTTATTGTATCACCAATTCCGTCTAATAGCAAAGCCCCTAAAGCGATACTTGTCTTTAGCGCGCCGCTAAAAGGAGAACCAGTGGCCGTAACTCCCAGGTGCAGCGGGTAATCGCAAAGCTTGGCCAGTTTTTTATAAGCGCTGACAGTATCCAGGACATTCGAGGCCTTTAAGGAAACCACGATATCATAGAATTTAAAACTTTCCACCATCCTGATGTAGCCCAGCGCGCTATTCACTAATTTATCCGGCATACCTTTAGAAGAGGCGTCTTTTACCGACCCCGAATTTAAGCCGATACGTAAAGGTATTTTGGCTGCCTTCAGGCCGCTGACTACTTTTTTAACTTCTTCTCTTTTATAAATGTTCCCCGGGTTAAGCCGGATCTTATCCGCGCCGCTCTCGATCGCTTCCAGGGCCAGGCGGTAATCAAAGTGGATATCCGCCACCAGCGGGATCTTAACTTGTCTTTTAATCTTTTTGAAAGAGCGCGCATCCTGGCTGTCTTTAACTGCCAGGCGCACAATCTCACAACCGGCTTTTTCTAACCCGCGCACCTGCCGGATAACCTTAGCTACTTCGGAAGTCTTGCATTTTGCCATTGACTGTACGGCAATGGGGTTAGCTCCGCCGATAGAAAGACTGCCGATTTTTACTACTCTTGATTTTCTCCTCTTAATCCCCATATTTCATTTCAAGAAAAGCTTGGAGAGCTTATCCCCGAAGTTTTTGACAATATCATTATAGGTAACCAGAAAAACCAGGAACAAAATAAAACTAAAGCCTATCTTATTGATAATCTGCTCGGATTTAATGCTTAAGGCCTTGCCTCTTATTTTTTCTAAAGCTAAAAAAACGATATGGCCGCCGTCCAATATAGGTAAGGGTAAAAGATTAAAAATTGCCAGGCTCAAGGACAATACCGCCATTAAATGTAAAACCGCGATCACTCCGAGCTGGGCGGCTTTAGAAGTAATAAAGAATATACCCAGCGGCCCGGTCATTGATTCGCGCATAGATAAATGCCCGCTAACCAGCCTGCCCAGAGCAGCATAAGTCATCAGTGTTAAATCCCAGGACTTGCCCAGGCCCAAACCCAAGGATTCCAGAAAGCCGTGCCTTACCGTAACCACTTCATCAAAAGGACTTATGCCCAGAAGCGCTATTTTACGCTTCTGGCCGATTTGATTTTCTAAAACTTTTGCTTTGAGCCGGACATTAACCGTAGATTCTTTATTCAGCCTTAAGAAAGAAACATCTACCGCTTCGGCGGCTTTCCTGGCATAAATTACTTTCTGTATATCTTCCCAATTTTTTGTTTCCTGGCCGTCGATGGCGGTAATGATATCGCCGGACTGTAGCCCCGCTTCCTTGGCGCCGAAACCATCGATTAACCCGCCAATCTTGGTCGTCAGCGTGGGGTATCCGATAAAAAAGATCATCCAGAAGAGCAAAATCCCCAAGGCATAATTAAGCAGCGGGCCAAAGAAGATTATCCAAAAACGCTTTCCCGGAGCCTTGGAAAAATATTCATCGGGCTTTCCGCTGTATTCCTCTAAATTATCCCCGGCCATTTTCACAAATCCGCCCAGGGGAATAGCGCTGACCGTGTAATCCGTGCCATTTTTCTTTTTGCGGAATAATACCTTACCGAACCCTAAAGAAAACTGCTCCACCCGCACGCCTGTTTTTTTAGCGATGATAAAATGGCCGAACTCATGGACTACGATTAAAACGCTTAGAATAAGAAAGAATACGATCAGGCTGAACATTTTTTAATTTAACCTCGCGATTGCCCGGAGCGCTTCCTGCCTGGCCCAGGTATCGGCCTGCAGGATATCGCTTAGTGCGGGATTAAGCTTGTTCGTATGCAAACGCATAACTTTGGCCGAAACTTCCGGGATATGCCTAAACTCCAACTTCTCTTTTAAAAATTCAGCCACGGCTACTTCGTTAGCGGCGTTTAAAACACAAGGAAACGTCCCTAACCTACGGGCAGCTGCGTAGGCCAGGCCCAAACACGGGAATTTTTTAAGATCCGGCTTTTCAAAATGCAAGGCTCCCAGTTTATAGAAATCTATTTCCGGAAGCGCATTCTTTAGCCTCTGCGGATAGCTTAACGCGTACTGGATAGGGATACGCATATCCGTAGTGGATAGCTGCGCGATTAAAACTCCGTCAACAAACTCAACCATAGAATGGATAAGGGCCTCCGGATGCACCAATACTTTAACCTGGGAAGCTTCCAGGCCGAACAAGAACATCGCCTCCAATAATTCCAATCCCTTATTCATCAGGGTTGCCGAGTCTACCGTAATCTTCCTGCCCATCTTCCAGCGGGGATGCTTGAGCACCTGCTTTAGGCGGATATTTTTTAACTCCCGCTTATTTAATTTACGTAAAGGGCCGCCGGAAGCAGTAAGATATATTTTTTTAAGCGCCCCGCGGTCCTCTCCTTCCAGGCATTGCCAGATCGCCGACTGTTCGCTATCTATCGGCATAAGCCTTACTTTATTTTTGCGTGCTAAGCGCAGGATTATCGGCCCGGCCATGACCAGGGCTTCTTTATTGGCTAAAGCTACATCCTTGCCGCTCTCGATCGCACTCACCAGGGGCGCAAGAGCGCTTGCGCCGCTTATGGCGAAGACAACCTGGTCTATCCGCTTATCCCTGACCAATTCTTCCAAACCTTGCCGGCCGCTGAAAATCTTTACCCCGGATTTTATCTTGCCGGAAAGAGCAAGGGCCCTGTCCCGGTCATTTACGCAAACCGCCAGGGGCCTGAATTCCCTGATCTGGCTGGACAATCTACCTATATCTGAATTAACGCTTAAGGCAACAACCTTAAATTTATCCGGATAGTTGCGTATTACGCTAAGCGTATTTTGGCCGATTGAACCGCTAGCTCCCAAAATCGCGATATTTTTCATCTCAGGACTACGCTCATATAAAAATAAAATACCGGAGCGACAAACAAAAGACTGTCAATTTCATCCAGGACTCCGCCCATCCCGGGGAAGACCTTTCCCGAATCCTTCACTTCGCAGTCGCGCTTAATCA
>JAQUMI010000018.1 GCA_028718225.1 Candidatus Omnitrophota bacterium | reverse complement strand
AAAATGGGTGAATCCATCCATGTTAAAGATGTTATCGTGCCGCAAGGTGTAAAGGTCCTGAATGACCCGGGCGCAATAATCTTAAGCGTAGCTGCTCCGATGAAAGAAGAAGCGCCGGCTGAAGGCGCCGAAGGTGAAGCAGCACAAGAGCCGGAAGTAATCAAAGAGAAGAAAGAGGCTCCGGCTGAAGGCGCGGAAGAATCCCCGGAAGAGAAAAAAGAGACTAAAGAGAAGAAGTGAAGCTGATTATAGGGCTGGGTAATCCCGGCATATTTTACAGGAATTCCAGGCATAATATCGGCTTTCAGGTCGTAAAATCTTTAGCTAAAGTCAAAAAAACAGTTCTTAAAAAAGAAAGAGGCGCCTCGGCATTAAGCGTTAAGGCCAGGATAGAGGGGGTGGAGGCGGTTTTAGCCGTGCCGCTTACCTTTATGAATTTATCAGGAGGCGCAGTTAAGCTCCTGCTGAAAAAATATAAAATAAACCCGGAAGATCTTCTGGTGGTTTGTGACGATTTAGACCTGGAATTCGGCAGGATTAAACTCCAGCCGCACGGCTCATCCGCCGGGCATCGGGGGATTCAGTCTATAATAGATTTTCTGGGCAGCAGTGAATTCAGCCGGATGCGTATTGGCATAGGCCGGCCCAAGGGAGGCTTGGGGGCAAGCGAATATGTGTTGGCACATTTCAATAAAAAGGAAAATACCCAGCTTCCCGCAGTAATAAACAACGCGTTGGATTGTTGCCGGTCCTGGGCGCTCGCGGGCGCAGAGAAAAGCATGAATATTTTTAATCGCAGGACTAATTTAAAAGGAGTTAAAGTATGAATAAGTATGAGGCAATGTTTATCGTTAAACCGGAATTATCGGAAGAAGAGAGAAAAAACCTTTTTCAGCAGATCGATGATATCGTAACCAAGCATCACGGTGTAATAGCGCAAAGCGCTCTTTGGGCGGAGAAAAGGAAACTGTTTTTTCCGATCAAAAAACATCTGGAAGGCGTATATTATCTTTCCAGTTTTTCGCTTGATCCCCTGGCTATAAAAGACATACGCCATGCCTATAATTTAAACGAGAATATTTTAAGGGTACTTATTACCAAGCTGGAATAAGGAGAATCTATGGCTAGTTACAATAAAGTATTACTGATGGGGAATTTGACTAAGGATCCGGAATTACGTTATACCCCGCAGGGGGCGGCAGTAGCCAACCTGCGTATGGCGGTTAACCGTCGGTACCGCGACAAGAACCAGGAGTTAAAAGAAGAGGTTTGTTTTATTACGGCGGTAGTCTGGAATAAACAGGCCGAGACCTGCAACCAGTACCTGCATAAAGGCAGCAGCCTTTTTGTTGAGGGAAGGCTGCAGTCACGTTCCTGGGAGGATAATACCGGGGCCAAGCGCAGCGTTATTGAAGTCCGGGCAGAGCGGGTACAATTCATGGGCACAGGTCCGGCTAAGGCTCAAGGCGTTCAGGCAGCTGAACCGGCAATGGAAGAGTTATCAACTGAACCATCTACAGAATCAACTTGGTTAGGCGAAAGCGAGGGCGAAGCAAATGAAAGTTAAGACGAAGACCGGTACTGGCGCAAGAAGCAAAACATTCTCCAGAGGCAAACCCGGGGATAAAAAACGAGGCTTACATTCCATCGGCAGAAAAAGATTCTGCCGCCTCTGTGTGGATAAGGCAAAATCAGTGGATTACAAAGATACCAAGAGACTGGAGGCATTTATTACCGAGAGAGGCAAAATGCTCTCAAGCCGTTTATCCGGGAATTGCGCCAAGCACCAGAGGATTATTGCCGAGGCAATTACCAAGGCCAGGTTTATTTCGCTCCTGCCTTATGTGCGTTAAAGCAACACTTTAAAAAAGGCGGTCCTATGGAAGTCATATTAACCAAAGATGTAGCTAAGATAGGTAAGGCCGGTGCATTGGTGAAAGTCAAAGACGGCTTTGCCCGGAATCTCCTTTTGCCCAAGGGTTTAGCCGTACCGGTTACGCCGGCTAACCTTAAAAAACTGGAGCAGGAAAGGCAAAAGATCGCTCAAGGGTTAGAAAAAGACAGACAAGAAGCTAGGGAGATTAAAGAACGCCTGGATGTTTTATCTTTGACTATGCCGGCAATCGCCCAGGATGAAAAAGATTTATACGGGAGTATAACAGCGCTGGATATCTCCAACGCCCTTAAAGAAGAAGGCCTGGATTTAGATAAGAGCCGTATTCTGCTCAGCGAGCCGATAAAATCACTGGGGATTTATGAAATCCCCGTAAAGTTACATCCCGACCTATCCGCAAAATTAAAAGTCTGGATTGTAAAGAAATAAGATGCCTAACCAAGTTTCGCTAGATAAAATCCCGCCGCAGAATTTAGATGCTGAAATGGCGGTTTTAGGCTCAATGCTCCTGGACGAAGAAGCTATCGCCACCGCCATTGAGACTCTGGATAAGAATTTTTTCTATAAAGATTCCCACCAGAAAATATTCCAGGTTATATCCGATCTCTACGCCGTAAATAAGGCGATCGACCTGATTACCTTGACCGATGCCTTAAAGAAAGAAGGCCTACTGGAAGCCATCGGGGGGGTAAGTTTTCTGACCGCCCTGGCTAATTCTGTTCCTACCGCAGCCAATATCAGCCACTATGTTTCAATAGTCAAAGAAAAGAGTATTTTAAGGACCCTGATTAATAATGCTACCAAGATAGTCTCGCTTTGTTATGAAAGCGAAGGGAATATTACCGAGGTAGTGGATAGCGCCGAAAGATTTATCTTTGAGGTAAGCGAGAGAAAAAATCAGGGGTCTTACCTGCACCTTAAAGAGATTGTTAAGGACAGCATTGAAACCATAGATATACTTTACCGTAAGAAGGCGCACGTTACCGGTATACCTACCGGTTATATAGATTTTGATATTAAGACCGCGGGACTCCAGGATTCAGATTTAATCATCGTTGCCGGCAGGCCTTCGATGGGTAAGAGTTCTTTTGCTTTGGGGATGATTGAACACGCCGGGATAATCGAAAAAGTCCCTACGGCGATTTTCAGCCTGGAGATGTCTAAAGAACAGCTTGTCCAGAGGATGCTCTGTTCGCACGCGCGGGTGGATGCGCAAAAAGTGCGTACCGGATACCTGGCTACTTCGGATTGGCCGCGCCTGACTGCGGCGGCAGGAAAACTTTCCGAAGCCCCGATATTTATAGACGATACGCCGGGGATTTCCGTAATGGAATTACGGGCTAAGGCGCGCAGGCTTAAATCCCAGCAGGATATAAAGTTAATTGTCCTGGACTACATGCAGTTGATGCGCGGTTCAAGCGGCATAGAAAGCCGTCAGCAGGAAATTTCCGAGATTTCACGCTCTTTAAAAGCGTTGGCCAGGGAATTACATGTCCCGATAGTAGCGATTAGCCAATTGTCGCGTGCGGTAGAGTCGCGCACCGACCACCGGCCGCAGCTTTCCGATTTGAGAGAGTCCGGAGCTATCGAGCAGGATGCCGATGTAGTCGTGCTTTTATTGAGGGAGGAGTATTATACCCAGAGTTCTGAAAATCAGGGTGTCGCCGAGGTGATCATTGCCAAACAGCGTAACGGCCCGGTAGGCTCCTTAAAGCTTGCCTTCATAAAAGAATATACCCGTTTTGAAAATATTGCCAGAGTAGAATAATTGTTTGCTTTCAAGGAGTACTTCTTATATAATAATAACAATGCGTAAAATATTATTCACACTTGGGCTTTCTTTTTTCGTAGTAATTTCCCCTTTTATTTTGTTGGCGGAGGATACCCCGAAGCCGCAGTCAGAAACCACCTCTTCCTCGATAGTCAAAGAACATCCGCTAAAATTAGTTACCGCCGTTGAAATAAAGGGCAATAAAGCCATAAGCACCAACACCATTATCTCCAAGATGAAAACCCGTGTCGGCAGCCCCTACCAGGAAAATGTCATCAGTGATGACTTAAAGAGGCTTTATCTTTTGAATTTCTTCAGTGATATAAAGATTGATTCCGAGAGTTACAAAAACGGCCTGAAGGTCATCATTACCGTAACCGAGCGGCCGATTATTGAAAAAATTACATTTTCCGGAATATTGCGCATTACGATGAAGGACGAGAAGCTTAAAGAACAGTTGAAATCCCGGGAAGGCCAGTACCTTGATTATCCGAGTCTGGCCGCAGATGTGCGGACACTCGAGAAGATGTATGAAAAGATGGGTTATAACGCTGCCAGTATTGATTATAAGTTAGATATAAATCCGGAAACAAATAAAGTTAAAATCAATTTTAATGTAATAGAAGGCAAGAGAGTGCGCATAAAGGATATTATCGTGACCGGTAATAAGGAATTCACCCAGGCGCGGATACTCAAGCTTCTTAAAACTAAGCGGGCCTGGTTTTTTAACGCCGGCGTGCTTAAGGAGGATGTGCTTAAAGAGGACGCCGGCCGAATCAAGGCTTTTTATACCAGAAACGGCTTTATTGATGTTACAGTCGATTACGAAGTGAAGCCCGACGTTAAAATGCCCTATTTATTATATATCTATATCAAGATAACAGAAGGGAATAAGTATTTAGTCGGAAACGTGGTTGTGCAGGGGAATAAGGATATTCCGGAGAAAGAAATCCTCAAGCGTCTTCAATATTGCGTCCCGGGGAAGGTTTTTAGCGATGATGCTATGAAGGCCGATGCGGCCAATATCCAGGGCCTTTATTTTGACAAGGGCTATATTTCGGCGCAGGTTCAAGATACGACATCTTTAAATACCGCTACCAGCCGCGTGGATATACTCTATAGCATTATTGAGAACCAGATAACTTACGTGGACAAAATTAAAATCCGCGGCAACATTAAGACCCGGGATTTAGTTGTCCGCAGGGAGATGCGTATTCGTCCCGGAGATAAATTTGACGGGGAAAAATTAAGGCGCAGTAAAGAGCGCCTGCAGAATCTGGGATTTTTTGAGGATATAAGCTATGATACCGAAGAGACGCCCAGCCCGGATAAGAAGGATTTGATTGTTGATGTGAAAGAGACCAAAACCGGTTCATTCAGTTTTGGCGGCGGTTATAGCACGGTTGATGATTTTGTGGGATTTGTAGAGGTTGAGCAGAAGAATTTTGACTGGAGGAATTGGCCTTACTTTACCGGCGCCGGGCAAGACTTAAGGATTCGCGCTTCAGCCGGCACAACCAGTACGGGCTTTGATTTAAGTTTTACCGAGCCCTGGCTTTTTGATTATCCCATATCTTTTGGTTTTGACGCTTACCGTAAAACCCATAAGAGAGATACTGACGTAGGTTATGGTTATGACGAGAAAGTCACCGGAGGCGACTTGCGCCTCGGTAAGGAGCTATCCGAATACTTGAGGACAGACTTTACCTATAGGCTGGATTCAATTAATATTTCTAATATAGACGACGGCGCCAAATACCTGCAGCAGGAAGCAGGGACTAATCTGATCAGCAGTATAACTCCCAGCCTTACTTTTGACAACCGGGACAATGTCTTTGACACGCATAGGGGTAATCTGCTTACCGGCTCTATGCAGCTGGCCGGAGGGCCATTAGGAGGAGATAAGGATTATTGGAAGTTTTACGGCCGGGCAAGCCATTATTTTCCTATGCCTAAGAATGCTTCCTTGGAAATAAGAGGCAGGATAGGCCTGGCCCAGGCTTACGGAGACGGAGATGCCGACCATATACCTATCTATGAGAGGTTTTTTGCCGGCGGCGCCTATACGATAAGAGGTTATAAGGAGAGGGCAGTTGGCCCTGTTGACCCGGACACTAATGATCCCCTGGGAGGTAATTCTATGCTAGTCGGAAATATAGAATACCTTTACCCGGTGTTTAGTTTTCTGAAAGTAGCTTTATTTTATGATGTGGGTAATGTTTGGGAAAAACTAGGTGATATAGGTACAAATAAGAATGCCAACGATGTAGCTAACAGCGGCGGTTTTAAATCCAGCTTTGGCTTAGGATTTCGTATCCGCACGCCGGTCGGGCCGATGATGCTGGATTACGGCATACCTATGAATAAAGCTTCCGGTGAAAGTTCCAAGTCCAGCGGAAGGTTCCACTTCAGCGTGAGCAATAGTTTCTAAAATTCAATAAATAAAAGGAGGAAACAGGATGAAAAAATTATTAGTGGTTTTATGCGGGGCGCTCTTAAGCTCTTTTGTCTTGACGGGCCTGGCCCAGGCAGCGGATAAGTTTGCTTATATCAATTTAGGCCGCGCTTTTAACGAATATTCCAAAACCAAGGAATACGATAAATCCTTAACTGAAAAAGAAAATAGCTACACTTCTGAGAGAGATAAGAAGCTCAAAGACCTGAATGCTTTCAGGGATAAATTCAAGCTTTTAAGCGATAGAGAAAAAGAAGCCAAGAAGGGCGATTTAGAAAATAAGGCCAAGGCGGTCCAGGATTTTATTACCCGTAAAGAAACAGACCTGCGTAAAGAACAGGAAGAGAGGATGAAGGAAATCCTTCAGGATATAGAGTCGACAGTGAAGAACTATGCCGAAAAAGAAGGCTATACCATGGTCTTTAATGACCGGGTTTTGGTCTATCAGGATAAGTCCATGGATATTACGGATAAAATTATAGCTTTATTGAATAAGAGAAGATAGCAGAAATAGATAATGCGTAAAACCCTAAAAGAGATTGCTCAGCTAGTCCAGGGTGAAGTTATAGGGGACAGCAATATCGTAATCACCGGGGTATCCGGAATAAAAGAGGCGCTCGCTGGCGATATTACTTTTTTGGCTAATGCCAAATATGCCCCTCTCCTGGCCACAACTGCCGCTTCCGCAATAATAATTTCGAAAGATACAGAGCCTTCTGCTTCTTGCGCTGTAATCCGTACTGAAAATCCTTCGTTGGCCTTTGTCAAAGTCATCTCTCTTATAGCTCCCGCTGAGATAAAACATTATAAGGGCATACACCCCAGCGCGGCATTAGGCAAGGACGTTAAATTAGGCCAGGACGTAGCTATCGGGCCTAATGTGGTTATCGGAGATAACGCCCAGGTAGGCGATAAAACAGTAATCTATCCCGGGTGCTTCATCGGCCAGGATACCAAGATCGGTACTTCTGCGCTTATTTATTCTAATGTTTCTGTACGTGAACGCGTATCAATCGGCAATAACGTAATCATCCACAGCGGCACAGTTATCGGGTCCGACGGATTTGGTTTTATCGAAGTCAGCGGGAAGCACCACAAAATACCGCAGGTCGGTACAGTTGAAATCGGCGATGACGTTGAGATTGGCGCCAATGTTACTATTGACCGGGCACGCTTTGATAAAACAGTTATCGGCCGGGGGACAAAAATCGATAATCTCGTCCAGATTGCCCACAACGTGGTGATCGGTCAGGACTGCCTGATTGTAGCCCAGGTCGGCATATCCGGTTCCACCGTGATCGGCAACAATGTCATCCTGGCTGGACAGGCCGGGTTAGTCGGGCACATTACCGTAGGCGATAACGCGATAGTTACCGCCCAGTCAGGCGTAAGCAAATCTATTCCGGCAGGCGCTATTATGTCAGGATATCCTGCGCGGCCATTTCAGGAAAACCAGAAAGCGCACGCCTACGTGCACAACCTGCCCAAATTATTCGCTACAGTAAAAGAGCTTAAGAAGAAGATAGAAGAGCTGGAAGCTAAGTTAGAAGGCAAGTAACAGGTAGATAGTATTTAGTATTGGCTGGATAAGCGCAAGATGAGCAAACAAAAGACGATTCTTAAGGAAATAAGTTTTAGCGGAGTCGGTTTACATACCGGCAATAAGTCCAACGTTACCCTAAAACCCGCCAAGAGTGGGACCGGAATTATTTTTGTCCGTAAGGATTTATCCGGTTTCCCCGAGATTAAGGCCTGTGTTGAAAATATGGTCCCGGCAGAGAAGATGCCGCGGCGCACCTCCATTGAAAAGGGCGCTGCATGCGTGCAGACCGTCGAACACCTTATGGCGGCGTTATCCGGCTTAGGAGTGGATAATTTATATGTGGAGGTGGATAGTAATGAATTGCCTGGCCTGGACGGGAGCAGTTTAAACTTCGTAGAGTTCATTGCTCAAGCAGGTATCAAAGAGCTGGATAAAGAGCGGGAAGCGTTTTTTATTAAAGAGCCAATTAAAATAGAAGAAGGGGGCGCTTCCATTGTCCTTGAGCCGGCCGGCGAATTTAAGATTTCTTATACTCTTGATTACGCTAAATCGCTGCCTGCAAAGGAATTTATAGAGTTAGCAGTCAATCCGGAAAACTTCCAAAAAGAAATAGCCCCTGCCCGCACCTTTTGCCTGGAAAGCGAAAGCGTTGAATTAAAACGCCAGGGATTGGGTTTGGGAGCAAATTATGAGAATACCCTGGTTTTGGATAAGGCCGGCCAGGTGATCAAGAATAAAGTGCGTTTTCCCGATGAAGCTGTCAGGCATAAGGTCCTGGATTTAATGGGGGATTTATTCTTTTTGGGAGCCCCTTTGAAGGCGCACATCAAGGCCTTAAAGAGCGGACATTCATTAAACCTGAAATTGGTCAGGAAACTAGCCGAACAAAGGAAGAATAATTCTATGAAAATTGAAAGCAGTGTTTTGGAAGTGACGGATATTATGAAAATCATACCGCACCGGGAACCGTTCTTGTTTGTGGATAGAATTACTAAGATCGAGTACGGCAAGCGGGCTACCGGTATAAAGAATGTAACGGTGAACGATTATTTTTTTAAGGGGCATTTTCCGGGGCGGCCGGTTATGCCCGGGGTGATTATCGTCGAGGCAATGGCCCAGGTCGGCGCGGTGATGCTGCTTGCTTCTGAAGAATATAAAGGAAAACTGGCGTTTTTTATGTCGATCGATAATGTGAAATTCCGTAAACCCGTTGTGCCAGGAGATCAGCTGGTTTTTGAGGTTGAAACAGTAAAGGTAAAATCCAAAATAGGCCAGGTGCGCGGTAAGGCCTTAGTCGACGGAAAAGTTGTGGCGGAGGCGGATTTCGTTTGCGCTTTAGTAGAAAATTAAAGGATAATCATGCCGGTAGATAAAACAGCCATAGTCTCTGAAAATGCCAGAATCGGCGAGAATGTTTCAATCGGGCCTTACGCGGTTATTTCCGGAGAAGCGGTTATCGGAGCAGGGACTAAAATCGCCAGCCACTGCGTTATTGAAGGTAATACTACCATCGGCAGGAACTGCGAGATATTCACCGGCGCGGTTATCGGCAGCCGGCCGCAGGATTTAAAATATAAAGGAGAAAAGGTCTACCTGGAAGTTGGTGACAATAATATTATCCGCGAGTATTGCACTCTTAATCCCGGGACAGAAGAAGGTTCCAAGACTGTTGTCGGGGACGGAAATTTAATAATGGCCTATTCCCATGTGGCGCATGATTGCCGGGTGGGGAATAATTGCGTCTTAGCTAACGGCTCTACCCTTGCCGGCCACGTTACTATTGAAGACCGGGCAGTCATCGGAGGGTTAGTAGCGATCCATCAATTTGTCCGGGTCGGCATGCTCTCCATTATCGGCGGCTGTTCCAAGGTCGTCCAGGATATTCCCCCGTATTCGACCTGCGACGGGCACCCTGCGGCAGTATTCGGATTAAATCTTGTAGGCCTGCGCCGCCATAATGTCTCCAGAGAATCCATCGGCAAGCTTTCCGATGCTTTCAGGATACTTTTTAGTTCCGGACTCTCGGTAAAACACGCACTGGAAAAATTAGTCAAGGAGATTAAATTAACCCCCGAAGTTACGTACCTCGTAGAATTCATCAAAAAGACAGAGCGCGGGCTAGCGCGTTCCTGCCGGAAATAACGATGGAAAAAATAGGATTAATCGCCGGAAACCGGAAATTCCCTCTTTTGTTTTGTGAAGCTGCCCGGGACAAAGGTTATTCCGTGGTTGCTGTCGCGATAAAGGGAGAGAGTTCGCCCAGGATCAATAAACTGGCGGATAAAGTCTACTGGCTGAGTTTATCTGAATTCAAGCGCCTGGTTGAAATATTCCAGGCCGAAGGAGTAAAAAGAATAGTTATGGCCGGCCAGGTCAGTCCGGCACGGCTATTCAGTAAAGAGGTAAAAAGAAGCCAGGACCTGCAGCAGATACTTGCCAGCATAAAGAACAAGAAGGCGGATACGATATTCGGAGTAATCGCGGAAAAATTAGAGGATGCCGGTTTAGAGTTACTCAATTCCGTTACTTTTATGGAAGACCTGCTGCCTAAAAAAGGCACGCTTACGCAGGCTCAACCTGATTCAGCGGTCTGGGAGGATGTTTATTTCGGTTTTGAGCTGGCCAAAGAAGTCGGGGCTCTGGATATAGGCCAGACAGTAGCAGTCAAAGATCAGGCGATTGTCGCGGTTGAGGCCTTGGAGGGCACGGATAATCTTATCCGGCGCGCCGGAAAGATTGCCCGCGGAGGTATAAGCGTAATTAAAGTAGCCAAGCCCAGCCAGGATATGCGTTTTGACATTCCGGTAATCGGTTTAAAGACGATTCAAATCCTGATTAAGGCAGGCGCAAAATGCCTTGCCGTAGAAGCAGATAAGACACTTTTTATAGACCGTCAAGCCGCGGTAAAGTTAGCCGATAAAAAAGGCCTGGCGATCGTCAGCATTTAAGTGATTGTACTTAAGGCCCCGCGTTATTATTAGTGCTTGACAGTTTTTAGGCTGGGTGTATAAATAAAGACAACAGCCTGCGGCAGGCAGGCAAGGAGGAGGATAATATGGCTAGATTAACCGGGTCAAAACTTACTGAATTTAAGCTCTATGCTCCGCAGGCTAAGAAGGTGAGCTTAGCAGGTACTTTTAACAAATGGGACATAAAGAAGCTTCCCGCAAAAAACGACTCTAAAGGCAACTGGATGGTTAAGGTAAATCTCAAGCCCGGCAGGTACGAATATAAATTTGTCGTTGACGGCGCTTGGATGAATGACCCGCGTTGTACCTCCTGTGTAGCCAATTCCTTTGGGTCGCATAATTGCGTTGTCGAAGTTAAATAACTGGCTACTTTAACTGGTTTAAAATCATAAGGGCGCTATTTTAAGTAGCGCCCTTAGAATTTTTTCAAGATATGAAATATTTATACGGTCCGGTGAAATCGCGCAGGCTCGGTTTTTCTTTAGGAATAAGCCTTACCCCCTATAAGACCTGCGACTTTGATTGTATTTATTGCCAGTTAGGCAAAACCACTGACCTGACGCTGGAGAGAAAAGAGTATATCCGGGTAAGCGCAATAATTGAAGAATTAAAAACCTGGTTGAGCAGCAATAAGGAAACAGCGCAAGGGTTGGAATATATTACGCTCTCCGGTTCGGGCGAACCTACCTTAAATACAGGATGTGGTGAGCTGATTGCGGAAGTAAAAAAACTCACCAGCCTCAAAATTGCGGTCCTGACCAATGCTTCTTTACTGACAGATGGAGGAGTTCGGCGGCAGCTTTGGGGTGCGGATTTAGTTGTTCCTTCTCTGGATGCGGTGACGCAGGATTTATTTGCCAAAATTGACCGCCCGCATTCCGGCCTAAAGATTGAAGAGATAATCGCGGCTCTTACGGCTTTCAGAAGAGAGTTCCGCGGTAAGATCTGGCTGGAAGTGATGCTGTTAAAAGGCATTAATGACGACATTAGGCATATCCGTAAATTAAAAAATATTATTGATGAGATAAACCCGGATAGAATACAGTTGAACTCTCCGGCGCGCACTACCGCCGAGGCAGGTATTCAGGCCGTTACCAAAGGTAAGCTCAAGAAGATTAAGGAAATTTTAGGAGAGAAGGCCGAGCTTTTTTAACGCGCCTGTAGCTCAACTGGATAGAGCGCTAGCCTTCGGAGCTAGGCGTTGCAGGTTCAACTCCTGCCAGGCGCATAAAATTACACTTGTTAGGGTGCTTTCTATTCTTGCTAATCCGCCTATTTTAAGTTAAAATATACCCACGATAAATTTATAATTTAATCTTTAGAAAGTACAGCTATTTATCTTCCGGAAATGCAGGCGGCAGAAGGAGTGGCAATAGCAGGGGGAGGAAAATCTTACGTTCGGTTTCTTATCCGGGTTTATATGGTTATGTTTTTGACAAAGATGGCTCTGTCAGGGGATTAGTCGAGGTTTATATATTGAAAGAAGAAAAAATAATTAGTCTGTTTCCCGATGAAAGCTTATAAGATTTTGTTTATTTCTTGTATCCTGTGGTTCGTCTTCCTGTGTCTCTTGCACTACTTTTCGCTTAGGCCGCTGTGGTTAGATGAAGAATTAGTCTTTAAGAATTTACAAGAGCTTAGTTCTTTGAAACTTTTGGGCCCTCTCGGATACACCCAGATGTTTCCCCGGCTTTATCTTATTATAATTAATTTTTTTGCCCGGGGATTTGACTATAATCTTCTGGCTTTAAGGCTCCCGTCTTTATTATGCATGCTTTTGGCATTTTTTGTCTGGTTAAAAGTATTCCAGCGGATCCTCCCGGGTAAGTGGCAGGTTTTACTCGCCATTTTTTCTTTCGCCAGCAGCTATCGGATCATCTATTATGCGGCAGAGTTAAAGCCCTATTCAATGGACGTGTTAGTCGCGGGACTTTTCTGTTGGTACCTGCTCTGCCAGAAACAACTTGAAACTAAAGCGCCGTCAAAGTTATTTATCACTGCTACTTTTCTCTTGCCGTTTACGCTGGCGTTATCCTACAGTAGTTTTTTCTTTTTCTGGATGGTAATCTATAATTATATATTTATTGTGAAGAAAAATCATAAGGCTGCTCTTTTGCTTGCGTCATATTCTTTTTTATGCCTTTTAATAATCATTTCAATCTATTATTTCTATTTAGGGTATGAGCTTTCCGCAAACCCGGTCCCCTGGAACAATTATTTTCTGGGCACGCAGTCGTTCTATTCTTTCATCAAACCCTTCGGCGAGGGCTTAAGGAAGTTGACAACCTTTTGGTTTGGAAATAGCAAATTTTTCATAAAAGCAGCCTCTTTCTTGATTCCGATTTTCGTAATTTCACTTTTTAGTTATGGCTTCAGATCTTTAAAAAAGAACAAATGCAGGTTTCTGGATGTGGATTCAATAGGTCTGGTTATTTTCTTAGAGTTGGTTGTCCTGGGAATATTGAGGAGATATCCCTTTACGGGAGCAAGAATGACCTTATTTTTCGCTCCGCTGATATTTTTCCTGATCATCAAAGGTATCGGTTCTCTAAAAAGGATTAAACCTCTGTATATCGGTTTAAATACCTGTTATGTCGCTTTTCTTGTCATGTGCAGCCTCAATTCGTTTTTTGCTTATTTAAAGCTTTATAATTGACTTGTTTTCAGCTTTCAGTTAGAATATTTCTCACGATTACAAGGCTTTTGGGCCATTAGCTCAATTGGCAGAGCAGGACACTCTTAATGTCAAGGTCGTAGGTTCGACTCCTACATGGCCCAATAATATTTGTGGAAAATTACGAAGTTTTTGAGCATACCGCAGATATCGGTATCCGGGTAAAAGGCAAAGATTTAAAAAGCCTGTTTAAAAATGCCGGGCTCGCCCTATTTCAGGTTTCAAGCCGCAAACAATTCACCAAAAATAAAACCCACGTTAACCTAAACATAAAAATAAGCGCGGATAATTTAGAAAGCCTTTTTGTCGATTGGCTGAATGAATTACTCTCCTTATCCGCAGCTAGGGGGTTAATATTCCATAATATTAAGATAAACAAACTGGAAGATAATTCCATTGAGGCAATTGGCGTGGGAAGCGCTATCAATAATTATAAAGTGAATACTGAAATTAAGGCTGCCACATATCATCAACTTAGAGTCGTACGAAAGCCCACCGGTTGGCTGGCTGAGGTGATTTTGGATGTCTGAGATTAATTTAAGGAAGATCGATGATTTTCGCTGGGAAATCCCCAGGTCTTATAAGCCCGGGATGCGCGTACCCGGGGTTATTTATGCCGACGAGAAATTATTAAAAGACATCCGCCAGGATAAAGCAATGGAGCAGGTGGCTAATGTCGCTTTTCTCCCGGGGATTGTAAAGGCGTCTTTGGCTATGCCGGATATTCACTGGGGCTATGGTTTTCCCATTGGGGGAGTTGCGGCTACCGATATTGAAAATGGCGGAGTTGTTTCTCCGGGCGGAGTCGGCTTTGACATCAACTGCGGCGTGCGCATGCTCAAAACAAATTTACACTTTGAAGACCTAAAGGGTAAATTAAGGGATTTGACTTACGCTTTATTCTCGAATGTCCCTTCGGGTGTCGGCGCTAAAGGCGATATCCGGGTGAGCGCTAAAGAAGAAGAGGAGATTTTGATCAAAGGCGCCAAATGGGCAGTGGAAAAAGGTTTTGGTGTCCAGGATGATTTGGATTGCACCGAAGAGCAGGGAGCTATTGCCGGCGCGGATCCCGTCGCGGTATCTGAACGCGCCTACGCCAGGGGAAAGGCGCAATCAGGGACATTAGGCAGCGGTAATCATTTCTTAGAGATCCAAATGATTGATCAGCTTTATGATAGGGATGTTTGTGATAAGCTGGACCTTAATTTAGGCCAAATTAGCGTGATGATTCATTCCGGCTCGCGCGGGTTTGGCTATCAAGTGTGCGAAGATTATACCCGTAGCCTGGTGCATTGCCTGGCCAAGTATAATATTAATGTTCCGGATCGCCAGCTAGCCAGCGCTCCGGTAAATTCCACAGAAGGGAAAGCTTATCTAGGGGCAATGAAATGCGCGGCCAACTATGCCTGGGCCAACCGGCAATGCCTGATGCACCTTACCCGGAAAACCTTTGAAAGAATATTTCAGCATTCGTGGCAGGAGTTGGGGATGTTTTTAATTTATGATGTGGCGCATAATATTGCCAAGGTCGAAAAGCATATGGTGGATGGCCAAGAAAAAACTTTATGCGTGCATAGAAAGGGGGCTACGCGGGCAATCCCCCCCGGGCATCCGGCCTTACCGCAAAAGTATAGGAAATTAGGCCAGCCGGTAATTATTCCCGGGGATATGGGTAGGAATTCCTATTTACTGGTTGGAACCGGAGGCGCGGCTGAAACTTTCTATTCTGCCTGCCATGGCGCCGGGCGTGTAAAATCGCGCACTGCCTCAGCCCGTACAGTCAACTTAGATACTTTATTGAAAGAATTGGAATCTCAAGGTATAATAGTTAAAGCTTCGGGCAGGGCGACGATTGTCGAAGAAGCGCCCGCGGCCTATAAAAATGTCAATGATGTGGTGAGTGTTGTGCATAATGCCGGATTGGCCAAACGCGTCTGCAGGATGCGGCCGTTAGGTGTTATAAAGGGGTAAAAATGCTGGATATTAAATTTATCAGAGAAAACACGAAATTAGTAAAACAGGCATTAAAAAACCGTAATCTTAAGCTGGATTTAGATGCTTTTATTCAGCTAGATAGCCAACGCCGGGAGATCCTGGCCAAGTTGGAGGATTTAAGGGCTAAGCGTAATAAGGCTAATGATGAAATCAGCGCTCTGCTTAAAACCAAAAAAGAAGCTAAAGAGAAAATTAACTCTATGAAGGCTGTTTCCGGCCAGATTTCCCAGCTGGAGAATGAAATAAAGGAGATTGACCGCCAACTCGATAAAATCACATTGACTATTCCTAATATCCCGCATTCATCTATCCCGGTGGGTGAGCCGGCCAAAAACGCGGTTGTGCGCAGCTGGGGAGAGAAGCGGCAATTCGGTTTTAAACCGCAATCACACATTGATTTAGCCCAGAACCTGGATATCCTTGATTTTAACCGGGCTACCAAGATTACCGGCTCGAATTTTATACTATATAAAGGCTGGGGAGCCAAATTAGAGCGCGCCCTGATTAATTTTATGCTGGATTTACATACCGCTAAGCATGGTTACACCGAAGTTTTTCCGCCGTTTTTGGTCAATCGGGCCTCCATGCTTGGGACGGGCCAGTTGCCAAAACTGGAAGATGATATGTATAAACTAAAGGACGATGATTTATTTTTGATCCCTACTGCCGAAGTCCCGGTAACTAATATTTTCCGCGACGAAATCCTTGAAGAAACCAAATTACCGGTTTATTATACTGCCTATACCGCCTGTTTTCGGAGAGAAGCGGGGACTTACGGAAAAGATACCCGGGGCCTAATCCGTGTGCACCAATTTGACAAAGTAGAAATGGTTAAATTTGTCCGGCCGGAAAACTCTTACGATGAATTGGAAAAACTGGTTAAAGATGCCGAAGAGGTTTTGCAGATTTTGGAGATTCCTTACCGGGTATTGATACTGGCGACGCAGGATTTAAGTTTTTCCGCCAGCAAATGCTATGACCTGGAGGCTTATGCCCCGGGGTTAGATAAATGGCTGGAGGTTTCCAGTTGCAGCAATTTTGAAAGTTTCCAGGCCCGCCGGGCAAATATAAGGTTCAGAAAGCAAGCAGATAAGAAGGTTGATTTTGTGCATACCTTGAATGGCTCGGGGGTTGCGCTTGCGCGCACGGTGGCGGCGATTTTAGAGAATTACCAGCAGGAAGACGGATCGATTTTAATACCTAAAGCCTTAAGGGGGTATTTGGATGGAAAAGAAAGAATTTCCTAATAAATGGCCTGAACCGAAGATTAAGCCTGCCTGGAAAGAAAGAGGACCCAAGGACGGCGGACGGTCTAAACCTTCCTGGATCTCCAATAAAATGTTCGATATCATTAAGCTCGTTCTGGGTATATGCTTACTACCTTTTGTTTATTCCTCTTCAGTAGCTTTTCTGAACCAGATATCTTATATTGGTGTTGCGCTGCAGAATTATTTCTGGGCCGGAGTAGTTACTTTGGTCCTGGTCTATTTATTTATTTGGGAGCCGACAGTTATCTATGAGCGGGGGCATAGATTAGTGGAAATAATTTTTAGCTTTTTCCAGCCCTTAGTCAGATTCGCGCCGTATCTTTTGCCTGTCTACACGATAGTTTTATTTATTCTCTACCTTTTCTTGTGCATCTTTATCAGGGATAAATGGCTGATGGAATGGGCGATGTTCTTCTTTGGCTTAAGCATCGCCATGCATTTGGTATTCGCGGCTCAGTCTATCCGCTCCAAAAAAGGAGACCTGCTTAAAAGCAATTATATTTTCGGGTTTTCTTTTATGTATATCGTCAGCCTCGGACTAATGGCGTTATTCCTGAATTTCCTATTCAAGGAATTTTCCATTGTTAATTTTTCCAACGAGGCATATGCCATAGCCGGTTCAATTTTTAAGGCTATTTTTTTCCAGCTTTTTATGGTTAGGTCTTAGGTGGGGTGCCAGAGTGGTCGAATGGGCCTGTCTTGAAAACAGGTGTCCTTTGCGGGACCGTGAGTTCGAATCCCACCCCCACCGTAAATTAATCCGGGGAGTTGGCAGAGCGGTTGAATGCAGCGGCTTAAAGGAGAGTTAGGAAGATACATTTTATGGAAGATACCTCATTAAAAGAATTTCTTGCTTTGGTTGAAGTTGATGATTTTGATAAACGTTACTCCAAAGATATAGGCAGCGGTAAATATTTTGGGTTTCCTAT
>JAQUMI010000017.1 GCA_028718225.1 Candidatus Omnitrophota bacterium | reverse complement strand
GCTTACAGATTAATGCCATAAGTACGCTAAGAATCAGGCCGCCGATAGAGCCTTCAACCGTCTTCTGCGGACTGATCCGCGGCAGAAGCGCGTTCTTGCCGAAGCGGCTGCCGATTAAATATGCCCCTATATCTCCGGATTTGGTAATCAATAAAACCGCGGCCAACAGGCCCATCCCGCCGTCCAGATACCTTATCTTAATCAGAAAACTGAAAAACCAGGAGACATAGATTATCCCGAATATAGTGGTTGAAATATCTACGACTGCCCCTGAATTTTTACGGCGCTTAAACTGCATAAGGATCAGGAACAATAAAGCCAGGACTATAAACAGGAACTCCCAGCCGCGAGTAAGCTCAAAACGGGACATCGTGGATAAAGGGATAACCGCCCCTAAGCCGATACCGAAATATTTATACGCGTTTATCCCCTTTTTATCCAGCATGCTGAAAAATTCATACAGCCCGCCGATAATAAAAAGGGTGACGACCAGGCCGCAGAGCCAGTCAATAAACAAGACTCCGATAATCATACTGATAAGCAAAATAGAAGTGATGATCCTCTTGGTTAACATTTTACAGGCCTCCGAACCGCCTATCTCTCGACTGGTATTGGTGGATTGCTCCTTTTAAATCCTCTGCGCGAAAATCCGGCCAGAATTTATCCGTAAAATATAACTCCGCGTAAGAAAGCTGCCAAAGCAGGAAATTACTCAAACGCTTCTCGCCGCTGGTGCGGATTAAAAGGTCAGGGTCAGGTAATTTAACGGTATACAGGTAGCGGCTAAATATTGCTTCATCCAGTTTTTTTATCTCTGCCTTGCCGGCCAAAGCCTCCTCAGCGAATTTTTTAACCGCATCAACTATCTCCTGCCGGCCCCCGTAGTTTAAGGCTAAGACGACGGTCAGGCCGCTATTGTTTCTGGTCAGGCGCTCTGCTTCCCGGATCTCCTTCTGGATTGATGCGGGTAATGGCTCGGCGCGGCCCACGCTTAAAAAACGGATATTTTTTTTGTGTAACTGCCGGATTTCGCGGCCCAGAAAATCATGCAGATAGTGCATTAAGGCGGCGATTTCTTTTTTGGGCCGGGACCAGTTCTCAGCGGAAAAAGCAAAGAGTGTTATAACTTTGACTCCTGATTCTGCCGCTGCCCGGACAATCTCTTTAACTCTTTTTATCCCCTCGCGGTGGCCGGCAGTGCGCGAGAGAGAGCGCGCCCTGGCCCAACGGCCATTTCCGTCCATAATAATCGCGATATGTTGAGGGACATTATTCTTATCTATCACTGGTGTGCCTTATAATCTATTCCGGGAAAGATATTATCCTTGTATTCAATGTCAGAGAGCCAATCCTGGTTAATGGAATTTGATTTAATCTCTTCATAAAGGCGGTTAAACCGCAAAAGATGGTCCTTGGTCCGGCGCAAGGCGTATTCCGTATGCGTGCCGGTCCCCATTATAAACGCCCAATCCGAACTCTGGGCCAATAATAATTCGCGTAAAGCCTGGTTCAGCGCCCTTTTGGTTAAACCGTTTACGCTATTATAGCTCCTGGCCAATTCCGTCATCCTCTCCGAAGCAGCATGCAAGTGCCGGTAGATCCAGTCATTCGGGCCCTGCAGCCACATCTCGCTATACCCTTTCCAACCCCAGCTGGACATTGACGGAGTGATTACCTGGTTGCGCGGGTTCTCCTCTAAATATTGCGCGGCAGTAGTCAGGCTTAGCTCATCCTGGTCACAGACAATCTTACGGATTAAAAACTCCAGCCACAGCGGGCCTTCATACCACCAGTGGCCGAATAACTCTGCGTCATACGGCGAAACAATAATGGGCTTCCTACCCATAAAATCATAAAGGTATTCTACCTGTTTTTGGCGGTTAAACATAAAATTACCCGCCTGCTGGCTGGCTCTATCCTGGGCCCAGTGCGGGACGTAAGCCTCTTTACGGTTACCTGAACCGGTAATCCGGTAATATTTTATCCCGGTATTAATCCTCACTCCATCCGGATGGATATACGGCTTGATATAATCGTACTCCAGGTCAAAACCTATATCGCGGTAAAATTCGCGGTAATTGTAATCTCCGGGATAACCCTCTATCGACGACCAGACCTGCTTTGAAGATTCCAGGTCCCTGGCAAAACAGGCGACCTGCGTCCCCTTGCAATAAACCGGAGCAAATACCCCGTATTTGGGCCGCGGGGAGCCATGCAGGATAGCATGAGCGTCCGAGAAAAAATAGCGCAATCCCGCTTCCTTTAATATCGCGTCGTGCCCCGGATGGTATCCGCATTCGGGAAGCCAGATGCCTCGGGGCTGGCGGCCGAAGACGCTTTCGTAATGGCTAACAGCCACCTTTACCTGGGCCCGCACCGACTCTTTATAGGTATCCATAAGCGGGAAATAACCGTGGGTCGCCCCGCAGGTAATGATTTCTAATTTCCCCAGGTCTTGAAAATTTTTAAAAGCGTTTACCAGATTGCGGTTATACCTTAAAAATGTATCCCGGGCTTTGGTAAACTCGGATAGATACATCAACGCCAGGTTATGGAATTCCGGCTGCCAGCGGGTCCTTTCTATCTCCTTATGCGCCAATTCAATGAGCCGGTTAATATGCTTTAGATATCTCTCCTGGAGCAGGGCATCGGAGAGCATAGAAATCAAAGTCGGGCTCAAAGTCATCGTGACGCGAAAATCTATCCTGTCCGCGATCAATCTTTCATAGACCAGGATAAGCGGCACATAGGTCTCGGTAATCGCTTCGTAGAGCCAGTCTTCTTCCAGGAAATCTTCGTGTTCAGGATGGCGTACATAGGGAAGGTGGCCGTGCAATACTAAACAAAGATACCCTTTAGGCATATTATTTGGTTCCCCTGTTCACGATAGGAGTTATAGTGCGTTCATCTGCTTTGTCCCTGGATACGGCTTTCACCGGAATAACCTGTTTTCCGTCGGGAAGGGAAAAGCGTAAAGTAAATGTCCCGTCCGGCCTTAAAGCTATCGGTTTACCCTGGACTGTAACTTTTGCGTCGGAAAGCGTCGCGCCGTAAACAATCAGTTCGCAATCAACCTTAAGCCAGAAACCTCTTTCTTGGGCCTTTTTTACGGGGCTGGCCATAGAGGCTATGCCGGGAGAACTTAGCATCCTCTCTCTCCAGGCCTTTCCTAGGGGAGAACTCTTTCCCTGGCCAAAACCCATACCGTAAAGCCGGGCGAACATATCGTCGGGAATCATCCACTCTTCGTCGGTAATCCAGGATGGCCCGTCCAGGGGAGTCTGCACAACATTGGAACGCAATATGGTGACGAATTTGCCGTTAGAGAGCCTCAGGCCTAAATCCACGCACCAGGATTTTCCGGGGCCGGCAGCGTCAATATACCAGTTGTTGGCAAATTCATGTATCTCGATATCAAAAAAGCGATGCGCATTTAGGCCGTTAAAAATAATATTGGTTACATCGTAGACCCTGAGGATACGCTTAGCTTTATAAAATTCATCCTTAAGCTCGGATTTTAGTTTTTCTACCGTCTCCTGCCTTAACTCCCAGTAAGTATAAAGCCACCAGGGGTCGCGTACCAGAAGGACCATCCTGTCCTGTTCATACCGGGAGGGCAGCTCAGGAGAAAAAGTTTTCGCTATGGGAGATACTTCAGGCTGGGAGAACTTGGCTGTTTCTACGGCAATTTCCTGGATCCGGATTCCGGCGGCTTGTTTAGCCTGCGGCTTGGGGGCCGTTTTGATTTTTTTTATTCGCGGTTGCCTCCTCTTTGAGATAGGTTTTTTGGAAACGACTTTCCTTATTTTTTTTGCCCTAACCATACCTCACCTCCGTATTCTAAGAATAAAAAAGGGGAAAATCTCCCCTTTTTAAGAACTGTAAGGACTGTTCTTTTACCCCCCTTAGTTCATTTCTTAGCCTTTTTATTGAACGATGACTTTTTCTGCAATTTTTCTTCCAGGGCTTCTTTAAGCTTAGTTACCTCATCCAGCTCAACCTTAAGGCTTGCGCTTACCAGCTGCTCCTGCACTAATGTTTTTTTTAATGCCTCAAAGTTTGCCTTTTCTTCAGCCAGTTCTTTATCCCTGGCTTCTATCTTTTCAGCAAGGCCCGTCTGCTCCTGGATAGCCTTACCCGCTTTTTCTTCCAGGTTCATCCTTTTGAGCATTTCTTGTTTACGCAGGGAATCCTGCTTATAAGCGTTGATACATGAACCTATATTAAGGACAAAAAGCAGCAGGGTTGCTACTGCCAAGGTAACTATAATTTTATCCTTATTCATCCTTTGCGTTTATTTTTTAAAACCGCGTTCGGCTCAAACCCTATTTAAGGTTCTCTTTTGGCTCGCGTAGCAGCGGCTCTTCTATCTGGCCCTTATCCTCTTTAACTTTAGTCACTTTAGGCTGGATGACAATTTCAACTCTACGGTTAAGCTTGCGGCCTTCCTTGGTATTATTAGAAGCGACCGGGCGATACTCGCCAAAACCAATTGCCGAGAGGCGCTCCGGAGAAACACCTTTTTCATTGACTAAGAAATGCAAAACACTCAAAGACCGGGCGGTAGATAGCTCCCAATTCGATTTCCAGCCTGAATGCCTGATCGGGACATTATCCGTATATCCTTCTATGCCGATGTTAAAACCGGCCATATTATCTTTTAAGACTCTGGCGACTTTATCCAAAAGCGGATAAGCCTCGCGCCTGATTTTGGCTTTTCCGGAATCAAAAAGCAAATCTCCCACTACGGTAATAACCAGGCCCTTTTCCATCATCTGTAACTTTACCTGCTTGTCGGTAATCTCCTGGCCTAATCTTTCTTCCAGGAGTTTTTTGGCCTGGGCTAAATCGTCTAACTGCTGCGTAAGCTCGTCGATCTTCTGTTTATCCGAGCTCCTGCCGCTCTGAAAAATAAAAGTACACCCGGCTAAAGCTAAGCCTATGAAAACGACCATTCCGAATTTCAATAATTTTTTCATATTCCACCTCTCCTTTTTGTCTATCTAGACAACACCAAATTAGCGCCGGGTGCCTTGAAAATTAATGATAACACAGGCTCAAAACCTAGTCAAGGGAAATAGTATCCTTCCTGTCCGAACCAAACGAAACCAGCGCAATTTTAGCCTTGACCATATCCGCAAGCCTCTCCAGGTAACTCCTGGCATTGGGATGTAAGTCCCGTAAACACCTCGGCTTAAGCCGCATTTTAGGCCATCCGGTTAATGTTTTATATACCGGCTTAAGGTTAGTCAATACCTCCAAATCGTGAGGGAATTCCTTGAAGAGCTTACCTTTATATTTATAAGCAGTGCAGACCTTGACTTCTTTTAGTCCATCCAGTATATCTATCTTCATGATGGCTAATTCGGATATCCCGTTTAACATAACCGCCTCTTTTACCGCTACGCCGTCAAACCAACCGCACCTTCTTGGCCTGCCGGTAGTTGCTCCGAATTCATGGCCCCTTTCGCGCATAAATTTTCCGAAACCCGCGCTAAATTCCGTCGGGAAAGGGCCTTCTCCGACTCTAGTAGTATAAGCCTTGGCCACACCGATGACCTTGTCTATTTTTATCGGAGATACGCCTGCGCCTATACAGGCCCCGCCGGAGGTAGTCGAAGAAGAAGTAACAAAAGGATAAGTCCCGAAATCTATGTCCAGGAAGGTCCCTTGCGCGCCCTCAAAGAGAATGTCTTTTTTATCCATGATCGCCCGGTTTAATAAATGAGCGGTATTGGAAATGTAAGGAGAAAATAATCTCCCATAATTCAAATATTCTTTATAAATGGGGTCGAAATCATACCCGCTGTGCCGGTAGACCTTTTTAAAGACTTCATTCTTCTCTTTCAGGTTATCCTTTAATTTTTCGCTTAGGACCTTAGGGTTAAGCAGGTCAACCATCCTGATGCCGCAGCGGATAATCTTGTCCGCATAGCAGGGTCCGATGCCCCTGCCGGTAGTCCCGATTTTATTTTTCCTTTTGGATTCACGCAAACAGTCCAGGATCCTGTGGTACGGCAGGATTAGATGAGCCAGCGTGGAAATCTTCAGGCGCCCTTGAATATCGATACCTGCTTTTTTGATTGCTTTTATCTCGCTCAGCAACACTAAAGGGTCAATAACTACGCCGTTACCGATACAACAGATTTTTTTCTTATGTAATATCCCCGAAGGCATAAGATGGAATATGTACTCTTTCTCTCCCACCACTACCGTATGCCCGGCGTTGTTGCCGCCCTGATAACGCACGATATAATCTACTTGAGCGGATAAGATATCGATTATCTTACCTTTACCTTCATCACCCCATTGTGTCCCTACCAGGATTATATTCATTATTCTTTTTTCCTCACGGCGTCATGGTAAATATCTTGCGCGCGATATCCGGATATTTTGCCACAAATTTCAACTCTTCGTCTATCAGCGGCTTCTGGTTATGCACATTGGCGTAGCGGACTAATTCCAGGACTTCGGTTGCCTCACTATCGTCTTTAAAAACGATTTCCAGCTTGTCGTAGACGTTCCGGAAACCCTTTATCCCGGAATATTCACCGGCAGTAATCTTGCGGCCCGTATCAATTATCTCCGGCTCTCCCCGGCCTAACTCTTCATATTCGTAAAGCTCGTAGTTACGCCTGTCTTTAAGCGCGCCGTCCGCGTGGATCCCGGATTCATGGGCAAAGGCATTCGCGCCTACTCCCGGCTGATTTATCGGGATAGGCACGCCAAAGGCATAAGAGGCATATTTGCAGATTTTCCAGGCGGTTTTAAGGGTTACCCGGTCGTCAAGCAAATAATTTTTCATATCGTTCCCGTATTTTATAGCCAGGATTACGGAAACCAAATCCGCGTTCCCCGCGCGTTCGCCCATTCCATTAACACAGGTATTGATATAGGCGTCGCATCCGGCGTCATTGGCTGCTTTTGCCCCGGCAATGGAATTGGCCACGACCAACCCTAAATCATTATGGCAGTGCACCTCAATAGGTATATTGACTGCTTCGGCCAATAGCTTTATTCTTGTATAGATTGAAAACGGGGTATCGCAACCTAATGTATCACAGTAGCGGATCCTGCTGGCACCGGCGGCTTTGGCTGCCTGGGCAAATTTAACCAGATAGTCTATTTCAGTGCGCGAGGCGTCTTCCGCGTTAACGCCGACAGACTCTACTCCCAAATGCCCGGCTTCTTTAACGGCTTCGGCCATCTCTTTTATCACCGACTGGTGATCCAATTTGCCCTTAAATTTGTGCACGATCATCTGGTCGGACGTGGAGATGGAGAGGTTCACATGTTTTAAATGCGGAACGAGCTTCAAAGCGTTCTTAACGTCATCCTGCGTCGCCCTGAGCCACCCTCCCATCCTTATCGGGACAAGCACGCCTTTTTTGACCAGTTCAAGGTTGGCATTAAGATAATTTGTTTCATGGCGGGTCAGAGGAAAACCAAATTCAGACTGAAATACTCCCATTTCATTTAGATAAAAATTAATCATGGTCTTCTGCAGTTTAGACAGGCATATGCGCGATGTCTGCACACCGTCACGGTTAGTAACGTCAATAAGGTAGATTTTTGGTTTAGCCATAGCCAACTCCTTCTTCATTTTTTAATCTTCTTCTTCAATTCCTCTTTGGGCAGCGCGCCTCTGGAAGAAAAAATTTCGCGGTTGTCCAGAAGATACGTCGGCCCGAACATAATCTTGAGTTCCTGGCCCAGGCTGCAATTTTTTTTCAATAAAGCTTGTCCTTCCGGGCCGCGGCTGCAGGATTTTATTTTTTCAAAATCCATGCCGCTAGCGCAATCCTCCCACCAGGAACTGTTTATATTCTTGGCCCGGCAGGCTAGATAATCCCAGAAACCTTTAGGATAATATTTTTGTACGCACACCGCGCGTAAATCCTCTTCAACCTCGGCCTTACCGTACCGGGTATCTATTTTATCTCCCCGTATAACAGCTAAAAGATGCAGCGTAGGATTAAATTCTCTAATGATGTTCAACACCCAAAAAGCATCTTTATCAAAAAGGCTTATAAATAAATCCAGTTGACCCTGGCGCAACTTACGGTCAAGAAAATAGCCTAGGCCGCTAACCTGGGGTTTTAACATATAAAAATCGCCCTGCTGCTCTAAAGAACTCTTGAGGCCGGAAAAGCTCTTTTCCCGTTCTACTTCTTTTCCTAAGAGATATAAAGGAAGCCCGGTTGCTTTCAGCTCCTTAACCAGCTTCTCCGCTTTTTTATCCGGATAATAAATGTAGGAAATTACCAGGCCGGGAAACTGCTTTTTAAGGAAAGCAACCATCTCTCCCGGGTTACAGCTGGAACATTCCCGGGGAGTAACTATCGTAAGATTAACCCTGGCTGCCTTACTGAAGAAACAGCCGGCATTAACGCTGCCGGCGTTCTGGCAGGCGCCCACCTGGCCTTCTTTTTTACAGTCATTATCCGAAAAACAAGGCGGCAAGATAGAAAGAATAACCGGGTCAGCGCTGACTTTATCCGAAACCCTGATGTCTTCTACGCTAACTTTATCTATCTTATTACCCTTAATATTCAAAACGGCCTTATTCAACCTGCGGCCCTGCCAGGTCGGCCTTAAAATTACCGCGCTTTTTGTCTTGGCAAATAATTCCTTGCCTTTGCGGTTATGTCCGTCGATAACCACGGAAATCTCCGGAATATTCTCGATAATTTTTAAGTCCTCGTTTTCTCCGAGATTGCTCAAAAGGATGATCAGCGAAGCGCCCATTGATTTTAACTCTTTTACCGCTGTTTCTACGGCCCTCCTCGGTTCAATAAACTTTACCCCTGCCGCTTTCTGTTTTACGCCGTAATTAGTCAGCCCGATTATACCCACTCTCAGGCCGCTTACTTCTTTGATGATATACGGAGTGACATTCTTAAGCTTTAAATCAGCAGAAACAAAATTTAATCTTGCCTTGCTTATATTTTCTTTTAGGAAATCTTCTCCGAAATTGAACTCATCGTCGCTGATAGCCAAAGCGTCGTATTTCATCAATCCCATAGCCGCCAGGTTAATCCTGGAGCGTTGCATATCTAGCTGCGTATTCTGGGTGTTTTGGTCAAGGAGGCCGCCCCCGAAAAAATTCCCCGAATCCAAAACCAGAGAATCGGGATATTTTTTTCTCAACTGGTTGATTAAAGTTGCCCTGCGGCTTACTCCCCCATCATCCTCAACCGGGCAATTACAGGGATAGAGCGCTCCGTGCGTCTCGCCCGTATAAATAAGCGTCAATTCTTTATCTTGCGCATAAGCCTCCGGGCTAGCCAGCGAAAATAAACCGTAAACTAGCGCACACGCAACCGCTATAATGATTTTTCTCATACCTTAATCCCTTTTACGGTTAAAATATTCTCCATTTTTTTAAGCTTATCCGTCAGCTCTGCCGATACCGGGCTGTCCACATTTAAAACACTGATTGCCTTGCCTGCCGGCTTGTCCCGGCCAAAAGTCATCGCCGCAATATTGACATTATGCTTGCCCAAAACAGTGCCCAGACTTCCGATTAATCCCGGCCTGTCCCAGTTTTCGATATAGATCATTTCGCCGACGGGATAAAGCTCCACGTAATATTCGTCTATTTTAACAATCCTGGCCTGTTTATTCCCGGAAAGCGTGCCCCAGATTGTCCGCGTCCCTTTATCGGTTTTTAAAGCCAGTTTGATAAGATTAACAAACTCTTCTTCTTTGGAGGATTTGGCTTCTTTAATCTTAATCCCTCTTTCTTTGGCCAAAGAAACTGCGTTAATAAAATTAACTGTTTCTTTTAATATCGGGGATAATAATCCCTTAGAGAGCGCCATAGTCAGCGGGCTCAAGTCATACGCGGCAATCTCTCCGCTATAACTTATATCTAATTCCTGGAACCTGCCTTCAACCAGCTGGGCGGCAAATGTCCCTATTTTTTCAGCCAGGACAATATAAGGACTAAGCATTTTACAGGCTTCCGCTTCCAGGCAGGGGTAATTGGCGGCATTGCGTATTCCTCTGCCCAAAAGAGCCTCGCGTACAATTTCAGCCACTTCAATGGCGACATTAACCTGAGCTTCCTCGGTAGAAGCGCCCAGGTGCGGAGTAACAATAACATTATCCAGTTTTGCAAGCTCGGAATCGGCGGGCAGAGGTTCCTTTTCAAAAACATCTAAAGCCGCTCCGGCGACCTTACCTTCTTTTATGGCGGCGACCAGCGCCTGCTCATCAACAATGCCGCCCCTGGCGCAATTAATGATGCGTACTCCTTTTTTCATCAACGCAAATTGCGCGTTGGATATAATATGCCGGGTTTCGTCGGTTAAAGGAGTATGCACCGTGATATAATCGGATTGCTCAAACAGCTCTTTTAATTCCACTACCTGAATCCCCAGGGATTCGGCGACATCCCGCGATAAAAACGGGTCATACGCCAAAACCCGCATACCAAAAGATAAAGCCCGCTTGGCTACTTCCCGGCCTATCCTGCCAAAACCGACTATCCCTAAAGCTTTGCCATAAAGCTCAACACCCATAAACCTGGAACGTTTCCATTCGCCTTTCCGGGTAGAGGCATTTGCCTGGGGAATATTCCTGGAAAGAGAAAGGATCATGCTGACTGCGTGCTCCGCCGTAGAAATGGTATTGCCCGCGGGAGTATTCATGACGATAATGCCTTTTTGGGTTGCGGCGTTCAAATCTACATTATCCAGCCCTACGCCTGCGCGGCCGATTACTTTAAGCTTGGCCGCAGCGTTAATTATATCTTCGGTAACCTTGGTAGCGCTCCTGACTAAAAGGGCCTCGTAATCCTTGATAATTTTTTTCAGCTCTCCGGGTTTTAAATCCGTTTTCACATCAACCTGAAATTCTTTGACTTCTTTGAGGATATTTAAACCCTCATCCGATAACGGATCACTGACTAAGATTTTAATCATTATATTATCTCCTTCGACTCGCTTCGCTCGCTCAGGATGCTTCGGCTTGAAGTATTAAGCGTAAACGAAGTACTTATTTCAAAAATGTTTCCTCGGCCGCCTTAACTCCCGCACCCATCGGAAATTTATACCCCATCTGGGCAAGGACCTTTTCTAAGCAGGAAATGCCTGTAATGATATCAAACTCTTCGATAAAACCCATATGCGCAAACCTGAAAATCTTGCCTTTTAATTCTGCCTGGCCGCCGGCTATAGTTACACCGTAAGTATCGCGCATAGTTTTAACCAGCTTTTCTCCGTCTAGCCCTGAAGGGACCTTGACCGAAGTCACTACATCTGAACCGGCCGCTGGAGCAAATAACTCCAGGCCCAGGGCTTTGGCCGCTGCCCGGGTAGCATCCGCAAGTTTCTTGTGCCGGGCAAAGACCGCATCCAACCCGTCCTGTTTGATTATTTTAAGCGCTTCATTAAGGGCGATAATTAAAGTGATCGCCGGAGTAAACGGGGTATCTGTCTTATCCCAAGCTTTTTTGGCTTTTCTCAAATCAAAATAATAGCGCGGACTTTTGGAAACCTCGATCAATTTCGCCGCCTTGGGGCTGACGGATATAAAACCCAAACCCGGAGGAAGCATAAGCCCTTTTTGCGAACCTGAAACGACCAGATCACAAAACCAATCGTCGGTTTTTAAATCAATCGCCCCCAGACCGCTGATGGCGTCAACCACCAGCACCGCCGGGGTATCTTTGACCAGGCGTCCGCAGGCAGCAATATCATTAACTACGCCGGTAGAAGTCTCGCAAAGAGTAACAAATACCGCTTTTATCTTAGGGTTAGCCTTTAATCTTTTCTCCAGCTCCGCCGGGTTAACTGCCTTGCCCCATTCTACATCCAGAACCTCAGGCGTAATCCCATAAGCTTTGCAAATCTCGGTCCATCTTTCGCCGAATTTTCCGCCCTGGACAACCAAGGCTGTATCGCCGCAGGAAAGGATATTTATTACCGCCGCTTCCATCGCGCCGGTACCTGAAGAAGCCAAAATAAAAATATCATTCTTGGTCTGAAATACGAACCTTAATCCTTCGGCAGCCTCCTTGAGAACTGCCTGGAATTGCGGGGTGCGGTGGTGAATAATCGGCCGGGCCATGGCCGCGCGAACCTCAGGCGGTAAAGGCGTAGGTCCCGGTGTTAGTAAGTAATTCTTCCTCATTTGTGAATCCTCCTCGATCTCTTAATTTTAGGGGAAACGGTCCGTCCCTATTTACTACTTATTATTTTTTCTTCTGCGGCATAATAACTTCGTCAACCAGGCCATAGGCCTTGGCCTCTTCGGCCGACATAAAATAATCCCGGTCAGAGTCCTTTTTCACCTTCTCCAGCGCCTGGCCTGTATGGTGCGCGATTATTTCGTTAATCCTATCGCGCATTTTTAAAATTTCCTGGGCATGGCGCGATATATCTTCGGCCTGGCCCTGGACTCCGCCCCAGGGCTGATGGATCATAATCCTGGAGTTCGGCAGAGCCTGGCGCTTGCCTTTGGCGCCGGCGCAAAGAAGCAGCGCGCCCATACTGGAGGCCTGGCCCACGCAATAAGTAGCTATGTCGCATTTTACGAACTGCATAGTATCATAAATGGCTAACCCGGCAGTAACCGAGCCGCCCGGAGAATTAATATAAACATTTATATCCTTGCCCACATCTTCCATCTGCAGGAATAATATCTGAGCGATGATTAGATTCGCCACATAGTCATCAATGGGCGTACCGATAAAAACTATCCGGTCCTTAAGCAGGCGGGAATAAATATCATAGGCCCTTTCGTAACCTCTTGAGGTCTGCTCAATAACCATGGGAACCAAGGTCTGCATTTTTGTCTCCATTATACCCTCCTTTATTCTACCTTCCAATCGGCCTCCCTGAATAAAAATTCCATTACCCGGCGCGGCATATGGTCGTCGAGCGCGATATTCTCTTTTTTAGCTATCGCGCTTAAGATCAGGTAAATCCTGACCTGCTTTTGCGCCTCAGGCTCCAATTCCTTACGCATCTTTTCATCCTCTTCTTCTATCTTTTTGCGCTCCACGCCTTTTAGAGCTAGATCTACTTTTGCCTGCCGGAGCATATCTTCCAGCTGGCGCTTAACCAGGCCCTGCGGCAATTTAAAATCTACCTTCTTAATCAAATCTTCAATAATCTGGCTTTCTATCTTCTGGCGTTCGGCGTTTTCCTTCTGGATAAAAATCTGCTTATCCAGGACTTTTTCCAGCTCGCTCAGGCTTGGGTAGCCTAAAGATTTAGCGAGCGCCTCATCTGCTTTATCCAGCTTACGCGATTCCTTTAGAGAATCAACAGCGCGCTTTACCTCATCGCCGGCAACACTAACGGCTTTATAATCAATTTTAATCCCTTTATAATCCTTAACGTCAATCTCCGGGCTGACCTCCACCTTGGCTTTAAAAGAAAGCGAGGAACGGTCTAACTTCACTTCGGATATCTCGGGTAATTCTATTACATCCAGGCCCTCTTTGTTAACCGCTTCATTATAGATATCCGGGACTAATTCCTTAAGTACCTGCTCGTGGGCCGTGCCGGCATAATTTTTTTCCAGGATATCCCGCGGGGCATGGCCCGGCCTAAATCCCGGAATCTTGGCTTCTCCGGAAATACGCTTAAAGACATCTTCAAATTTGTTTTTTACCACCTCTCCGCTTACTTCAATATTGAGTTCCCTGATATTGCTGTCCACCTTCTTCACTTCTGTTTTCATTTCTCCCTTTCGTTGATGAGGTCCCTGGTTATAATAAACTTATAAAGGCAGCCCGGGATAAGTTATGGCCTCACTTACATCCTGAATTTTTCCCCCAGGTAAATCTGGCGCGCCTGGGGATTGTCAATTAACTCCTCCGCTGTCCCTGAAATAAGGATCCGGCCTTCGGCAATTAAATAAGCCCGGTCCGTTATCGAAAGCGTCTCTCTCACATTATGGTCAGTAAGCAAAATTCCCAACCCCTTCTCCTTTAATTCCTTGATAATCTCTTGCGCCTCATTGACGACAATCGGGTCAATCCCGGAAAACGGCTCATCCAGGAGTATAAAAGAAGGGTTGGTGACCAGGGCCCGGGTAATCTCCAGGCGCCTGCGCTCTCCGCCGGACAAAGTAAAAGCTTTATTTTTGGCTAGATGCGCTATATTCAATTCGTTGAGCAGGCTCTCCAGGCGCCTTTTGCGCTCGGGCCGGCCCAGGGGAAGCGTCTCCAAAATAGCCATAATATTTTCTTCCACGGTAAGCTTGCGGAAGATGGATGCCTCCTGCGAGAGATAACCGATGCCAAAGTGCGCCCGCTCATGAATGGATAAATTAGTTATATCATTATTGTCAAAGACGATCTTACCGCGGTTAGGAGGAATAATCCCTACCACCATGTAGAAAGTAGTAGTTTTACCCGCGCCATTGGGGCCGAGTAGCCCGACAATTTCTGAGCGCTTAACCATAAGGTCAACGCCCTTGACGACTTGCCTCCCGTTATAAGTTTTACTTAATCCTTGTATTTCCAAAAGATGCATTTCCCAAACCCTCTGTAGAATAGAAAACCAGTTTTGGCCTGCCGCTTAAAACTACCCGGCTATCGGCAGCAGTATACACCGCTTCTTCGCTATACGAAGTATCCTCTCCCCGGACGATCCTGACATTCCCCCGCGCGACTATCTTATCAATCTTATTATTACCTATAATCTGGGAGGTTCTATTTTCCTGGCGGTTATCTTTTCCGGCGCTAAAATAAAGGTCCATCTTGTCGCTATAAATCGTTAAATCCGGCCTCTCTACCTTAACCTCCTTATTAAAGGTAGCAATGTTTTTCTCATAATCTATTTCCAGTGACCCTTCACAGGTAATCATAGTCTTTTCTTTTACGCCCAGGCCGCCAGGATCAGCCGTGCGTTTAAGGGAAGGATTAATATCTACCCGGACATCTTTATTCAAGGCAATTTTTTTAAGGTTCGGCTCGCCGTGCGCCCCGATAGCGGTAATATTTATATTATCTTTTTCTATATTCACCCTGTCTTTAGTGGTGACTAATTGATTGTTCCTGTCCCAGTCCATAGAATCAGTCGTAAGTTTGGCGCCCTCAGAAGTAGTAATCACCACATCTTTTTCCAGGTGCACTTTGCCGTTGGTCTTATTGAAATCGCCGGTTTTGGCGGTAAGATTTATGTCTTCATCTTTACCGTATAAATTACCGTTTACATCTTTTAATTTGACTTCATCCGTGAATATATCCGCGGACTTACCGGCCAGGTCCCAGCTCTTTTTGCCTTTTTCTCCGTAACCCGACAGGGAAAAATCGCCGATTTGCTGTTCTGATTTCTGGTTATCCGCAGTAGCGCCAAAGGCAGGGCTGGAAAATAAAAAGAATATGAAAACAAACGCCGCTACTTTAAACTTCATAAAATCTAACAATCTCTTCCCATTTACCCTTAGCTTTAAGGATTAATTCAGCTACTTCGCGCACAGCTCCCCGGCCGCCGTGGTTGATAGTGATGTAGCCGGCAACCTGCTTGATTTCAGGACAGGCATTAAATACGGCAATCGGTAAACCCACCTTCTTCATCAATCCCAGGTCTACCAGGTCATCTCCCACAAAACAAACTTCATCTTTGGTCACGCCGTATTTCTTTAAAATTTTAGCCAATATCGCGCTTTTAGGGGAGATGTCTACGAAGACTTCGGCTACGTGCATATCGCGCGCCCTGGGCTTAATCGCCCTTGAACGTTTGGCGGTAACAATAATGGTCTTAATCCCCGCCTTATGCAAGGCATAAGCCCCCATACCGTCGTGCACGTCAAAAAATTTTGAATCCCTGCCCTTGGAATCGTAGATAATCCGGCCGTCGGTCAAAACGCCGTCTACGTCCAGAAGCAGAATTTTTATTTTTCTGGCGCGTTCTCTTAATTCTTCTTTAAATGTATTCTCGGGCATTTCTCTAGACCAATCCCGCTTTTAAAAGGTCCTGCACATCCAAAAGCCCTACCGGATGCCTATTTTTATCTACTACGGGCAATTCATCAATCCTTTTTTCCCGTAAAATGCCTAAGGCCTCCAATGCCAACATATCCTGATAAACAACAGTAGGGTCCTTAGTCATGACCTCTTTTATCCGGCGTAAGGCCAAATCCCTGTCTATTTCAACATGGCGGCGCAGGTCGCCGTCGGTAAATATCCCTTTTAACTTTCCCTTGCCGTCCACGACAGTAGCCGAACCCGCCCGGGCCTGGGTAATTTTAAGGAGAACTTGGGAAACTTTTTCATCCTCTTTAACAATGGGGTTAGCCGGGCCTGAGCGCATGATATCTCCCACGCTTAAAAGTAAACGCCTGCCTAAAGCCCCTCCGGGATGAAAGAAGGCAAAATCTTTTTCTTTAAAGCCTTTTAATTCCAGCAGGCATACAGCCAAAGCATCGGTCATGGCCAGGGCCGCCGTAGTCGAAGCGGTGGGAGCCAGGCCTAACGGACAGGCTTCTTTTTTTACCGAGATATCCAAAACTACATCGCTGTGTTTGGCCAGAATAGATTTAACGTTACCGGTAAGGGCAATTATCTTACAGCCTATTTTTTTCAATAAAGGTACAAGTTGTTTCATCTCCTCGGTTGAGCCGCTGTTAGAAAGTATGATTACTGCGTCATCGCTGGTTACCTTGCCCAGGTCTCCGTGAATAGCCTCGGCAGTGTGTAAAAATAAACTTGGGGTGCCGGTTGAAGCCAGGGTCGCGGAAAATTTCTGGGCGATGATCCCGGTTTTACCCATACCGCTGACAATGGCCCGGCCTTTTGTTTTAAGGATAATATTGACGGCGTTTTTAAAATTACTGTCTATGTGCGTCTTTAAGTTTTTTACCGCCTGGGCCTCAATATCCAGGACTTCTTTTGCCCTCTTAAGTACATTTATTTTCATAGAGCTTCCTCGATCGACTTAACTTGTTTTAAGAGCTTTTCCAGGTCTTTTAAGTTAATCATATTCGGGCCATCGCAAAGAGCGCTTTCGGGTTGAGGATGCACTTCTAAAAACAAGCCGTCGCAGCCAAAGGCAATTGCCGCCCGGGAAAGGCCTTCGACAAACTGACGCTCTCCGCCCGAAGAGGTACCTTTGCCGCCGGGGACTTGGATACTGTGCGTAGCGTCGTAAATTACAGGGTACCCGAATTCACGCATAATCTGTAAAGCCCGAAAATCCGAAACCAGATTATTATAACCAAAACTCACTCCCCGCTCGGTAATGATAATCTTTTTATTGCCTACGGATTCAACCTTGCGGATAATCGGCAGGATGTCCCAAGGGGCTAAGAACTGCCCTTTCTTAATATTTACTACTTTTCCGGTTCGTGCAGCGGCAAGCACGATATCTGTCTGCCGCGATAAAAATGCGGGTATCTGGATAACATCCAAAACTTTGGCTGCCTCGGCCATATCCTTAGCACAATGCACATCGCTTAATACCGGAACTTTAACCTGCTGCTTAACCTTATTTAGAATTTCTAAACCCTTTTTTATTCCCGGCCCCCGAAAAGAACCTATGGACAGACGGTTAGCCTTATCAAAGCTGGATTTAAAAATATAGGGGATGCCAAGCTTATCCGTAATATCCTTGATTTTCTTGGCAGTATCCAGGCAGAGCGCCTGGGATTCAATTGCGCAAGGCCCGGCTATAAGCACGGCTGGCCTCTTTTCGCCTATACGGATATTCCTTACAGTTATCTCCTGCATCATATTTTATCCCTGCCTGCCGTCAGGCAAGCTTTTCTAAGATAAGCTTAACTTTTTCCAAATCCTCCGGCGTATCTACGCCTACCGTATCAAAATTAGTTTCGATGACCTTGATCCGAAAACCTTCTTCCAGGGCCCGCAGCTGCTCCAGACGCTCGGTCTTCTCTAAATCAGAAACCGGCAGGTTCTTATAAGTGAAAAGAAAATCTTTAGTATAACCGTAGAGCCCGATATGTTTAAAATAGGCCGGTTGTCTGGCCTCGGAGTTAAGCGCTAAATACGGAATAGCGGCGCGGGAAAAATAGAGCGCGAAATTATTCTTATCCACTACTACTTTAACTACATTCGGGTCATTGACTATGGCGGGATCCTCTATCTTTTTCATCAACGTAGCCATGTTCAGGTTCTTATCGTCCAAGAGCGCGCTGGCCACGCTATCGATCATACTCGGGTGGATTAACGGTTCATCTGCCTGGATATTCACTACTATTTTTACATCCAGCGGATTGACCACTTCACTGATCCTGTCGGTACCTGAAATGTGGCTCTTAGAAGTCATAACCACTTTAGCCCCGAACTCCCGGGCAGTATCGGCTACCAACTCGTGGTCGCAGGCGATAATAATATCTTCCAGCAGCCTGGCCTGTTTTGCCCGTTCATAAACCACTTGGAGCATCGGTTGGCCGGATATCTTGGCTAAAATTTTTCCCTCAAACCTGGTGGAAGAAAACCTGGCCGGGATAACTCCGATTACGTCCATCTTAACCTAACCTTTTTAAAAGTTCGGCGCGGGTAGTTGTGGCTGTGCCGATTTTACCTACGACAATACCCGCGGCGAAATTTGCGATATGCGCGGCTTCCAACTTAGCCGCCCCGGCACAAAGCCCAAGAGTAAAAGTGGATATTACCGTATCCCCGGCGCCGGAAACGTCAAATACCTCCTGCGTTACAGTCGGTATATGCGTGGGG
>JAQUMI010000016.1 GCA_028718225.1 Candidatus Omnitrophota bacterium | reverse complement strand
CCTGAAGGTGAGCCATTTATTGCTTAGCTCAGGAAGCCCTTTAAGCTTACTAATAAGATAATGCAGGATGAGAATAGCAATAAAGTCTTTTGCCGCGGCGTTACCGGAAAGTGACAAAACTTTCCTGACCGTTATATCAATACTATATTCATCGCCTAAGAATTTAACCGCTAAGTTATTTGCCGGCTTTAGGTTAGCTAAATCTTCCCAGGCTTTGCTTAAGGCTAGTGCGTACCCCATCTTTTTTATTTTACTATTTTTATGGGATAAATCAATGATTTTAGCTTTACCCTAATTACGAAACCCGATTGGCGGCTTTGGCTTGACAGGAGACGGTTCTAACAGTTGCTTAAGAGCTTGGAATACTATCGCAAACTTCTTATCGTATTTCTTCTCCATTTCTTCAATCTTATGCTTGAGACCTGCGTTAGTTAAAAGCATACGTTTCAATTGGATAAATGCCCGCATGATTTGTATATTTACCAATACCGCACGCCTGCTATGCAGGACACTGGAAAGCATAGCTACGCCCTGCTCTGTGAAGGCATAGGGTAAATAGCCACCAAGGCTTTGTTTTGATGGTATCACAAAATGTGATACCATGATTTTCACCTCCTCTTCTGTTAGCTGAAACATAAAATCCTCCGGAAATCTTTCCTGGTTTCTTTTTACCTGTTGCCTTAGGGCTATTGATTTTACCCCATAAAGTACCGCGAGATCTTTGTCCAGAATCGCCTTCTTGCCTCTAATAAATAATATTTTGCCGGCAATTACCTCAACCGAAATAAAATCAGGCATTTTACGTCTCCTTTCTACTTTTAATAGACGCAAGGAGAGTAGTTTTCTAACGGGGATTTCTAAGAGTAAAAGGAAGAAAAATAGTTGGGGAATAGCTAGGGTAGCTAGGGAAACGGTCCCTATGCTTAGGGAAACGGTCCCTATGCTTCTATGCTTATGGTAAAAATAGAACCGTCCCCTTTATTCTCTTGACAATTTTTTTTTGGGGGGGGGAATAAACTAAGTACTAATGAACGTAACTTTTAAAAAAAGTCTAGCCCAAAAAGCAGATGGTTTTACCCTTATTGAGCTTATCATCGTCGTAGTCATCATCGGTATCCTCGCCCTGGTCGCTATACCTAGATATTTTGCCAATGTCGCCAAAGCCCAGAAAGCACAGGTATATTCCAATTTGGATGCTATAAGGCAAGCACAACTGGCTTATTATGCGGCTTATGGCGTTTATGCTTCTTCTCTTCCCATTACCGTAATTCTTGATGGGGAAACTATTATTAGCGTAGCTGACCCCTCTAACACAGGATGGCGTTACTATGTGTCATCGGCCGCCGACATAACCCATTGCCCATCTCGGCAAACCCAGGGAGCATACAAGTTGCCAGGGGATATATGTTATTATTCATTCTGTATAACCGGCGTTGCCTATGCGTCCTGTACACCATAAAAAAGAAAAATAAACGAAACTAAAGCTTAGAAACACATCTCAACCCTATATTTATTTAACCTATCTCTAGCTCTATTTTTTACGCAGCATCCCTCATAAAATATCTATAACTAAAAGTAAACAAGATTATTATATTGCGGTTAGGGAATTTTCGCCTATAATAGAAATTATGCTTTACGACCGTTTCCAGCAGGAGGCGATTGACTATATTAACCAGGGCCATTCGGTTATTGTCTCGGCTCCCACCGGTGCGGGTAAAACCGCGATCGCCGAGCACATCATCACGACCTGCATTAAAAAAAATATCGGGGTCATCTACACCGCGCCGATCAAGGCGCTCTCTAACCAGAAATTCCGCGATTTTCAAGGCATCTACGGGGATAAGATCGGGATATTAACCGGCGATGTTTCCTTAAACGCGCTGGCCCCGGTCTTAATTATGACTACCGAGATCTTCCGCAACAAGATTCTGGATGAGCCCAGGAGCCTGGAAAGATACTCTTGGATTATCTTTGACGAAATCCACTATATTGACAATCCCGAGCGCGGCACAGTCTGGGAAGAATCCCTGATCTTCCTGCCCCAACATATGCATATCCTCGGGCTCTCCGCCACTATCCCGAATATTAAGCAGTTCGCTTCCTGGATTGAATCCATCCATAATAAGCCGATCCAAACAGTAGTGGAAGATAAGCGGCCGGTGCCTTTACATTTCTTTTTTCAGGCCGGAAACGAAGTCGCCGACAAGATCGACCACTTTAAGCGCATGCGCTTTTCCAAACCCAATAAATTATTCGGCTTGATCAACTACGTGCGCAACCAGGAAGGCCTGCCCTGCATCTATTTTGTCTTTGGCCGCAGGCGCGCCGAGGAACTGGCCGAGGAACTGGCCTCTTCTAATTTTTTGAATGGACAGGAAAAAACCCGGATACTGGAGATGTACAGTGCGCTCTGCGAGCGCTTTGACCTGAAAAACGACCGCACCGCCCAGAATATGTACCAGCTTATCCAAAACGGCATTGCCTACCACCACGCCGGAATGCTTCCCACCTTAAAAGAAGTTATTGAAAGGCTCTTTACCAGCCGGTTACTAAAGGTTATCTTTACCACCGAGACATTTGCCCTGGGCATCAATATGCCCAGCCGCTCGGTTATCTTTGATGAACTGCGGAAATTCTACGGCCGCTACGTGCGTAACCTTAAAACCCGCGATTTTTACCAGATGGCCGGGCGTGCCGGAAGACGTGGGATTGATACCGAAGGTTTTGTTTATTGCCGGCTTAACCTGCAGAGAATACGGCTGGATGAAGCCAAACGCATAATTTACGGCAAGCCCGAAGAAGTAAAAAGCCAACTGAATACCTCTTACGCGACGATATTAAATCTTTACGAAAAATATAAGGAGGATTTATTCAAGGTTTATCCCCTCTCATTGCATTATTTCCAGTCGCGTAAAAATGAGCAAAAAGAGGCGCTCCGGCTGATTGAGGCTAAACTAAGACTTCTTAAAAACTCTGGTTATATCAATAACGGCATCCTCACCGAAAAAGGGAAATTTGCTAAAAGTGTTTATGGTTATGAACTAATTTTAAGCGAGCTCTATGAACGGCAGGTCCTTGAGCAGTTAGACGAATTCAGCCTGGGGGTAGTGGCGGTAGCCTGCGTGTTTGAGCCGCGCAAAAACCAGCGCCTGCCTTCCAATCTTTCCAAAAATACCCGGCAGATCAAAAGAATATGTGAGGAGATTTACGATGAGATCAAGCACCGGGAACAAAAAGCACGCATTTACCCTTTCAGCAAACTCCCCTATTTCCATATGAGCACGGCAATGGAAGCCTGGTTGCGTGGAACAACTTTTGATAAGACGTTAAGATTTGGCGATACTGACGAAGGAGAAGTAGTGCGTTATTTCCGTATGGCTGTGCAGATTTTACGCGAAATTTCCGAGGCCGGAATATCTTCCTACGTATTAAAAGACAAGATCAAAGAAAGTATCCGCGTGATCAACCGCGACGTGGTAGACGCGGAAAAACAACTCCGCGAAGGCTAATCCCTCCTTTGCCACGCTGCACGAGCTAATCGGGACAGCGTGTCCTAGACAGTTTCAACCAAATCCTTTTTAAAATATCTAGTTAGGAATTATGAATTACTGCGTCTATTATCTTGGGAGTAAAAATATGCGCGAACGAAAACGCCTGTTAATAGAAGGCGGCTGCTATCATATTATTACCAGAGGCAATCAAAAACAGCGGGTATTCTTCGACGATCGGGATTATGAAACATACCTCAAAATTTTAAAAAAATATAAAAGGAAATACGGAGTTTTCCTTTACGGATTTTGTTTGATGCCTAACCATATCCATTTAATAGGAGAACCAAAAATATCAGCCCATTTGATCAAGTTTATGCAAAGCCTCTCGCGTTCTTATACTGAGTATTTTAATAAAAAATATAATAAAGTCGGGCATCTCTGGCAAAATAGATATATAAGTAAAGTAATAATAAAAGACGCCTACCTGCTTAATTGCATTCAATATATTGAATTTAATCCTTTAAGGGCAAATCTGGTAAAATCAGCTGAAGAGTATCCTTGGAGTAGTTTTAAGGAGAGGTCGGTATCGTTAAATATTAAAAACAGGATGCTTGATGAATTGTATATATAGTTACAACTATGACACACTGTCCCGATTGGGTCAGCCAGCGTGGCAATACTTGATATAATCCTCGAGGATTTTTTTGTGGTCAAAGGCGAGGTCTAACTTGGCGATTTCACTTAACTTCACTATCTTTAAATTCGCCGCATCATCCCCTGCCCGGGGAGAACCTTGAGCTTTAGCCAGGAAAACAGTTCCGATGGTATGGAAACGCGGGTCGCGCTGCGGGTCAGAATAGGTATGGAATTGCTTTATTTCTGTGAGTATAAGGCCGGTTTCTTCCCTAGCCTCCCTGACTACCGCATCCTCTAAACTTTCGCCATAGTCCACAAAACCTCCGGGCAAAGCCCAGCCAAAAGGAGGGTTTTTTCTTTGAATGAACACCACGCCGCCGTCAATCTCGATTAACGCATCAACGGTAGAGAAAGGCCCGTTCTGCAGCTTATAAAGGATATGCTCAAGGTATTTGATTACGCCTTGGTTAAAAATACCATAAGCTTCCTGGTCGTAAAGACAAAAAGTGATCTCTTTAAGCCCTGACTTTTCTTCTCTTAAATACCGCCAGATTTCCTGCGCCATAATCTTAGCGCAGGCTAACAAGGGAAAGCCGCCCACTCCGCAGCCCAATGCCGGAAAGGCAATAGACTTTACGCCTAATGCATCGGCGACCTTTAATGCATTCCTGCAGGAATTACGTATCTTTACTTCGTCGGTCTTAAAATCCATACCCATGGTTGCGGCGTGGATTATGTATTTTGCCTTTAAGCTTCCGGCAGCCGTAAAGATCGCCTCGCCTACCCCTATGGGGCATTTTTTTACCGCCTCTTCCTCAATTATCTTGCCGCCCTTCTCCTTAATCGCCAGGGCGAGCCCCCCGCCCATAATCCCTTTGTTATTGGCGGCGTTCACAATGGCCTCTGCTTCTAGTTCGGTTATATCCTGCCGGATAACTTTTATCTCGCAACCTTTGATCTTCATTAATCCTCACGCCTCATAATTTCTCCAGGGTCAATTTCTTCTCTTTTTGATCTACCTCAAAATTAAATCTTTTTAAAAATGACATCCCGAGCAGCCCGTCGCCAAAACCCAGATTTCCTGCATCGCCGAGTAAAACCGCAGCTTCAACCTTATCCGCCCGGGCACCCTGCACTTCCATAGTCTGGATAACCAGACGTCTAGCATTAACCTGCCGGCCGTCAGCTACCTGCACTTTCAAATCCGGTTGAGCGCCGGACAAATCTATTCCTAATTTCCCGGCAATATCCTGGGTAATTATTACCAGTGAAGCCCCTGTATCTAAAACCATCCTGGCGCTGACTTTATCCTCCAGCATGACGCTGACTGCTATCCCCCCAGGATTACGGGAAAAAGTTACTTCAGCTGGCTTCTTTTCCTCTTTAGTTTGAAGTTCAGCTATTTTTTTCTCAACTGCGCGTTTATGCTTTTCCCATTCCTGGCGCAGGAGAACCGAATCAGCCGCAGAGGTTTTAACAATCTTCTCTATCCCGCTTTTGAGAAAAGTTACTGAAGAAGTAACTCCTACTTCCAATTCAACAGCATCACCGTTATCGCTCTTGACAATCCCCTCTAGGCTACGGCCGTTCTTAAGATAAACCCTGTCGGCATAGGCTAATGAAACCAGAACTAATATTAGAAATAAACCGGAAAGAACCCTCATCATGTAACTTTAGGCCCTTTTATGTTTCTTAGGCTTGGGAAAACCCCTGATTGCTTTTAATGATTTTTTTAAGTCTTCCTCGGGCAAATGGTATTCCAATAATTTACCGCTTAAAAATTTTTCATACCCGGCCAGGTCCATCAAGCCGTGGCCGCTGTAACTAAAAAGGATAGTTTTTTTCTTGCCTTCTTTTTTAGCCTTAAACGCTTCATCAATAACGCAGGCAATGGCGTGGCTTGTTTCGGGAGCGGGAATTGCCCCTTCGGTCTTCATCCAGAGCAGGGCTGATTCGTAACATTTTACCTGGTCATAGGCAGCCGGCTCGACCAAACCGTCTATAATGGCCTGGCTGACTAAAGGCGCCATGCCGTGATAACGCAGGCCTCCGGCATGTATGGGCGCCGGGACAAAACTATGCCCTAAGGTATACATGGGCAGGAGCGGAGTGAGGCCGGCGGTATCGCCGAAATCATAAGCAAAAGGCCCCCGGGTTAGCGTCGGACAGGCAGTGGGCTCAACCGGTATGATTCTGATTTTTGCGCCGTGAATCTTATCGTAGAGAAAAGGAAAAGCTAAACCGGCAAAATTGCTTCCTCCACCGACGCAGCCGATAATAATATCCGGCTTCTTCTCCCCGGCTAAAGCCAATTGTTTCTTGGCCTCCAGGCCGATAATCGTCTGATGCAGCAATACGTGGTTTAATACGCTCCCCAAGGAATAACGCGTCTTGCCGCTCTTATCGCTGACTGCTTCTTCTACCGCTTCGCTTATAGCCATCCCCAAGCTCCCCGGGGTAGACGGCATCTTTTTTAAAATTTCCCTTCCGGTATTAGTTTCATTACTCGGGCTGGCTACGCATTTTGCCCCCCAGACACCCATCATAATCTTGCGCAGCGGCTTCTGGTCAAAGCTGATGCGCACCATATACACCTTGCATTCCAGGCCGATTAAATTACAGGCAAAAGCCAAAGCGCAACCCCACTGCCCGGCGCCGGTTTCCGTAGTCAGTTTCTTTATCCCAAATTTCTTATTATACCAGGCCTGGGCTACGGCGGTATTGGGCTTATGGCTGCCGGCGGGGCTTACGCTTTCATCTTTATAATAGATCCGCGCCGGAGTTTTTAAATATTGCTCTAAGTATACTGCCCGGCGTAAAGGCGCCGGCCTCCAGCGGTAAAGGATCTCTAAGATCTCTTCCGGAATATCTATCCAGCGTTTAGTAGATACCTCCTGCTCAATCAAGTTCATCGGAAAAACTTTGGCCAGCATCTTAGGTTCCAGCGGACTGCCGTCAGGGCCGAGCGGAGGAAGCATTGGCGTTGGCAGGTCCGCGGCCAGGTTGTACCATTTTTTAGGGATATTTTTTTCGCTAAGGAATATTTTATTGCGCAGCATATTATTTCCCGTGAGATTACATGGTAATATCCAGGCGGAATTCGGTGTAGAGACCGTTGTTCAGTGCAACCTTGCCCTGGCTATCCTGCCGGTATTCAATAGAACGGTTAAAGACCCCGCCCAGAGAAAGAGAGCTTTCAATATTTTTATTTATCGCGCACCTGAGGCCTGCGCCGGCGCGTATTTCGTTATAGTTAAGTACCGTATTTTTAAGGTCGTCCTGGGTTACCTTATATTCGTCGCTCGTCCAGTTGCCTTCGGCAAAAACCGTCCATTTCTTATTCAACGCATAAGAGATTTCCGGATTATCGGGGAGGATATTAAAAGTAAGCCTGTCATTAGGCCTATAGATAAGCCCGACAATCGGAGAGACTGCCGGCTTGAACCCCGGAGAATACTGCACCCCGTAAACAAAGGTCAATTTTTCAGTTGGCTGGTAAATCATAAAATAGCGCTGAAGAAAATGGAATGACTCGGAACGGAAATCCCAGTTATCGCCGTAAAACGATGGAGCAAGGCCGATAGTAAAATAAGTCTTATTGAAGTTAAAAAACGGCAGAGTGGCCTGTACGCCGAAATCTACTGCGGTTAGCTGCGCCGGTAACTTAACATTAGTAGAATTATTTATACCGATATATTTACTGCCTACGGCAAACTGAACGGGCAATTTGCCGAAAGCCTTGATCTGATAACTATATTCTGCGGCCGAAGCCACTAACCCCACGCTTCCGGATTGAGATTTAGCTCCTGCCGAAGGCATAAAGCGCGTACGGGAATCCAATTCCTGCGCGTAATATTCCTCCTCTACGACTACCGGCTTGCCTAATTCCTGACGATAAGCCTTGGGGGCAAAATCCATGGATTCCTGCGCTTTGGCAAAAGCCCCCTCCTGCGCCTGATCCCTTGCCCTATCCGCATAGGCATTTAATGAAAAAAAGGACAAAGCCAAAACATAAAACAAGGCTAAAGCCAACAGTTTTAATCTTCCGGATTTTTCTATAAACATCGCTCTCCTTTTTTTATTTTTTGATTATAGCATAAATATCATAATTTTTTAAGAAAAGTATCCGCTAAACCCTTGATGATATCCGTGACCGCAGCCTGAAAACCGTATCTCGGCTTTTTCAATGTCCCGCTGATAGTAATCACTGCGAACTTCTGGCCTTGGCTTACTAATGCCGTAGCGATATCTTTAAAAGTCCCGGTTAAGGGGATCAGCTCACTGATAATATCAATATTAAACCTGGCGTTAATGGAACTATCAAACCCGATTTTGACCGGGCCGGCCAGATTAACCATGCTGCTTTTTAATATCAGTTCGTCGGTAGAAATAGCTTTATCCTGAATAACGAACTCACAGGCACCTTCAGAAAATGTAATATTGGCGAACTCCTGGGAGAATAATAATTTACCCATGCCTTTGAACAAATCCAGCTCCCAAAGCTTACCCTGGGTAATTGAGATCCTGCCTGCGCCTTGCGTATCGGCCAAGCCGCTTAAAAATCCGCTGGCCTTGACCCCTCCCTGGATAATCCCTGAAATATCTTTATTCTTAGCCAGGGTATCTTTTTTCAATTCTTTAATCTCTACGCCCTGCAGAGCGGCAGTAAACCAATAAGGGATATCTTGAGAGCCAAGGTTAGCGGTAAGCGCCGCCTCCAGCGAACCGTTGTAGAGAGACAGACGAGCAGCTTCCATATTGGCTAAACCGTTGGCCTGGCTATAGCTAATAAATAAATCCGTTCCTTTCAGGCCATATAAAGAGATTTCATCGCTGGAAAGCTGGGCCTCGACAATGTAATCTTTCGGGTCCTTGCTCTTACCGGATAGATTAAATTGTGCCTTAACTCTACCTTCCGGATTAATCTTCTCCAGTTGCCCTTTAAATCCGGGCAAGGCGGATTTTAAATCTCTTAAGTCAACGCTTACTCCTCCGCTTAAATCCATACTGGTTGAGGCGGGGTTTACGCTGTTGATAGTACCGGCTATAGAAAATTCAGAAGCAAAATAGCGACCCGAACACTTGGCTATCTTAAGCAGCCTATTTTGTAAGCTTAAGTTAGCGGCTAAAGAAAGCGTATCCGATTTTAGGGCCAGATCCAGGCGCGCCAAAGCCTGCTCTTTAAGCCTGCCCTCTAACGCTAAAGATAAATTTCCCTGCCCGGCTATTGTCCCCGGAAAATTGAATTTAAACTTATCCTTTAACAGGCCCGGCAAAGACGCCAGGCTAAGCTCGGCATGGGCAGTCAGGCTTAATTCCGGAGCATTAAAATCATTCAGGGCTACCTTGGCGTTAACCGGAATACCAAAGATACTGGCGGTTAAATTTTCGGTGCTTAATCCCGAATTATTAAAAGTCAGGTCGCAGTTGACCGCGCTGAGCGTATCCACAAACTTTAACCCGGAAATGAAAGCATTAGCGATACTGCTGCTTCCGGAGTAGTGAAATTTTTTATCACTTAAACCATACTCTAAAATAACACTTGAGCTTATATCCGCCTTAACCTTGATCTTCCCCTGTTGAATATTTAGATTTTTACTCTGCACCTGGGTATCGGCAAAAAGGGCATTGCCTTTCATCTTGAAATTAGCGTCCGCGTTAAGCAAACCGTCTATCTTTAATCCCCAAAGCCCGTAATAAACAGTAAAATCCCCGGGAGAAAAATTACGCACGGTCAACCTGGAATTTAATTCACGGGAAGCGATTTTATATTCTCCGTAGGCGCTTAAATTCATCGGCTGGCTAGACGCAATTAAAGCGGAGAGTTTAAACCTGGCCGAAGCCGGCAAAGATAAATAAAGAGTGAAATTAATATTTTCTATACTCTTCATAAAGGCCGGGGTAAAAGTAGCATCCCGAAAGATAATCCGGGCATTGGAAATATTAACGCGGTAAACCGAAAACTGGAATCCTTTTTTTAACGCGCTTCCTGCGCCTGGCTTAACGGAGTCAAGAGCGCCCGGGGTGCCGGCAATAGGCGCTTTTGGGGTTGGAAATAAATCTTCTAAATTAAAGGTCTTGTCTTCTCTCCTCTCCAGGAATACCTGCGCGGATTTTATATTTACGCTAGGAATGATAATTTGTTTACGGAAGGCCGGGAACGGAAGGAAGATACAGGAAGCTTCCTTTATCTTGACGAGCACGCTATCCTGGTTATATATCTCCAGGTTACTTAAAACCAGCCCTTTGAATATATTGACCCGCAAAGCCCCTAAGCTAACCCGGAGATTAGTCTGTTCTTCAATGGATCGAACAAGCAGGCTGCGGATTGTTTTAGGCAGGAAAACATTATTCAGGTAAATTATGCCTCCGCTAACCAGGATAGCCAGCACAAACAGGCAGATGGAAACAATAATGATTATTTTTTTTATCATGGGGCTAACCTGGCTGCTGCCTTAAAGGCCTCCTGCCTGGTTTTAACTTTACCGATGGCCTGAAGCTCTTCTAGTTCAGCTAAAATTTTACCGATTAAGGGCGAAGGGGCGAGTTTAAATTTTTTCATTATGTCGTTGCCGTCCAGCAGCCGGGCTTTTTTCTTTTCTTTACCTTTTTCCGAATTTTCCCGGATCAAACGCCGAACTACCTTTTCATGACGCCGGCGGCTTTCGGCTGTAGCTAAAGGACCCTGGGTCGCCCGTTGGTCAGCCAGTGATAATAACAACACGGATAAGGCCTCTCTGCCGGCATCCCGGAAAAATCTGAACCTCGCCCGCGCCGTAGGATGCCCGCTCTCTGCCAGGTATCCGGGCCGCAGGTGGCAAAGGATGATTTTGCGTAAAGAATAAGACTCCTCATTGGAAAGCTTAAGCCTCCTGGCAATACCCTCGCTTAAAACTACCCCCAACCTTTCATGTCCGTGAAAAGTGATCCTGCCTTTTTTCCGGCGCAGGGTTTTGGGTTTTCCGATATCATGCAGGAGAGCGGCTAATTTCAGGAGCTGCCGCCGCGACCTATCTGCGCAGATATACGCATCAAAAAAATTCCGGGTTTCCTTATCCTTTATATTCTCTAATATCCGCTCTATCTGCCGGACAGACTCTAGGGTGTGCTGCTTAACATCCAAATGATGATACGGGCCCTGGCCTATCCCACGCATCTTCTTTAATTCAGGAAAGATAACCTCCAATATTTTTAATTTATCCAAAGTTACCAGGCAGGCGTGAGCCTTATCACTCTTCAATATCTTAAACAACTCTTCGCGGATGCGCTCAAAGGAGACTTTCACCAGCTTCGCTTTTCCAGACTTGGCCAGATTAAGCGCCTCTCGATCAATGGCAAAACCCAGCCGTGCAGCAAAACTAAAGGCGCGTAAGATGCGTAACGGATCTTCGCGGAAAGATTTTTTATTTACCAAGCGGATTATTTTACGTTTTAAGTCTTGCCTTGCTCCGTATAAATCTAGCAAAACGTTATTCAAATCTTTATTTCCGAAAACTTTTCCCAGTTCCAGGGCTAGCGAATTTATAGTGAAATCGCGCTTGCGTAAATCTTCTTCCAGGCCCTTGCCGCGAAAATCCGAAAAATCAAAAGTATAGGTTTTTGCGCCTATTTTTTTTACGGCCCGGCAGGCGCCATGCTCTTGATCCAAAGCCACAAAACCCGCTTTTAGCTTATAAGCCAGGGAGCGGCCAAAACTTATGGCGCGGTTTTTAACGGCAAAATCAAAATCCGGATTCGCCTTTTCTTTTTTCAAGATCAGATCCCGCAATACTCCCCCCACCAAATATAGCTTTACGCCTCTGTTTCGGGCGAAATTATAAATGTCTTTGAGGATCTTCTGGTCTTTAGGGGAGAATTTTAAAGAAGAGGGCATATTATTTGATATTCCCTAAGCGAGTGGCTTGATGGGGACCGTTTCCCTATCTCCATTCATTTATCCTGATTGAATATTGCCGATTGTTTAATGATCTCGTCTTCGACAAATATAGGTGCGTGCGCCCTTACCGCCAGGGCAATACTATCCGAAGGCCGGGCATCAATCATTTTTTCAGTGCCCGCTGCGGTCTTAAGGACTAACTTGGCGTGAAAAGTATTTTCCTCCAGTTTATCAATAATAACCTTCTCTACTTTCGCTTCCAGGAATTCTATGGTTGCATGCAGCAAGTCGTGGGTTAACGGCCGAGGGGGCGCAAACCCGCTTATCTTCATCTTTATTGCCGAGGCTTCAGGCAGGCCGATTACAATAGGCAGGACCTTTTCTCCGTTCTTCTCTCTCAAGACAATCAACTGGTCATGCCTTTTCTCATCAATTACAATTTTGTTCAATTCCATTTCAATCATATACTGCTCTTTCTACCTGGCCTTAATCGAACGCCGCAGGAGCGGCTTTTCTTTGCCCAGGATATCTTTTAACTCCACCATAAACTGGCCTACGTCTTTAAATTGCCGGTAAACCGAAGCAAAACGCACATAGGCAACATCGTCCAGGGACTTTAACTTCTCCATTACTAATTCCCCGATACGGTCTGAAGATACTTCGCGGTCGCTCTTTTTCTGAATAGCCCGCTCCACCCAACTGACTATCTCTTCCATCTTTTCAATGCTGACCGGCCTTTTTTCGCAGGCGCGGATGATCCCGGCGAGGATCTTTTTGCGGTCAAACGGCTCGCGGCGGCCATCTTTCTTAATCACCATAAGCGAGACTTCTTCAATATATTCATAAGTAGTAAAACGCTTGCCGCATTTAAGGCATTCGCGGCGGCGGCGGACCGCGGATTCTTCCGCGGTTGAGCGCGAATCCACTACCTTATCCTCTTTATAATTGCAATAGGGGCACTTCATTTTATTTTCTTTACCTTTATTCCGGCTTCTTTTAAAAAATCAGCGGCCATTTTATCCGGATAAGCCCCGGCAATCACGATTTCTCTTATTCCGGCGTTAATCAGCATTTTTACGCAGATCACGCACGGCTGGCAGGTAGCATAAAGCGTACTTCCCTTGACGCTTATCCCGTATAAAGAAGCCTGGATAAGAGCATTCTGCTCGGCATGCAGGGCCCGGCAGAGCTCGTGGCGTTCTCCGGAAGGGATTTTAAGCTTCTGGCGCATACAGCCGACATCCGCGCAATGTTTTAAGCCCGCCGGAGCGCCGTTATAGCCAGTAGCCAGTATCCTTTTGTCTTTCACCAGGACCGCGCCGACGCTGCGCCGCAGGCAGGTTGACCTCTTAGCAACCAGCCTGGCAACCTCTAAAAAATACTCATCCCAACTTGGACGTTTAGACAGAATAGTTTTTTTCTTCATTTTTCCTTTACCAGCTGCGGATATAACGGAAACTTTCCGGCTAAATTTAAGACTTCTTTTTTAAGCGCCCCCAATTTTTTAGGGTCATCGCTAGCCTCTATGGCCGCATTAATAAACTGGGCTATTTTACGCATATGGAACTCTTTTAAGCCCCGGGTAGTCACTGCGGGCGTTCCGATACGTATGCCGCTGGTTACGCCGGCGCTCTTCTTATCAAAAGGTATGAGGTTTTTATTCACCGTAATATTGATTTTGCCCAGGATATTGGAAGCGTCGCTCCCGGTAACGCCTTTTTCGCTTAAATCCACGAGCAGCAAATGGTTATCTGTCCCGCCGGAAACAATACGAAAACCCTTGTGCGCTAAATCTTTAGCCAGTTCCTTGCAATTCCGGACTACCTGCCTCTGGTAAGCGCGGAACTTCGGGCTCATCGCTGCTTTAAATGAGACGGCCTTGCCGGCGATTACATGCATCAGGGGCCCGCCCTGGATCCCAGGAAAAATCTGGGCATCAATCTGCCGGGCAAATTCCTTGCGGCAGATAATAAACCCGCCGCGCGGGCCGCGCAGGGTCTTGTGTGTCGTGGAACTGACAAACTCCGCATAAGGCACAGGCGAAGGATGGCTACCAGCGGCGACCAGGCCCGCAATATGCGCCATATCCACGAATAAATAAGCGCCGACTTTATCGCAGATCTTCCGGAAAACCTTAAAATCTAATTTTCGCGGATAGGCCGAAGCTCCGGCCAGGATCATTTTTGGTTTATGCTTTTTGGCCAGGTCCATGATCCGGTCATAATCCAGCATCTCCGTTTTACGGTATACTCCGTAACCGACCATTTTAAAGAACCTGCCTGAAAAATTGTGCGGATGGCCGTGGGTAAGATGCCCGCCGCTGGCCAGGTCCATGGCTAAACCCGTATCCCCCGGAACAAGCGCCGCAAAATAAACCGCCATATTCGCCTGTGAACCTGAATGCGGCTGGACATTGACGTGTTCGGCGCCGAATAATTTCTTGGCCCGCTCAATGGCCAGGCGCTCTACCTCATCCATATTCTCACACCCTCCGTACCAGCGATTGCCCGGATACCCTTCGGCATATTTATTGGTCAAGACCGACCCTTGAGCCTCAAGCACAGCCAGAGAGGTAAAATTCTCCGAAGCAATCAGCTCTAGGTTCTCCTCCTGCCTCTTGATTTCATTCCGGATAGACGCATAAACCTGCGGGTCAACAGTTTTTAAAAACTTCACCTTAAACCACCTCTTACCTTTCTTTCAATTGTTTTAATTTGATTAAGCCTGCGTTCGTGCCTGCCGCCCTGAAATTCCGCTTTTAACCAGGCAGCGGTTATCTTCTTAGCCAAGGGAGATTTAACGAAAATTGAGCCCAGGACCAAAACATTGCTGTCGTTATGTTCGCGGGACAAGCGCGCAACTTTCACATTATTGCATAACGCCGCGCGTACACCCGGCACGCGATTAGCGACGATGGAATTGCCTATGCCGCTTTTACAAATCAGGATGCCTTTTTTAAGCATCCCCTGCCTGATTTGCCTGGCCAGATTGTAGGCCAAGGCCGGATAATCGCACCGCTTTCTGCTAAAAGCCCCGAGGTCACAGACGCTAAAGCCCATCTTTTTCAAATACGGCTTTAAACTTTCTTTTAAGGCAAACCCGCCATGGTCAGCAGCAATAAGTATTTTTTTCATATCAGTTTAATCACCCTTTCTAAGGCTTCTTTTATATGGATAAATGTCTGTTCGTAAAAATCCAGCGACTTGCCTATCGGATCAACGATATCCAGATTATTCTCCTCTATTTTAGCAAATTCTCTTAACAAAAACACCCTATTTTTTACCTCGGGAACGATTTTTAATATTTCTTCTTCGTGCACCCTCTCCATAACCAGGATAAGGTCGGATCTCTTGATCATCTCCCGAGTAACTTGCTGCGCAACGTGGCCGGAGACATCTATGCCCTTCCGGGATAATACTATCCTGGCGCCTTGCGAAGCCCCTACTCCCGAGAGGATCATTACCCCGGCCGAAGCAACTTCTACATCTTCCCGCTTTTGCTCAAACAGCATATTTTTTAAAAGCGCTTCGGCAATAACCGAACGGCAGGAATTTCCAGTACAGATAAAAAGAATATTTTTATTCAACGCGGCCTTAAAGATATCCTCCCGGCTTAGCGCGCCTACTCGGGTTATCTGCAACGGCTCAACTCTTACATCTACAATTGAGGATTCCATCCCTAATTTTACCGGCCCGGAGTCAACAGCCAGGTCCACCCGGCCGTCTAAGTCCTGGATGGCTGCCTCAAAATTTACCGGCGCCGGCTTTCCGAAAAGATTGGCTGAAGGAAGAAGCACCGGAGCCTTTGTCTGCTCGATAATCCGCAAAGCAATCTCATCATCCGGTATACGCAGCCCCACGCTTGGCTGTTCAATCCCTTTAAGGACCAGAGTTAACGGCCCGGGCCAAAATTTACTCATTAATTTATAAGCGGCAATCGGGATAGCGCGGGCAAATTCCTCCACTCTTTCTTTTTTATCAATCGCTATAGAAAAAGGCTTATCTTTGGGCCGTTGTTTAATGGCATATAATCTTTCCACCGCTTCCTGATGCAGCATATTCACGGCTACGCCATAAACCGTTTCGGTAGGAATAATTACTAAACCGCCGGACCTTATGCTGTCGGCTGCCTCGCGGATATCCTCATCCTTGATATCGAGAAAATCTATCCTAAGTATTCTGGTTGGAACCATAAATTCATTTCTTGAGTTTAATGCGCATCTTAGTTTTATAGCGGGCTAATTTTGCCTGTATTTTTTTATCACTGACTCCCAGGATCTCCAAGGCAAATATAGCGGCGTTCCTCGCCCCAGGCTTACCTATCGCCATAGTTGCAACCGGCACTCCCGTAGGCATCTGCACTGTGGAGAGTAAAGAATCCAGGCCTTTTAAACTCTTGGTTTCGATCGGCACGCCGATTACCGGCAAAGTAGTGTTGCTGGCGATGACCCCGGCTAAGGCCGCAGCTCCCCCGGCAGCTCCGATAAAAACTTTAAAGCCTTTGTCAACTGCCTCTTTTACATACTTTTTTAAGTTATCCGGCGCTCTGTGCGCGGATAAAACCCTGAGTTCAAAATCTGCTCCAAAATCCTTGAGGACCTTGACTGTCTCATTGACTGTCCCTAAATCCGATGCGCTCCCCATGATGATGCTTATTTTACTCATCTCTTCCTCCTTTTTACTTAATATCTCAGGGCTTTCCTGCCGATATCATGCCGGTAATGCATCCCCCGAAAACTAATCTTCCGGACTGCTGCATAGGCCTTCTCCATTGCCTCGCTTACAGTCCTGCCTAAGCCGGTTACGCCCAGGACGCGCCCGCCGTGGGTTATAACTCTATTACCCATTGATTTTGTCCCGGCGTGGAATACGACTACATCCTGTACCTCGGCTGCCTTATCCAGGCCGAAAATTTCTTTTCCTTTCTCGTAACTCCCGGGATATCCACCGGAGGCGCAGACTACACAAACGCAAGTACGCGCATCCCACTCTAATGCCTTTATCCGGTTTAATTTTTGCTCGGCGGTTGCCAGCATTATTTCCAGTAAATCGGATTTTAATCTCGGCAAAATCGCCTGGGTCTCCGGGTCGCCGAAGCGCGCGTTGAATTCCAAGGTCTTCGGGCCGTCTTTAGTGAGCATTATCCCGGCATACAAAACCCCGCGGTAATCTATGCCTTCTTTAGCTAAGCCGCCCAGGGTAGGAAAAATTACTTTATCCATAATTTCCCGGAATAATTCCGGAGTTACTATCGGCGCAGGCGAATACGCGCCCATGCCGCCGGTATTCGGTCCGCTGTCATTATCAAACACTCTCTTATGGTCCTGGCTGGAGGCCAAAGCCCGCACCTCTTTGGAATCGGTGATTACAATAATGGAAACTTCCTCTCCCTGAAGGCACTCTTCGATGATGATCCGGTTGCCGGATTCACCGAAGACCCTCTCCTGCATCATGGCCACTGCCGCCTGTTTTGCCTCGTTGGTAGTCTTGGCGACGACTACGCCTTTTCCCGCAGCCAGCCCGTCAGCTTTTACTACGCAGGGCGCGCCGATTCTCTCTATATATCTTTGCGCTTCCTGCAAATCATCAAAAATCTTAAAATGAGCAGTCGGCACGTTATATTTAGCCATCAACTCTTTGGAAAAGATTTTACTGGCTTCCAGACGGGCAGCAGCTCTTTTGGGCCCGAATATTTTTAAGCCATACCTGGAGAATTCGTCAACTATCCCTAAAGAAAGCGGGATTTCCGGACCCACCACCGTTAAATCTATTTTTTCTTTCTCAACAAACTCTAATAATCCTCCGATATCTTCAACCTGAATATTCACGCACTCGGCAATCTGGGCTATGCCGGCGTTGCCCGGAGCGCAGAAAAGCTTAGTGCAGAGCTTGGACTGAGCGATCTTCCAGGCCAGCGCATGTTCCCGGCCGCCTGAACCAATGACTAAAATTCTCATTTTAGGTTAAACCCGGTAAATTAAACCCGACCGCATTCTTCATCTTCTGGGTCCCGATCTCTTGCGAACGTTTAATCGCGCGGTTAAAGGTATCTTTTAAAGCATTCTCTAAGGCAGCTTTTGCCTCTGCATCCAAATTATCTTTGATCACTACCTCTTTTACTTCCTGGGTGCCGTTCATGGTAATTTTTACCGAGCCATCCGGGCTCTGTATATCAAAATTCGTGCTCTCTAATTCCTTCTTTACTGCCTCCATCTTCCTCTGCATCTCCATTAACCCCTTCATCTTGTCAAACATGCAATATCCTTTCTTATCGCGGCTGGCTTGCTTCTCCATAGCCCTTACGCAGGGCCTGTCTTGGACTGTTTCTCGCGGGGACGCTTGTTTTGCCCCAGCGTGGCAAAACTTACGCTCGGTTCGGCTGCGTCGCTCTCACTGGTCTCTGTATAGCGGGTGAACCGTGCCCGCTCCTTGCCTCAACGCCCCGCTACGAAACCAGTCCAAGCCACCCGCTAAAGGACAATTTGAATTCAGGCCACCCCATCCGCTTAGATAGAACTACGTCTTCTATTAATTGTTTCTTTGAAATATCGGAAAACGACTCTAAAAGCATTGGTCCAGATAGCAACCCAAAGTCCAATAAATATTAAACCGATAAGAAAATTAAAGAAATAAATGAGGTGCCCAGAATTAGCAGAAGGCGTCAAAATATTCGCCCTACCAATTCCAGCAGATAAAATAGTTAGATAAATAGCATCCGGCCACCAATTTTTTCCCGCTTT